>JAKPII010000247.1 GCA_029549885.1 Planctomycetota bacterium
TATCTTGTACGATTCTCCGGGTGCCGACACTCTGGTGGCCACGGGCACGGGCCTAACCCTATCGGGCGATTTTGGCTCGATTAGCTACTTGTATCAGTTGCAGAACTTCGAGAAGGTCCAAGCCAAGTCCCAAGGCGGGAACAACACCAAGTCGATCGATCGGGCTGCCCTGAGCTACCTCCTCCTGACCGGAAGCTGGTAGTCTGCCCTCATAAAGGGCGGGACAGGCCAATGGTTAGCAGAATCCCAACCCGCACCGGCGCACCGCTACACTGACCCAACCCACGGTCAGTGTTACGGTGTGCCGTTTTTTTTTGGATGCCTTATCCTGACGGTGTTATCCAAATGATTCATGGAAAACACCCGTGGTTGGAAAAGCTCCCTGGCATCAAGCTCGCGGGAGCGCGTCACGAGTACCACGGAATCCCCTTTTCTCGGCGCTTCCTTTTGACGTCAGTGCGCATAGAATGACAAAAGATTGTGTGGAGTGATTATCATTTCGCAGTAAAGAGCCTATGCCAAAGTTCCCTCTCCCTCTGGGAGAGGGTTGGGGTGAGGGCAAGCGACCGTTGGAGTCGATCGAGAAAACCGGTAGCGATTCGTGCCACGCTCAACCCCGGACCCTTTCGCCGAACGGGAGAGGGGAGGTTGTGGGATAGGCTCAAAGGTATCGGGGAACGAGAAAGGCTATGGAATTCACCTCGGTGGGTAAATTCCTGGTTCTGATCGGGGTGTTCCTGGTGATCATTGGCGGCCTGATCTGGTTGCTGGGGGGCCTGCCACTGCACCTGGGACGCCTACCCGGCGATATTCACATCCGCGGTGAGCGCTGGTCCCTCCACATCCCCTTAGCCACGTGCATTGTCCTGAGCATACTCCTGACGTTGGTGATGAATATTGCCATTCGATTGTTCCGTTAACCTTCTTAGGAGCGATATCGCCGGGCAACACATATCACCGGGGCAGAGGAGAAGGGCTCGACTCCCTAGGGTGGAACGTGGCTCCCATATGTCGAGCCTTTTGGTTTTGCGTTGGTGATCTATGTTAGCCAACCGTTATGCAAATCCTACCGGGGCACGACCACGCTTGCGGGTTCTTTTGTTGTCTACTCAAAGAACCTGGGGCGGAGGCGAGGAGCAAGCTCGACTTATTGTTCGGGGATTGACCGCGAGGGCGTGTGACGTCTTGACGGCGGCCCCGGCCGATAGCGCCCTGGCGAGCCTTTTGCGCCAATTGGGCTTCCCGGTGTTTTCCCTTCCTCATCGGGCACGTGGACCGTCGGCGTGGCTAGCTCTCCGGCGGGCGATGCGCTGGTTCCGGCCGCACGTCCTTTTTATGAACGACCCCCATGCCGTCATTCACGGCCTTTTGGCCAGTTTGGGCTTACCTGTCGCCCGAATTGGGGCCCGTCGTACCGTGTTTCGTCTCCGCTCGGGCTGGTTGTACCGCCAAATGCTGGACGGTGTGGTTTGTAGCTCCTTGGCGGCCGCCCAGGCCTGTCGTCAAGCCGGGATTCTCTCCCAACGAATCTCGATCATCTATGACGGGGTGGATTTAGGCCGAATCCGTCAGGCAAATCCCATTCGTGGGCGACAAGTCCTCACTGAGCTCGCCCGAAATTGCGGGGGAGCTCCGCCGTCGGGAAGCGACCAGGGAGATCCTGAAAGCGTGCATTCGGGCAACGGCTCCCCCGGAACACGGTTCATTGTTCATGTGGGGAAGCTAACCCCCGCCAAAGGTCAGGACGACCTTATCACCGCGTTTGCCGGACTAGCCAAAGACCATTCCGATGTGGCCGTGGTCCTTATCGGAGACGGTGAGTGGCGCTCACATCTTGAGGCACGAATGGCAACGCTGGGGCTGAGCAACCGAGTGTTTTTACCCGGTTTTCGGTCGGATGCCCTTGACATCGTGGCCGCCGCCGATGTGTTCGTCTTCCCGTCCCGTGAGGAAGGCTTAGGTGGGGCCTTAATCGAGGCCCTCCTTCTGGGTGTACCGGTCGTCGCCAGCTCTGCGGGCGGTATTCCGGAGGTTCTGAACGATAACCCGCCGCTCGGTCTGATGGTGCCTCCCGCCGACCCTGCCGTATTGCAAGGCGCGATCAAAGAGGTACTAAACCTGCCCGAGGAGCAGCGAGGGGCGCTGACCCGTCGCGCCAAAGCCATTGCCACAATGAGGTTCTCGGAAGATCAAATGGTATCACAATTGGCAGAGTTGCTCCACCGGGTGGTCTCTTCCAAACATTTGTCGCCTCACTCTTCCCCTGCCCCTCGCTAAGGGGGATTGCACAAAGTGGGTATTCACTAGTATGAATGGCAAGATAGCAAGAACACAAGGGATCATTTACGTCGGTAAGTTAGCCGTAAGACTCAGAGGGTGCGAATAATGACAGCTACACAAGGCGAAAAAAAGCTCAATAGCAAAGGACGCATGTTGCTCCACCTGGCGCAAGTCAAGGAACAGTTAGCCGCAAAGTATGCCCGGCTTGCCAAGACGGTCAGCAGCCGGGTGCGGCGGCAGATTTATCTTAATCGAGTAAAGAAGCTGACGCTCCAGGCGAAAAACGCCCGCATCCTGGCCGAGCAACAAGGTTGATCTCGGCGCTCCGGCCCGAAAGTGACAGCAAACGGTGGGCTTCTCTGCGGCGGGTTGTCCACAGAAACCCCCTTTTCCGAGGCCGCTGTTAGGGTTAAACTAGCGTTTGATGATAGCTGTGGGATTTGTGGATGTGTGAATCGGCTGACCAGGTGGAGGTAAAATCGCCTTTTTGAGGGAATGTGAGGCGGAACCAACCAAGCGGACAAAGACTTGCGGAGTTCAGATGACCATCACGAAAGAGCAAAAGCGTCAATTGATCGAACAGTTTTGTACGAAGGAAGGTGATACGGGATCACCCGAGGTGCAGATTGCGATCTTAACCTCGCGGATCAACCTTTTGACCGATCATTTGAAGGTTCATCGCAAGGACTTTGCCAGCCGCCGCGGAATGCTAATGATGGTAAGTCAGCGACGGCGGCTGTTGGACTATCTCAAGCGCAGAGCACCTCAGCGATACCTTGAGATCATACAACGTCTTGGCCTCCGCAAGTGATGTGCGGCACGGGCTCCGCTTCTGTCCTGGTGTGTCCGCATTCGTATCTTAATGAATGGTGGTTGGATCCGCCCGGACACGCCCTCGTCAAAGTGCGACCTCTCAGGCGCCGAAATGGCCTTCTTGTTGGAAAGGTGTTGAGCTTTGAAAGTTCGAGTTGAACGACGCATTGGGGCCCAGACGCTGTGGATTGAAACAGGGGAGTTGGGCAAACAGGCGGCAGGGTGTTGTCTTGTCGGTTACGGGGATACGGTGGTTCTGTGTGCCGTGACCACGGGGGCACCGCGGGAAGCCGTCGATTTCTTCCCCCTCAGTTGTGATTACCGTGAGCGGTACGCGGCCGCCGGAAAGTTCCCCGGGGGCTTCCTCAAGCGTGAAGGGCGCCCTTCGCCGCGTGAAGTCCTGATCTCGCGTTTGATTGACCGACCGATTCGGCCCCTCTTTCCCGAGGGATTTCGGGACGAAGTGCAGGTCCAGGCCATCGTGATGGCGGCCGACCGGCAGAACGACCCGGATGTCTTGGCCATGATCGGTTCCGCGGCCGCCCTGGGGATTTCCCCCATCCCCTTCGACGGGCCGGTTGGTTCGGTGCGGGTAGGATTGATCGATGGCCAAATTGTCCCCTTCCCCACCCAGGAAATGCTGGAGAAGAGCGACCTGGACCTGGTTGTCTCCGGGTCGAAGGAAGGTATCCTGATGATCGAGGGCTTCGGCAAGGAGGTGCCGGAAGATGTCATGGGCGATGCCATCATGGCCGCCTATGAGTACGTCAAGCAGGTCATCGATCTTCAGGAGGAATTGACCGGTAAGGTCCAGCCCACAAAGAATCCGTTTGAGCCACCCCCGCCCAGTCCGCTCTACGAAGAATTGAAGGCCCGCTACTATGAGGCCTTCCGTCAGGCCAAGCAAACACCGGGAAAGCAGGAGCGGGCGGCCGCTTGCGAGGCACTTAAGCAGCAAGCCTTGCAGGAGATGATCCCCGATCCCGCGGCAGAAGGTGCCATCCCTCTAAGCGAGTTCGAGCGTGCTTGGCACGACCTGGAACGGCGGGTGGTTCGCGATTTGATTCTCAGTGGAACACGGCCCGATGGTCGTGGGGTTAAAGAGTTGCGGCCTATCACCTGCAAGGTCGATGTGCTGCCGCGAGTCCATGGTTCGGCCCTTTTCCAGCGGGGAGAAACCCAGGCCATGATCACCGTGACCCTGGGCACGCCTCGCGACGAGCAGATCGTCGATGGCATCATCGACGAATACAGCAAGAAGTTCATGCTGGATTACTACTTCCCGCCGTTTTGTGTGGGTGAATGTCGGCCGATCCGTGGGCCGAGTCGCCGGGAAATCGGTCACGGCAACCTGGCGGAACGCAGCGTCGAGCCGGTGTTGCCCGACCCGGATGTCTTCCCCTACACCATCCGCATTATCTCCGACATCCTTGAGTCGAACGGTTCCAGTTCGATGGCCACGGTGTGCGGGGCGACGTTGGGCCTCATGGCGGCAGGTGTGCCCATCCGCAACCCGGTCGCTGGTATTTCCATCGGCCTGATCAAGGAGTCGGAAGATAATTGGCTGCTCCTCACCGACATCATCGGCGATGAGGACCACTTCGGTGACATGGACTTCAAGGTGGCAGGAACCCAGAACGGGATCACAGGCATTCAATTGGACCTCAAGGTCCGCTCGATCAATGAGACGATTGTTCGGGCGACATTGGCCCAGGCTCGCGAGGCCCGCATCGAAATCCTGCGGAAGATGCTCTCGGTCATTTCGCGGCCCCGGCAAGATATTTCGGTCTTCGCCCCGCGTTTACTGCGAACGAAGATCGAGCCCGACAAGATCGGCGCCTTGATCGGACCGGGCGGCAAGACCATCCGTGGCATCCAGGAAAAGACCCGCTCCACTATCGAAGTGGAAGACGACGGGACTGTTATCATTGCCGCCTCGAGTTTGGAAGATGCTCAGGCGGCCCTCAAGCAAGTGGAAGCCGTGACGGCCACAGTTGAGGTCGGCAAGATCTATGACGGTCGGGTCACCAGTATCAAAGACTTCGGAGCCTTTGTTGAAATCTTGCCCGGAAAAGATGGACTCTGTCACATCAGCGAACTGGCCGACGAATACGTCGCTAATGTCTCCGATATCTGCAAGGTCGGTGACACGGTGCCCGTCAAGGTGATTGCCATTGACGATCAGGATCGGGTCAAGCTCAGTCGCAAAAGTGCCCTCCGGGAACTTGCGCAGAAACGGGAAGGCGAAGGTAACGTCGAGCCGCCTCCGCCACCACCCCCTAAGAGGGTCCCGCCTGCCCATCGACGGCAAGACCGCGACCGAAACCGCTAACCCATCACGGCGTAGCAACGGCAAAGCCAGTCGCTCGTAGTTGGATCGTTCTGGGTTCGATCGTTCTGCGCCGAGATTTCGGGATTCCGTGCTCATTCCCCTTGGATCTCATCAATCGAGGGGATTTCTGCTAAGATAATCGTTTGCAGGAGTCCGGGCGTCGGCAGGAAAAACGGATCGGTCGGGTACGACTTAGGTCGTAGCACGTAAGAGGATTTTGGGGGTTTATCAATGGGCGGCGAAGCAATGCGAACTCGCGACGAGCCTTCACAAAAGCTCCTTGATCAATATACGGAGCTCGCCCGGTTGGCCGGCGCGCTGGCCCACGAGATCAAGAACCCCCTTTCCACGATCCGCCTGAACCTGGAACTGCTAGCAGAGGACTTCGCTCAACCTGAGACCCCCCGCGAGCGACGCATTTTGGCTCGTATTGAAATGGTCCAGAAAGAGTGCGACCGTCTGCAAACTATTTTGGAGGATTTTTTGAAGTTCACGCGGGCGGATCGGTTAAATTTAGAACCGGCCAATTTGAACGAAGAGATTCGCCGGGCTTTGCGTTTTTTTGCTGCCCGTGCTAAAGAGTCCGGGATCGAAATCATTGATTTCCTCTCAAGTGATCTGCCCACGGTTCTGCTTGATCGGGAGGCTTTTCAGGCGGCCCTCCTTAATCTCCTGATCAATGCCCAACAGGCCATGCCCAACGGTGGTGAACTCGTCATTCGCACCGTTCCCTCGCCTGACGGCGTGGTCATTGACCTGATCGACAACGGCTGTGGGATGGACGCAGAGACACTGGCCCATGCCTTCGATGCCTTTTATACCACAAAGCGCGGGGGAACAGGCTTGGGTTTGCCCACCGCACGTAAAATCATCGAAGCCCACGGCGGATCAATCTCCATCCAAAGTGAAGTGGGGCGCGGAACACAGGTAACTATCAAACTTGCCATCCCCCGGCAGATTCCTGGAGAAGTGGTGACAACTCATGACCGAGCGGGTGACGCATCTCGAACGTAGCACGAAATCACAAGACACGGCATCCGCACCGCCGGTGAAGGTCCTGATCATCGACAACGATCAGGATCACGCCGAGACTATGGCCGAAGCCCTTGAACGCGCCGGCTGCGTTTGTCGTACGGCGACATCCGGCCCGGAAGGGGCCAAGCTCATCCGCGAGGAAGAGTTTGATGTCATCATCACCGATTTGGTCATGAACGAGATCGACGGCCTAGGGATTTTGACCCTGGCCAAACAGGAGCAACCCGAAACAGAAGTCATCCTCGTGACGGGCCACGGGACGATTCAATCGGCCGTTACCGCGATGCGAGAAGGTGCCTTCAACTATTTGCTCAAGCCACTCGATTTGGCCCAACTCCGTGCCGTCGTTCAAAAGGCTGCGGAGAATGTCCGCTTACGCCGGGCCAATGTGGAACTCCATCGGCGGCTTGATGAAACGTTCGGTTTTGAGGGGATTGTCGGCAACAGTCCCCAGATGCGGGCCGTTTTGGAAAAGGTCCGCCGTATTGCCCCGACCAACGCAACGGTCCTCATTTTGGGCGAGACCGGAACGGGCAAGGAGTTGATCGCCCAGGCCATTCATCAAAACAGCCCTCGCAAAAACAAGCCTTTCGTGGCCCTCAATTGCGCTGCGTTGAGTGAAAATATCCTGGAGAGCGAATTGTTCGGCCACGTCAAGGGGGCGTTTACCGATGCCTGCTCTGATCGTGTCGGCAAGTTTGAATACGCCCACGGCGGCACGCTCTTCCTCGATGAGGTTGGTGACATGCCGATGGCCACTCAGATCAAACTCCTCCGCGTCTTGGAGAACGGTGAAATCACTCGTGTCGGCTCAAATGACCCGATTAAGGTGAACGTCCGCGTTCTCTCGGCCACCAATCAAGACCTGGAAGCACTTGTCGAAGCCGGCCGCTTCCGTCGCGACCTGTATCATCGCTTGAATGTCGTCAGCATCCGCTTGCCAAGTCTTGTCGAGAGGTCCCAAGATATCCCCATTCTCACCGACCACTTCATCAAAACGTTTTCGAAAAAGCACGGCAAACAGATCAAGGGGATGACGCCGGCCGCACGACATCGCTTGCAAACCCACAATTGGCCGGGCAACGTTCGCGAATTGCGAAATGTCATCGAGAGCATGGTCGTTGTGGATTACGACGGGATTCTCGACGTGGATGACCTGCCCGAACATTTGGCCGGGGATAATGGCCGCCAAGTGGACCCCGGCAACGTGTCGCTGGCGGCCTTGGTGGGGCGATCAATGGACGAGTTGGAAAAGATGTTCATTGCGGAGACGCTCCGGGCCACGGGAGGCAACCGCGAGGAGGCCGCCCGGATGCTGGGCATTGGCGAACGCACGCTCTATCGTAAAATCAAAGAGTACGGTCTCTCATAAGCAGGGAGAGCCTTCCCCGCACTCGGAGGCTTTTCGCACGGTCGGGGCTTTGTTTGGTTGATGTGAATTCAGGATTCAAGCCAAACAACATTGAGAGCGTCTTCTTTGAAAGATCGGCCCTGCGGAGTGTAAGGAACGTCCATGTCGCGAATCAAACGGCTTCCCCAAAGTGTGATCAACAAGATCGCGGCGGGCGAGGTCATTGAGCGACCGGCCAGCGTGGTCAAGGAATTGATGGAAAATTCCCTCGACGCAGGGGCATCCCGTATTGATGTCGCCGTGGAAAAAGGCGGTGTCGATCTAATCCGCGTGGCCGACAATGGGCACGGTATCCACGCCGACGAATTGGAACTGGCGGTCGCCAGTCACGCCACGAGCAAGATCGAGACTGCGGAAGACCTCTGTCACGTTCGCACGCTCGGTTTTCGGGGCGAGGCCTTGGCTTCTATCGCTGAGGTCTCACATCTCCGGATTCGGAGCCGTAGCTCAGATTCCGACATGGGAGGTGAGCTTTTTGTGGAAGGCGGTGTCATCCGTCAGCTCGTTCCTTGCGGCTGCCCCGTGGGGACGGTCGTCGAGGTCCGCAACCTCTTTTTTAACACACCTGTCCGTCGCAAGTTCCTCCGCTCAACAACGACAGAATTGGCGCACATTTCCGAGACGGTTGCCCGCATCGCACTGGCACATCCTCACGTCCATATTACGCTGATGCACAACGATCGCCCCGTCCTTCAACTGCCCGCGACGGATAATCTCCTGGAGCGGATCGCGGCACTCTACGGGCGAGAGTTGGCTGAGGGATTGATCCCGGTTTCTAGCGAAGATGGTCCGGTCCGCCTGTTTGGCTATGTGGCTCACCCTCGGTTTGCCCGCCGGCATGCCAAAATGCAATTCCTTTTTCTCAACGGGCGTCCCATTCGCGACCGGAACCTCCAGCACGCCCTCAACGAAGCCTATCGCGGCCTGTTGACCGTCGATCGCCAGCCCATCGCATTCCTCACGCTGGAGATGCCGCCGGAATTGGTGGACGTCAACGTCCATCCCACCAAGCAGGAGGTGCGATTCTTAGACGGAGGTCGGCTGTACGGGCAGTTGCTCGGCACAATCCGCAAAGAATTCCTCACCACAGATTTAATAACGCGTCTCCCCGCCGGAACGGAATCCGACCAACAGACGGCCGACACCCCACACGATCCCCGACAAGAGCTCGCCATCCGTCGCCAAATCGTGGATTGGGCCAAAGGGGAATTGGATCGCCAGCGTGCCGCCATCCAGACAGCGGGTGTCTCTCCGTTGAGCTACCCCACATCAGAAGGCGTTTCGCCTGTGGGTGACGCACCGGCAAGCCAAAATGTGATAGCGGGGGAGCAGCCTCAAGCGGAGTCGCCACTTGCCGCCTCACAAACCAACACGGCTTCGCTTGGCAGACCGTCACCGCAAGGACGTCTGCCCATGGATCAATCGCCGCCCATCCGGGCGCTCCAGGTCCATAACCGGTACCTCGTCACGGAAAGCGAAGATGGGGTCGTGGTGATTGATCAGCACGCACTCCACGAACGCATCCTCTACGAACAGCTCCGCCAAAATATCGCCCAGGGACGCCTTCCAAGCCAACAACTCCTCATCCCTGAGCCGGTTGATCTGACACCTGTTGAAGCCAGTCTGGCCCTGGAAAACCGCGAGCTTTTGGCCGAACTGGGACTCAACGTGGAACCCTTTGGCGGCAACACGGTGTTGGTCCACAGTTACCCCGCCTTGCTGCGAACCATGGCACCGGGGGAATTGCTCCGGGCGGTCATCGCTGCCTTGGGAGAATCACCCCGCGATGTCGATCGGACGATCCTCCTGGAAAAGATCCTCCACTCGATGGCGTGCAAGGCGGCCGTCAAGGCGGGAGAGCAACTCAATCCCGACGAAATCAACGCCCTACTGGAACAGAGCCGCCAGGTGTTGCATTCGCATCACTGTCCCCATGGCCGGCCCGCCATGCTTGTCTTCACGCGGGAAGAGCTTGATCGTTATTTTCACAGGACATAAGTCCTTTTTTTGGCCGGCGCGCGATTGTGGATGAGAAGATCGTGCATGAGAACAACTCGTCGGTGGGCCCACCGCTGCCGATGGGACGAAACGGTCGGGGAATCGCGTGGCTAAGAGTCCATCCCAAAAAGTCCCCCTCTCCCTCCGGGAGAGGGTTGGGGTGAGGGCAAGCGATCGTCGGAGTTGATCGGAAAACCACCAGCGATTCGAGCCACCCTCACCCCCGACCCCTCTCCCGCCAAACGGGCGAGGGGAGAGTATAGGATACCTTCTTAGGGCAGTCTTTCCCTGCTTTTCGCTTACTCACTTATCGGGGTTACCTATTTAACGGCGTTCCCCACAATGGTGTGGTAAGCTCAAATAAGGGAGAAAAGAGACGGCGGATGATCGTGTTGATGGGGCCGCCTCTCAGTTACCCAGGAAACTAATTCCCTGCAAAAACGTCATAACTGATAGGATCGTCGCGGCTTATTCGTGAGAATTGATACCTTCGGCAAGGAGGGGTTAGGTTGGCCACAATTGTCTCAAATCCCAACGCTCGATTGGCAGATTGCATTCCCGGCTTGGAAAGGGGCGTCCGAAGCAAGAGTGCGGCGAGAGTTTTGGCGGCCGGCGGATGGGCGTGGGAAGGTTTTCTTCCCTGGGCGGTTGTTTTAATCCTTGGCCTATTGTGGGCACCAAACCCCGTAAGTGCGGATGACCTCCTCGATGCCATCCGGCGCCAGGCCGCCGAGTACCGGCAGAAACTAGAAAACTTAGCGCAGTGGTGCGAATCCGTCGGTCTTACCGCGGAGGCCGAGCGGACCCGCCGGTGGTTGCACCCGATTGCGGAGGACCGACTTCTCATACCGATCTTGCCGCAAAAGATTGGGTTCGAAACCCCACCGGAGACATTTTCGCCGGATCAGGTTGAATGGTATCGTCGTTGGGTTCAACTCCGCAAGGAACAAGCGGACAGCCTCTTTGCCTTTGCCCGCGGGGCTGTTCGTCAAGGTCGAGCAGGATTGGCCCTCGACCTTGCCATGGCCGCCCTCCATGAGAATCCTGATCATGAGGCCATTCGGCGGGTATTCGGGTATCAAAAATATTCAGGCTACTGGCGAACGAGTTATGAAGTGCGGCGGCTCCGGGCAGGGGACGTGTGGCATGAACAGTTCGGCTGGATTCCCAAGGCGTATGTCGCCCGCTATGAGAAAGGCGAACGCTATTTCAACGGACGCTGGCTTCCCGCCGAGGAGGAGGCAAAACTCCGCTCCACGCTCCAGACTGGTTGGGTGCTGGAAAGCGAGCATTATCGTGTGCTGACCAATCACAGTCAGGAGGAGGGGGTAAAGCTGCTCAAGTCGTTGGAACAACTCAACGAGTTGTGGAGTCGCTTATTCATTCGTTTCTACGCCAGCGAACCGCAGGTCATGGCCTTGTTTGACGCCCGTTCTCGTCCCGCGTGGACACCTCCCCGCCAACACAAGGTCATTCTCTTTCGCAGTCGGGACGAATATAACCAGGCCCTCGTGTCGGTGGTCCCACAAATTGCCATTACCTCGGGCATGTACGACAGCCGGACCCAGACCTGCTACTTTTTCGCCGGTCCGCAGGCGGATCCCACGACGATCTACCACGAGGCCACGCACCAGATGTTTCAGGAAGTGGGCAAAGCGGTCAGTCACCCAGGCGCAAGAGGTAACTTCTGGATTATCGAAGCCGCGGCCATGTATATGGAAACGCTCCGCACGGACGAGGATTTTCTGGTTCTCGGGGGAATCGACACGCCCCGGCTCTTGGCCGCCCGCGTCCGCTTTCTCCAAGACAATTTCTATGTGCCCCTCCGGGAGTTCGTCACCCTCGGGATCAAGGAGTGGCAAAGCGATCCCCGCATCGGCGCTCTTTATAGCCAAGCGGCGGGCTTGATGCAGTTCCTCATGCATTATGACGGTGGTCGCTACCGCGATGCGGCCGTGACATATTTGGCGGCCGTCTATTCGGGCGTGGATACGGCCGAGACACTCAGCCAGGTGACGAAAAGAACCTACGCCCAACTCGACCAAGAATACGCAGCTTATCTGAAATCTTTACCAGCCCTTCCACCCATGGAAATTGTGAGTCCCTGAAAACACGCCTTTCGACGGGGCATGCCAAGAAAATTTCCCACCTTAATGCCAGAAACGAAACAAAACCAAAGCGATCATTTTGACACACGATGCACTGTGGGTAAAATACAATGTGGGTTGTCGTAAGGCCGGCGCTGGCTGTATGTCTGCAATAGCAGAAATCAAGTTTGTAATAGCGGAGTGCCGGAGCACGGACAACCTGAAGAAACGCTCTCTCTGCTATTCGCCGAATAGCCCGAACACGGACGACGGTTTTCGATAAGCACACCGTTCGTTTGGTTTGTAATCTTGAAAAACGGACGCCTTGTTGGCTTGGATGTTGCCAACGAGGAATCACGACGAAGGCCGCCACACAAATGGTGGGCTTCGGTCCGCGGGAACTCCAACTTGAGAATTAGAGCAGACTGTGGATTCTGCGACAATTCGATAAAATGGGAGATATGGCAAATTTGAACCGAATAGCTTTGTTCGGTATTTATTTGACCCGGCGTGGTTTATAGGGTAGGAGGCATCGCGGTCTTACCATTCGGGCGAAAGTAGGGCCAAGCGCAATGAAGTTAATGGGGTTTATCAAGCGGGCCAGCTGTCGCCCCTCCTTGCGGCAAGGCATTGCTGAGTGAACCGCTGACCGTGGGCGGTTCGGCGTCACCCAGCAGGGCCCGGCAGGTGCGACGAAGGAATGATCGCGGATGTAGAGAAGGATGATGATGAGGATGAATTGGCCGAATCAATGTGCCCCTTTCCCCACTACAGAGGGGAACAGTTATGCCACCGATCGAAATCGTTTGTTCGAACGGACACCGTTTGAAGGTCAAAGATGAGTTCGCGGGGAGGACAGGTGCCTGTCCGATTTGCGGTGTTAAGGTTAAGGTCCCCCCTAAAACCCGTCCGTTGACCGAAGACGATGTTTTAAAGTTTTTAGGAGACGCGCCACCCCCGCCGACCGAACCGGAACCAGCCGCCGAGGTCCGCAAGATCGTTCGCACGGACTCCCCAGCCCGATTACCGAAAAAAATCTGCGAGAAATGTCATCGCGAGATCCTCGCTGCCACCCGAATTTGCCCATATTCCCACACCTACCTTGGCTTTTCGGATATTGGGGCTGGTGCCCGATGATGTATGAGAATTGTCTTGCCGGATTCACGAGCGGCGGTCCGTCCCGGTCAGGTATTAAGAGAGGCTGTCGGCCGACGGAAGGAGAATAGGGGCCCGCGGAGCGATGGGGCTTATTCTTTTCTCATTCCCGTAAGCTTATTCCCGTGCAAGTCCTGTGCCGAAAATCATGCGTTTCTTTTTGCTACTTGTCCGAGGAAGGAGCAGATTCAACAAGCCCGTGATGCATATGATTGGTTATAGTACAATCTTAAGAAATCTGCACGATGAACCATCTGTCGCCCTTAGGCGGCAAGTCGCGTGATCAAGATTTGGTTGAGGTAAAACGTGGAGGTGTCAACAGAAGTTGATGAGTGAACGATCCATTGCAGTGGTCAACTGGGAGACCCTTGTCGGGATGTTTGGGCCGTGTGATCAGCATGTCCGCATGATCCGCGAGGCCCTGGGTGTGCGAGTGACGGCAAACAATAACCGAATTCACGTGTCCGGTGAAGCCTCGGCCGTCAGCCAGGCCACGGAGATTCTGGAGCGGCTTCAAGTTATGGTCCGGCGCAACGGGCCAGTGGCCGCCGAAGAGGTTCGCCGACTACTCCTCGAGGTCCAAACGGGGCCGATTCAGGAGGACGTCTCACCGATCGAGGTCTTTAGCGGACGCCGCGTCTATCCCCGGACGCCTGGCCAGGCCCACTACGTCAAGGCGATCCAGAATCACGACATTGTTTTCTGTATCGGTCCGGCGGGAACGGGCAAGACCTATTTGGCGGTGGCCATGGCCGTGGCTGCCCTCCGTGAACAACGTATTCGGAAGATCGTTCTTGTTCGCCCGGCCGTGGAGGCCGGCGAGAGTTTGGGCTTTCTGCCGGGGGACCTCCAGGCCAAGATTTCGCCCTATCTTCGCCCCTTGATGGATGCCCTCCGTGAAATGATCGACCATGATACGCTGCGACGGTACGCGGATGAGGATCGGATCGAGGTTCTCCCCCTGGCCTACATGCGGGGCCGCACACTCAATGAGGCCTTTATGATCCTCGACGAGGCCCAAAATACAACCGTCGCCCAGATGAAGATGTTCCTCACGCGGATGGGGCATCGCTCGAAGATCGTGATTTCTGGCGATACGACACAGACCGATCTTCCGGCCCATACTCGCAGTGGTCTGGTTGACGCCTGGACCCGCCTGCGTCAGATTCGTGGAATTGCCCAGGTCGAGTTGACAACGGCGGATATTGTTCGGCATCCTTTGGTCCAAGCGATCGTCGATGCCTACGAGCAACATCCGTCAAAACGGGACCCCAAGGCCCGGGAGACGACACAGGAATCCCTACCGGCGAACCAAAGCGATACCGCCAATGATGCGTCGACTTCGCCCGGTGAGGTCTTAAACAAGGAGACGACTCATTAACCTCATGTTTTTTGGAGGAACAAAACGCAAGCGGAGCGAGAGACTGGCCGGCCTGGTAAGGGTACCGGGAAAGTGGGAAGTGGCATGGAGCCGCCTCCGCCGCACCGAAGTGGCCCTGCGGTTCGTCATCGGCCTGGTGGCTGCCACAGTGCTGTGTTTCTTGATACAGGCGTGGAATCCACCACCCCTGCTCCGGCTCGATGCCGAACTCGCGCGCGACAGCATGGTCGGTCTCCCCGCCGGCACGCTTCAGTGGCATCGCCCTTTGCTCCAGGACAATGAGCCACCTCCCCAGGAAGGATCAGAAACGGCTACGCCCCGGGCCTGGTCCAAATTGGTCCTGCGATTTCTGGGCGTGTGGACCTTGGTGGTGTTTTTATTCGGGGTGGGAGGGTTGTATATCTTTTTCCGCGAACGGCGGGTCCTTGTTAGCCTCAACCGACTGCTCACCCTTCTCGGCCTTGTGATTCTCAGTGTTGTGATTGCCCGTTGGCTGGCCGCCGACATTCCCTACACCGAGTGCATCCCCCTTTTGCTTTTGGCCCAGACCTTGGCCGTCGCTTATCATCGCGAATTCGCCCTAACGCTCGGTGGCATCGTCTTGGTGCTATTTCTGCTTGTCACCGGCTACGAAGTGGGTATGGGCATTCTTTGGGCCAGCGTCCTTTCTGTAGCCATCCTTCAACTCGATTCGGTCCGAACACGCACGAAACTCCTCACCGTCAGTGCAGTCGCGGCCAGCGTAGGGATGGTCGTCCGTTTCCTGCTCGCGCTGAACAATGATGTCCCGCTCGATATGGCCCTCTTGGGTGAATTGTGGCGGATTGCCCTGGCGTGCATTGTGTCGGGTTTTCTCATGCACGGACTGCTTCCGTTCATCGAGCGGTTCTTCGGCATTCTCACCGACATGAGCCTTTTGGAACTGAGCGATCTCTCGCATCCGCTGCTCCGCGAACTGGCACGACGTGCCCCCAGCACCTATAATCACTCGATTAACGTCGGAGCGATTGCCGAGGCGGCGGCTGACTCTATCGGCGCCCGGGGCTTGCTCGTCCGTGTGGGGGCGTATTTCCACGATATCGGTAAGATGCTTAAACCCAATTATTTCATTGAAAACCAAAGGGAAGCCGAAAACCGCCACGAGACCCTCGAGCCGACGATCAGCAGCCTGATTATTATCGCCCACGTCAAAGATGGGGCCGATCTGGCCCGGCAGCATCATCTGCCCGAGCCCATCATTGACTTTATTGAACAGCATCACGGGACGACACTCGTCGAGTATTTTTATGAAAGGGCAAAGGAAAAACGGGAGGGACAGGCGGAAAACAACAAGGTCGATGAAAACAATTTCCGCTATCCTGGGCCAGCACCTCAGACCAAGGAGGCCGCCGTCCTCATGTTGGCCGACGCCGTGGAAAGTGCCGTGCGAAGCCTCAAGGACCCGGCCCCTTCGCGGATTGAGGCCGTCGTCCGCGATATTGCCGAGCGAAAGCTCCACGAAGGCCAGTTCGACGAAACCAACCTCACGCTCCGCGAGTTGCGGACCATCGAGGATAGTCTCATCCGCTCGTTGGTGGCCATGTACCACGGGCGCATCAAATACCCAGAGCGGCGAACCGAGGAGCGTCGCGAAACAGAACGGCGGACTGAATCGTCCGGCGGTGCGG
>JAKPII010000257.1 GCA_029549885.1 Planctomycetota bacterium
GTTCGAGGAAGGATGCAGAAAATCCGGCTTGCCGCCGATCCCGGCAAGGCGGGAGTGTCAATCCGGCTTGAATTGGACCAAAGTACACCGGTCAGTGCCAAAGATCTTGGCGGGAGGCGGAGTCCCTTGACATTGCCGTGCTTGCCGGTAAGTTAAAAGATTGTTCACGCGCCGGATAGAGTTACCCGGGGAGAAGCCGGGTGCGCAGCCCGAGGAAAAGCCATCCGTTTCACGCGATCCCCAGTCTAAAGGGGGGGTACGAGATTTTAGAAAACGGTTGAAACATGCCCACAATTAATCAATTAGTACGAAATCCTCGAAAGCCAAAACGAAAGTTCAGCAAGGCGCCGGCCCTGGACGGGTGCCCGCAAAAACAGGGTGTGTGTCTGGTCGTGAGGACCATGACGCCGAAGAAACCGAACTCCGCGTTGCGTAAGATCGCCCGGGTTCGGTTGAGCAACGGCAAGGAGGTGACCGTATATATTCCCGGCGAAGGCCACAATTTGCAGGAACACTCGATTGTGCTTGTCCGGGGTGGTAGAATTCGTGACCTGCCGGGCGTGCGGTATCAGGTGATTCGTGGCACGCGGGACTGTGCCGGAGTAGAAGGTCGGCGTCAGTCTCGGAGTCGGTATGGTGCCAAGAAGCCAAGTAAATAGTACGGGAATGGTGGTGCGGTTTTCGGTCGATTATTTCAGCAAGCGATAACCGTTGTTTTTGGAAAAGGATTATGGGCAAAAAAACTGCCAGTGAGGCGATTCTTAAGCCGGACCCCAAATACGGCTCGCTGCTTGCCAGCAAATTCATTAATTGCATGATGTGGAACGGCAAGAAGACAGTGGCACAGGAGATTTTCTATAAAGCCCTGGATATTCTTGCCACCAAGTTCCCGGACAAAAACCCAATTGATGTCTTTACCGAGGCCGTCGAGAATGTGAAGCCGAACATCGAGGTGCGATCACGGCGGGTCGGCGGGGCTTCATACCAGGTGCCAATGCAGGTCAGCGCGAAGCGGCAGCAGTCATTGGCAATCCGTTGGATTATCCAGGCGGCCAGGGAACGTAAGGGCAAGCCGATGTACGAGCGGTTGGCTGCCGAATTAGAAGCAGCCTATAAGAAGGAAGGCGCGGCAATTACGAAGCGCGAAAACGTCCACCGCATGGCGGAGGCCAACAAGGCGTTTGCGCATTTTGCTTGGTAGGTTGTACGAGTTTATCACACCGCGCCGATCCTTTCGGTGCGGTGTTCTTTTGCGCACAGGTTTCGATGGACGGGGTACCCTTTAGGCAGGACGCCAGGGTGAGGTGGTAGAATAACCTTCGCGAAGATAATGTTCACGTTTTAGATGCGCTGGTGCGTTGACTATGCCTCGTGACATCCAAAGTATTCGTAACATCGGTATCGTTGCTCACATCGATGCCGGGAAAACCACGCTCACAGAGCGGATGCTCTTTTATGCGCATTTCATTCATCGGCCCGGCTCTGTGGATGAGGGGACGACTGTCACCGATTATGACCCCGAGGAACAAGAACGCGGCATCACGATTCAAGCGGCCTGTGTGACGTTTGACTGGCGTGGCCATCACATCAACCTGATTGATACGCCGGGGCATGTGGATTTTACGGCCGAGGTAGAAAGGTCCCTGCGGGTCTTGGACGGGGCGGTTGTTGTCTTCAGTGCCCGCGAGGGGGTGGAGGCTCAAAGCGAGACCGTCTGGCGACAAGCCGACAGGTACCATGTACCGCGGATTGCCTTTATCAACAAGATGGACCGGGAAGGGGCCGACTATTACGGTACGTTGGAGGAAATCGAAAAACGCCTGGAATGCCGTCCGATTCCCGTCAATTTGCCCATCGGCAGTGGACCCGCGCACTTTGACAATGCCTTTTGTGGCATTATTGACCTCATTAGCATGAAAGCATTGAGGTTTGTCGAGGATAAACAGAGTGCGCAGGTCATCGCCGAGGAGATTCCGCCGGAGTACCTCGATGATGCGCGGATGTGGCGGCACCAAATGCTCGATCAACTATCGCTTTACAGCGACCGCTTGACGGAGCTGCTGTTGACCGAGGAGGAGGTCCCCGAGGAACTTATCCGCAGCGTGCTTCGACAGGCAACCATCGGTAATATGGTCGTGCCAGTTCTCTGCGGCACGGCACTGCATGGAATTGGGGTGCAGCCAGTTCTCGACGCGGTCGTGGATTATCTTCCCAGTCCTGCGGACATCCCACCGGTGGAGGGAGTGGATCCGGAGAATCCAAAAAAGAAGCTCATCAGAAAGCCGGACCCCAAAGAGCCCTTCTGTGGACTGGTCTTCAAAGTTCAAGCGGACCGTTATGGTGACTTGGATTACGTGAGGGTGTACTCAGGGAGGTTAACGGCCAACAGTCGGGTGCTTAATCCCGGGAAGAACAAGAAAGAAAACGTCCCGCAACTTTGGCGAATCCAGGCGGATCGCCGCCAGCAAATCCAAGCCGTCGAGGCGGGCGACATCGTGGGGATTATGGGCATGCGGCATTCGGTTACCGGCGATACCTTGTGTGACCCCAAGCATCCCATCCTTCTTGAGTCGATTGTGTTCCCGCAGACTGTCATTGATGTGGCCATCGAGCCTGAAACGACGGCCGAGCGAAAGAAACTGATCGACGTGCTGGAATTAATGAAGCGTCAGGACCCGACGTTCCGGTACAAAGAACATGAGGAGACCGGGCAGATTATCATCAGCGGGATGGGAGAACTGCATCTTGAGATCATTACCCATCGGCTGGTCCGCGAGTACAACCTGAAAGTGCGGGTGCAAAAGCCGCGTGTCAGTTACCGCGAAACCGTGGAGAAGGCGGTCGAGGTTACCGGTGTTTGTCACCGGATTGTGGCAGGGCAACCGTTGTGGGCTGAATTGGTCATCCGCATGGAACCATTCCCACAGGCCCCTAAGCCT
>JAKPII010000269.1 GCA_029549885.1 Planctomycetota bacterium
ATGACGTCCAAGCATAGGTCTCGTCCGGCTGAAAGGGAATTTCGGCAGGCATGACAAGGTCGGTGATCTCGGAAACGGTCGCGGCGGTTGCACGATGGGTGGCCCATGGCTCATAAACGCTTACCAATCCTCACGGCGATCCTAGGCTTGTGTCTTTCGGTTTTCTTCTCCAACGGACCAGTCCAGTCACAGCCGGTGCAGGAAAGCCTCTCTGAGGCGGTGCTCTGGTTGGAAAATCAGGCCAACAGCCTGGTGCGTGAATGCCATCGAACTCTTCCGGATGGTCGCGCGGTGTTCCCGCCCCAGGTTGGGACGGGTTACGAGGCCTTTTGGCTCCGCGATTATGCTTACATGCTGGAGGGAACCCCCGAGGCCTTCACCGAACAGGAACTGCGAGACGCCCTTCGCATGTTTCTCGATGCCCAGCAACCCGATGGAACTTGTGTCGATTGCGTCACATTTGACGGTCGGCCGATCCTCAAGCCAGGGATGGGAACGATGGGTGAAAACCCCGTGGCCGACGGTTCTCAATTCTTGGTAGATGTGGCATATTGCACCTGGAAAAGGCTTCACGATGGCGAACTTCTTCAGGAGATACTTCCGCATCTCGAGAAGGCGCTCCAAGCAATTCCCATCCAAGAGCCAACCGGTCTTGTTTGGATTGACCCAGAGAAGGATTGGGACCGCTGTCCATATGGATTCACCGACACGGTGATCAAAAAAGGTGCCGAGCTTTTTTCCTCGCTTCTTTTGTATCAAAGCTATCTCCAGATGGCGGAAATGGAGAGGGCCGCGGGATGCCTCGAAAAATCGGCAAACTACGCCGAAAAAGCAGACCATCTCAAAGAGAGCATTCGCAATACCTTCTGGAACGAACAAATGGGCCTGTTCGTGGCGGCGACTCATCAATGCCGTCAGCCCGATATTTGGGGGTCGGCCTTCGCGGTGTACCTTGAGGTCGCCACCTCAGCCCAGACCCGCCGTGTTGCGGAGTATTTTCGTGATCATTATTCGGAGATCGTCCAGGCCGGTAAAATCCGCCACCTGCCCGGGGGCATGTACTGGGAAACGTGCAAAGCGACACCGGGGACCTATCAAAATGGCGGCTTTTGGGGCGTTCCTGTCGGTTGGTTTGTGGTGGCCTTGTGGCCTGTGGCTCCTGAGTTGGCGGAGAAAACCATCTTAGACTTCATCCAAGACAGCCGGCGCCGTGGCTTTGCCGAATGGGTTAACGGAGATACGCTTCGCCTTCCAAGATACGTGGCAAGCGCTTGTGCACCACTTCCAGGTTTCCGAGTGATTGTCACGCTCCAAGCCCGAGGCAAATCGCCGTGATAAAGCGCCGGCTACCGCTACGATGTCTCCATTGAAGACCGGTGCCCTCGCACTGCCCACTACAATAAGGACGCACAGAATCGTTACCTGACCGACCGGACTCGCATTTCGACAAGCGATCACCGGTTGGATGGGAGAAAAATTGATATATGCCTGAACCCGGTGGCGTTGAGGTCTCTTGGGACTATCAGAGACTTCCCGCGCCGCCGTCGTGTAACACTGGGACGTGCT
>JAKPII010000270.1 GCA_029549885.1 Planctomycetota bacterium
CCGTTGCGACGGCATTGTAAATGATGCGCACTCGAAATGAAAGCAAGGTATATCGACCCGCCAGGTTGCGCAGCTGACTCCCGAGATATCTTTCGCCCGCGCCCCAGAAACGCACGCCGCGGCGCATCTCTGCAGATTCAATAATTGGGTAACCACAAGGGCCGATGCCAACCGACGCCCGACCTCCTTATGGAGAACTACACCGTGTCGTGGCCGCACTTAACAACGATGCGCTTTCTGAGAGGGGGCAAGTTCTTCCACCATGGGTAGGGGGCGCTCTGGCAGTCCGTTATCGACCCCATTTGCTTAGGGCCGGTCCGACACATTATCATGATCAGTCGTTGTGGCTCTAGAAGCCGAAAGGCGAGTCTTGGTTAGCAACTTGTGAGGAGGAGAAACAATGAAACTGACACGACGCGATTGTTTGCGGTTGTCCGGTACGGCGGGATTGCTACTCGCATGTGGCCAGGCGCCCCTGTCTGCCTTTGAGCGGAAAAAGATTCCGGTGGGCGTTCAACTCTATTCTGTCCGTCAGGACGCCGCAAAAGACCTGCCGGGTGTGTTAAAGGCCATCAAAGAGATGGGCTACGACGGCGTGGAATTCGCCGGCTACTACGGACACGATGCGAAGTCCATTCGCAAATGGTTGGACGACAATGGTTTGAAGTGCTGTGGTACCCATACCGGTTGGGACACCCTTCAGCCCGATAAATTGGCCGAGACAATCGAATTCAATCAGATCATCGGCAACAAGTACCTGATTTGTCCGTGGCTTAACCCGGCCGAGTTCGCAGCCAGTCGAGAGAAGACGATTGAATTTGCCCGGCGATTCAATGAACTTGCGGAGAAGGTCAAGGAAAAGGGAATGCTGGTTGGCTATCATGCGCATGGGGGCGACTTCAAGAAGCTAAACGGGGAAACGGCCTGGGAGATCTTTTTCAGCCACACGGTTCCTGAGGTGGTCATGCAAATGGATATCGGGAATTGCTTGGGCGGTGGAGGAGACCCCTACGCAATCTTGGAAAAATTCCCGGGACGATCAAAGACGATTCACCTTAAGGAACACGGCGGGCCAAAGGGGGCGGTTATCGGTGAAGGCGAGGTCAAATGGGACTGGGTGTTCAACTTCTGCGAGACCAAGGGTGGAACCGAGTGGTACATCGTGGAACAGGAGAGCTACGCCGTGCCACCTCTGGAGGCCATCCGCAAGTGCCGCGAGAACCTTCGCAAGATGGGGATTTAACGTATCATCCCGTATTGTGACAGTCATGCTTTGATGCCCCCAACCGCAGGGCGAAAAAAACGGGAGCGTCATGTGACGCTCCCGTTTGGCTTTCGTCCCTGGCAGGATTGCTACAGGTGTCTAGTTACTTCTCTTGCTTCGACGGAATCGGGCAATAGCCCCCACAATGACTGCCCCGCTGAGAAGGAGGACGGCGGTACCCGGTTCAGGAATCGGCTGTACACTATAACCCAGTCGGGTAATCAGGATGTCGTGATCAAAACCCGGGTTACAGTTGGCCCTGCTCCGAACGTACACGCCACCAGCCAGGATCGTTTTGATTTGCGGTTCGGGTAAAGAGATTTCAACGGTAGCCGATTCCTCAGTCCCCGACAGATACACCCACTCGTTCCAAATGATCTGATTCGACGCATCAAGTGCGATGAGAAAA
>JAKPII010000276.1 GCA_029549885.1 Planctomycetota bacterium
GCAGCCTGGGACGTCTTGGTGAGCGGACTTGAAGATTCCGAGCCCGTTGTCCGGGAGGCCTGTGCCTGGGCTTTGGCGCGAATCGATATCGCCGCCGCTGGCCCAATCATTCGCGCACACCTGGCCAAGGAAACTGACCCGGCCGTTGCGGCGTCTCTTTCAGGTTACTTGGCGGAGACTTCTTCGTCTGGATAAGGTTTGGCATGGGGTGCTGTAGGCCAAATGGGTTGACCAAAGTTGGTGGTCACTCCTATAACTGGTCGAAGGGGAAGGCAGAGTATGAACAACGACACAATCCCATGCGAACCCGCTTAGGAGACTGCTCGTCAGCCCGATCATGGATTCACCGTTAGTCATCCCCCTGAGGCAGGCCGAGGAACCGCGCGATCTCGTTCATCGCTGTGTGCAGGCTTTGGCGGAAGGACGCCTCGTGGCCTTGCCGACGGAGACCATCTATGGTGTAGCGGCATCCGTGTTAGTCCCGGAGGCCGTGGAGCGTCTCGCCGCCCTGAAGGGCCGCAAGGCCGGTCATCCGTTCACCCTGGCGATTAAAAGTGGCGAGGAACTCTGGGACTACGTTCCCAACCTGAACCGCGTTGGCTGGAGGTTGGCGCAGCGGGCGTGGCCGGGGCCGATGACCCTAGTCCTCAAGGCTGAGGGGGGAAGGAGCGTCGTGGAGAGGTTTGCCCCGTGTGTTCGGGAATTGGTATCTCCGGAAGGGAGTATCGGTTTCCGCGTGCCAAAGCACCCTTTTGTGGCTGAGGTGTTGCGGTTGTTGCCAGCGCCGCTTGTCTTGACGAGCGTTAACCGATCGGGTGAGGCCCCTGCGACGACGGCTGAGGAGGTAGTCAAGCGACTGCCGGGTTTGGATATTGTGTTTGATGACGGACCTTCCCAGCTCGGTGTGGCATCGACCGTGGTTCGGGTGACCGAGGACGGCTGGGAAATCTTGCGTCAGGGAAGCTTGAGTGAGGAATACGTGCGACGCATGGCCGCGGCCGTGATCCTGTTCGTCTGCACGGGTAACACGTGTCGGAGTCCCATGGCGGAGGCCATTTGTCGGCACATGTTAGCGGAGAAACTTGGTTGTTCGAGCGAGGACCTTGAATGGCGCGGCGTGGTTGTCAGTTCGGCCGGCCTTGAGGCCTACTGTGGTGACGTGCCGAGTCCCCACGCCGTTCAGATCATGCACGAACGGGGATTTGATATTAGCAACCACGTGTCACGGCCTTTGACGGAGCGGTTCGTTCGGGAGGCCGATTGCGTGTTTGCCATGACAAAGGCTATCCGGAACGCCATCGTGGCACAATGGCCGGAGGCGGCCGATCGGGTCTTCCTGTTGCATCCCGAGGGAAAGGACATTTGCGATCCCTTTGGGGCCACGGTCGAAACCTATCGGATGTCCGCTGGTATGATAGAGGAAGCCCTGTTGCGACGATGTGACGAACTGTTGGCCTTAATTGGCAGTGGCAAGGCACCGCACACGTGACTAATTGTAATGGCTTGGTTGCACAGCCAAGGGAATTTAGGAAAACAAACAACAAATTTGGATCACAGTCTTAACGTTTAGAGGTTTTTGCAATGCGCATCGCTATTGGCAGTGATCATCGTGGTTACAGTATTCGTCCCAAGATTGTGGCCTTCCTCAAGAATATGGGGCACGAGGTCATCGATGTTGGCACATTCAGTCAGTCTCCCGTGGATTATCCCGATGTGGCGGAAGCCGTGGCACGGAAGGTTAGCTCCGGCGAAGTGGACCGCGGCATTCTTTTTTGTGGAACGGGCTTGGGGATGTGCATCGCGGCCAACAAGATCCAGGGAATTCGTGCGGTTCCTTGCCATGATGATTTGACGGCTGAAATGAGCCGCCGTCACAACGATGCCAATATTCTCTGCTTGTCGGCAGATTTGCTGGGCGAACGGCTGATCACCCGGATTGTCGAGGTCTGGCTCAATACACCTTTCGAAGGTGGGCGGCACGCGCGTCGTGTCGAGAAGATCGCAGCCATTGAAAAGGAGTTAAAAGAGAAGTGTTGCTGTCCTGATCCCCAGCAATCATTTTCGGAAGAGAATGATACGAAGGCCCAATAGACCGCGGCAGGCTGATGGGTGATCGTGTATCGCATCGTGGCAAAACAAGAAAAGACGGCTGCTTGCAAAACTTGAGGAAATATTGTCGTCTTCTCTGATTGTTCGGCCCGAGGAACATCAGATTTTTCGGCTGTAGGGCTTTTGCCACCGCCGCGATTCTCTTTGAAGATTTTTGGGGCTTCTGACGACTTGAAGCCGCCTCATGCGTGAGTACAGTCGAATATGGGGACCGATGAATGCGGCGTGATGTCGCGTGGTCGTGTCTCATCGGGTAGTTGTGGTTCCTGATAGTGGGGACACGTGTCGTCTCAACTTGTTTCAAACGTTTCCAACTAGGCAGCAGGGATTTGCAGCGGGAGATTGAGGAACGATCGGCAATGGCCAAGAAAAAACATCGAGACAACTTTGAGATTGACCTTCTGCTTCGCAATGTCGAGTTGCGGACCGAGCTGGAGCCTTATTACGACGATTCTTTGACGCGGGTCAACATCCATCAGTGGCCATTGGCGGCGGAAAATGAATACCTTGCCAGCATGCTGGCGTGGGAGATGGCCCCCGTTCTCCCCATTTATCGGTGGTTTGATCCGGAATTACGACTTCCCCGCCCTGAAACTCTCAGCGACGAGCAATTGCACGCCATCCTTTGGGATACGATTCACAAGCTCTATCAGAAGCGGATTGTGCTGGAGTTTACTGATCACCTCTCGGACCGCGAACTGTACTGCCTGATCTACCGCGATATCTTGCCGTCGCGAGAGAAAAAGGTCGATTTGGGTAACAACTATCTCCGCTTTGATTGCGCGTTTGTGGAAGGTGATCCGGAGGTGTGGCTGCGGTATTACGCCACCGACGCGGAACGGGAGGCCTGGGCGACCACCTATCAGCAGCCTCTTCCGCCGAAAGAAAAGCCGCCCTATCCGCGGGTTTTACCCAAGGCTCCGGCGTAACTGCCCAAATGTGAACGACGAGCCTATTCCACCGTGACGCTCTTGGCAAGATTGCGCGGCTTGTCCACGTCGCACCCTCGTGCCACCGCAATGTGATAGGCCAAGAGTTGAAGCGGGATGATAAAGACGATGGGCTGAAGAAAATCATCGACGGCGGGAACCTCGATGATCTCATCAGCTATTCGCCAGGCCTCTTGGTCACCCTCTTCCACGACGGCGATGATCGGTCCACCGCGGGCCTTAATCTCCTGCATATTGGCCAGCACCTTTTCATAGACATGCCCCTGGGGGAGAAGAAAGACACTGGGCGTCTGTTCATCCACCAAGGCAATCGGCCCATGCTTCATTTCCGCCGCGGGATACCCCTCAGCATGAATGTAGCTGATCTCCTTGAGCTTCAGTGCACCCTCCAGGGCCGTGGGAAAATTGAACTGGCGCCCTAGATACAGGAAATTCCGACACTGGTAAAAGCGGTCGGCAATTCGTCGCACCTTTTCGTCACATTCCAGGGCGCGGGCCACAAGATTGGGAAGTTCCCGCAGCTTCTCGATGATACGGGTGCCCGCCTCAAAGCTAAGGTCCCTCAAACGTCCAAAATAAAGCGCCAACAAGGCCAAGACGAGGCATTGCGATGTAAAGGCCTTCGTTGACGCCACACCGATTTCGGGACCCGCGTGCAGATAAATTCCGCCATCGGCCTCCTGAGCGATGGTGCTGCCGACCACGTTGCATATCGCCAGTGTGGGATACCCTTTCCGTTTCAACTCTCGAAGGGCGGCCAGAGTGTCTGCTGTCTCACCGCTTTGGGTAATGGCAAAAAGAATCGTGTTTCGATGGAGCGGAGGATTGCGATAACGGAGTTCGCTGGCATATTCGACTTCCACGGGAATTCGGGCAATTGCTTCGATCTGATATTCGCCCACCAAGCCGGCGTGCCAACTCGTTCCGCAACCCGTGAGCACAATCCTCTCCACCTGGCGAAGCTGTTGCGGCGACAGATTAAGACCGCCGAACTTGGCGGAGGCCACGTCGAGGTCAATTCGCCCCCGCATGGCATTTTTGAGGGCTTCTGGCTGTTCGTAGATTTCCTTGAGCATAAAATGGGCAAAGCCCCCCGTATCGACGTCGCTCGCCGACATATCGAGTCTGCGGAAGTCGGGCTGGACTCGCCCCTGATCTCGGTGATAGACCCGCACCCATTCGCCCGTGATCAAGGCAATCTCGTTGTCACTGAGGAAAACGACGTTGTCCGCAACCCCGACCAACGCCGAGGCATCGCTGGCCAGGAAATTCGCACCATTTCCCGTCCCGACGATCAAAGGACTGCCCAGTCGGGCACCGACGATAATGCCGGGATAATCCCTGAACAGAATGGCCAACCCCCAGGTCCCCCGCAGTTGGGACAAGGCCGATTGAATGACTTGAACGAGCGGCGTGTACCCCTTGGCGACGACCTCCTGAGGGTCCAGATGTGCCTCCCGCAAGAGTTGGGCGATCAGATGGGCAATGACTTCCGTGTCCGTTTCCGATCGAAAGGTGTAGCCCAAGCCTTCCAAACGGGTTCGCAAGGAATCGCAGTTCTCAATGACGCCGTTATGGACTACGGCCACTTCGCCGTCGCCCCCCAAGTGCGGATGCGCATTGCGATCGGTGGCCCCACCGTGTGTTGCCCAGCGGGTATGGGCAATTCCGATATTTCCGGAAATGGGATGCGCTTCGATGAGCGACACCAGGCGATCAATCCGTCCGGCGGTCTTGCGGACGTGAATTGCCTCAGCGCGCTCCATATGAGCCAAAGCGATACCGGCCGAGTCGTATCCACGGTATTCCAGCCGTCTCAGCCCTGCCAAAAGAAACTCAAGAGCATTCGAGTAGCCAACGCAGCCCACGATTCCACACATGGATCTCGATACTCCTTACGCGACATTTGTGACACGAGCAAACGGCTAAGAGCCTCTCCCATAATCTCCTCTCACCCGTTCGGCGGGAGAGGGTCCGGGGGCGAGGGTGGCTCTGGTTGCTACCGGTTTTCTCAATCGACTCCGGTGATCGCTTGCCCTCACCCCAACCCTCTCCCGGAGGGAGAGGGAGCTTTTTGGGATAGACTCTAAGCCGAGAATAACACTTTTCGCCAAAACGTTCACGGTTGATTTTGAGGAGTTTCCGGACTTTTCCCGGCTGATATGACAAGATAGGCGATCTGGAGAAATCTCCCCCGGCGATCACGGACGCTCGCGCAAACGGTGTGCCATCTATACCACTTTAGTCGGACTTGACCTCGGGCGTCAAACTAAAACCAGCAAACTACGATGACGTCCGGCGAAGAGCACACAAGTGGCCCATTGTCTCTTAAGAACCTGTCCCATACTCTCCCCTCGCCCGTTCGGCGGGAGAGGGGTGGGGGGTGAGGGTAGCTCGAATCGCTGCCGGTCTTCTTAATCGATTCCCCCGTTCGCTTGCCCTCACTCCAACCCTCTCCCGGAGGGAGAGGCCAACATTTTGGGATAGTCTCTAAAGTACGTCAACTTGTTTTAGGGACCTCGATTTCCAAATCGCTCGGGGGTTCTTCTACTTCTTCCACCTCGTGAAGGGCCTCGCGCCATTCCTCCCGCGACATCAGAAAATAAACAACCCCCACAGTGGAGATCAACAAATTGAAGACACGATAAACCAGGAGCGTGACCAGCCCCTGACCGGGGGGGATTATGCTGCCGTCGGCCGTCGGTGTTAGGACGAACAAGCGATCGAGAACGAATTCGGCTGGTCCCACGGAGATCGGCAGGACCTGCATGACCCCTGCCAGGGGGGCGAAGACGAAATGCCGGTCGAGGCTGTGGACTTTCGGAAACAGGGCCGTTCCCACGAGAAACACCACAATGGCAAATAGGAGGTGCACGGGGAGCGTCATGACCAGCGAAAGGAGCAACGTGCCTGGTTCCCGGCCGTAGGCCCGAAAGGCCTCGGTGAATCGGGCGATCGGTCGCCCGACAACAGGTAATTTCTCCCAGAGACGACGAACTCTCCCGCCGGTCCAGTCGGGTGCCCAAACCAATAAGAGCACAATGGTCCCCAGCACACTGACCACCAGGGTCAACCGACATGCGCTTTGGACGATCGCTGGTCCCGTGGCATGGAAGTTCGTCAGTAGGATGGCCCCAGACGCCACGAGAAGCAACACGTATAATCCCACGACACGATCGACGAAGACCGAGGCCACAGACGGGGCTCGGTGCTCAGGACAATGTCGCGCGACCAGTACCGCCTTGGCTAGATCTCCCCCCACAATGCCCATCGGGGCCAGATTGAGAAGGTACCCAACGAAACTAAATCGGAGCGATTCGCGAAGACTGATAGGTACCCCGACTGACCGAATCAATAGCCACCAGCGAATGAATGTGATCATGACGCTGGCGAAAGCACAAATGAAGGCCAGGAGGAGGATTAACCAATTATCCACGGCATGGCGGACGAGTGCCCAAAGTTTTTCCGGCTGAAAGCCATGCTCATCGGAGAAAAGCCCCTCCCCGCGGCGGACACTATCCCAAACAAGCCACGCCAGGATAGCCACCGAAGCGGCGATCTTTAATAATTGGACACACGTCCTTTTGAAACGCGAATGTGCTCGCATAAAACACAAGCCCCCTGCGGGGCGAAACAATCTTCTTGTTACAGCTTTGTTGATGTTGCCGAGCAGCCTTTACGGAAGTCTGTGTGCCCGATCGGCAATCTCGCGCCGGACCCGTTCCAAATCGGCATCCACCATCATTTTGACTAATTCAGGGAAGGAGACCTTCGGAGACCACTGAAGCACACGCCGGGCTTTTGAGGCGTCGCCGCGCAGGGTATAAACCTCCGCCGGGCGAATCAATTTCGGATCAATCTCGACATACCGTTTCCAATCGAGTCCGGCATAGTCAAATGCTAGTTCGACAAGTTCCCGCACGGAGTGTTTTTCTCCGGTGGCGATCACATAATCATCCGGCTTCGGCTGTTGAAGCATCAGCCACATAGCCTCCACATAATCACCGGCAAATCCCCAATCCCGCATGGCGTCCAGATTGCCGAGATAGAGTTTATCTTGGACTCCTAACTTGATTCGCGCGACAGCGTCGGTCACCTTGCGGGTAACGAATTCCTTGCCACGCCGCGGCGACTCGTGATTAAACAGAATCCCACAGCATGCGAAGACACCGAAACTCTCGCGATAGTTGACCGTGATCCAATGCCCATAGACCTTGGCCACGCCGTAAGGGCTGCGGGGATAAAATGGGGTGTTCTCGTTCTGAGGTTCCTCGCGGACCGCCCCAAACATTTCGCTAGAACTGGCCTGATAAAAGCGAATTGTCGGATCAACGTGGCGAATGGCCTCAAGCATCCGAGTGACGCCCAAGGCCGTGAACTCTCCCGTCAGCAAAGGCTGTTGCCAACTGGTGGGCACAAAGCTCATGGCCGCCAGGTTATATACCTCATGAGGCCGAACCTCCGCGACAAGTCGCACCAGGGAAAGTTGATCCAAGAGATCGGCCTGATGGAGGTGAAGTTGATCCCGAATATGCTGGATGCGTTCGAAGCCCTCCGTGCTCGCCCGACGAACCATCCCATGAACCTCGTACCTTTTACTCAACAGGAACTCGGCCAAGTAAGAACCGTCCTGTCCTGTGATCCCCGTAATGAGCGCCCTTTTGGTCATAAGCCCAAGATCTTTTCAAAAGATTGACAGTTCAATGATTCAGATAATTGACCCACAACCGCTGCGTTGTCCCCAGTTTCTCTGGGTGTGTTAATGTCAGCGGATGTTCCACCACGTCCCCTATCTTTCCATGATAACCTCTGAGCGGCACGCGATGTTGTTTGACGGAGAAAAGTCTAGTGCCAACCCGGCCGCGAATTCCTTCGATTTAACTCATTGTGCAAAACCGGCAAACTCAGTCGAATTGTTCCCCCATCCGTGGGTTGCCGTTTTTGCCGAGAGGGCGGTAGTTACCGTTTTTGCCTTTTTGCCGCCTAGCCCGAGCTTCCTCGGAGGCAATCACAACGCGGACGAACTTAGAGCCTATCCCAAAGTTCCCTCTCCCCCTGGGAGACGGTTGGCATGAGGGCAAGCGACCGTTGGAGTCGATCGAGAAAACCGGCAGCGATTGGAGTTACTCTCATCCTCGGCCCCCCTCCCGCTGAACGGGAAAGGGCAGATCGTGGGATAGGCTCTTTGCCAATGACGGAGGTCGCTTATCGTGGACAAAACCAACCAGCGTAATTTGTTCACTGTTTCTTAGTTTCGGCGAGGAGATTGGGTCTAAAGGTCACGGATGGAATTGAAGAGCCGCACGTAAAAGGCGTCAATGGCCTGGGCGTTCAACGTGGGCGTGATCTTGTTGCCCTCGACCACGGTTGTGTAAACGGGGCCGAGAACGATCTCCGCGTAGCGTCCGGGTGTTAATTGAGAGTTCGATCTGATTTCGTTATTGAGGATGAAATTGTCCCGCCCACCGTTGACCACGATGCCATTTCGCTGATTGTTGTATATCACGTTATTCATGACGACATTGAATCGGTCACCATAGTCTCCGCCCAGACCGAGGCCACCAATGCCGTAATAACCATTTCCATAAAGCTCGTTGCCAACGGCCCAAATTCCGAAATTGTTGAAGCAGTAATGGAAACCGTTGCCGCCGTTGTAACGGCTGACATTGTTAATCCACAAACCCCCGATGGTCAAATCACCGGCAGGATGCAAGCCTTTGCCGAGGTTGTATTCTGTGAGGCAGTTTTCCACGCGGATATCACGTCCGCCACTGACTAGGATCCCCTCTCCCCAATCACTGATGTCGGCCATGCCGTAGCCGCTTCCTCGAACGGTACAACGGCGAACAATACTGTCGGTTTCCCACACCAGACTGATGCCGTCTCGGCGGGAGTTTTCCACGGTGCAGTTTTCTAGAAGGTTGTCATGCCCCTGCTCCAGCATGATCCCTGTGGCCGGAGACCTTACCACGGTTACGTTCTTGATGGTGGTGTTGGCGGCGTAAACCACAGACAGGGTTGCCGGGAGGACGACCCGCCACCTTCTGTAATTCTCCCGGAGGTTCCCATCCAATCGCACGTTCTCGATCTTGGCGTTCACAGCCGGCGCGGTAACTGTTCCGTTGACGGAAACCAACGAAAAGACGTTGACGACTTCGGCCTTGTTCGTGGGCGAATACCCTGCTTCCGGAATGGGACGGTCGAGAATGAGATCGTTTCCCTCGATGCCGACAATGACAAATGTCTTTTCCCGTGTATCGAACGTGGTGAGTTGGGAGACAAGAGCAATTTCATCGCCTACCCGGAATCCTGCCGTGGATTCGACGGTGATCCTGCGATCACCAGGCCGAGCCTCTGTTGTTACGAAGGCATTAAGCAGCGGCGCGCGCCTGAGAGTGGTCCCGCTGTCGCTCCCCCGCAGTGTGACATTCGATCGTAGCACCAAACCCTGGCGAAGTTCGAATACACCCGCTGGCAAGATCACGACACCACCCTCGTCGGGCAGTGCGTCGATGGCACGTTGAAAGCCCAACGTGGGGCTGCTTGGGTCGAAATAGTCGATCGCGTAGATGACGGTTGAGGACTCTTCCCGATTGATTTTCACGCGCGGAGCAGCCCCGTTCACCTCGTCCGTGGCATCCAAGGAGTAGGCTTCCTGCTTGAATCCTCGTGCCGTTACCAGGATTTGTGTCTCTGCTAGAAAGAACTGTGTTGCCGATGACGCCACGGTGAGCTGGTCCTTTCCGTCAGACCCGTACCCAAACACCCGGTCGGTTCCGCCACCCGTACTATATGCCACAACGTTGGCGAAGGTTTCCACACGGTTGGAAAAACCGGGGCCTTCCAATCGCACATACAACGGGCGGATGGTTAACTCATCATTACCTGAAGAATCGTAGAGCCTGGCCGTGTCATAACCGCCGCTGCGGGAATAAGCGTAAACGGCGTCGAAAAACTTGACCCGGGAAAAATAGGGGTCCGTCCTGAACGAAGAGAAATCCTGTCGGCCGACGAATAGGTCATCGCGCGGGGAATCGTAAAAATACGCTGTATCAAAGCCGCCGTAGCGGGAGTAAATGTGGGTGAAGGCAAAACCATAGACCCTCACGGTCATGTCCATATTGAACAGGCTGACATCGCCGGCAAAGGAAAAGACCCAGTCGTCTTGGGGGGAGTCGTCGAGTTGCGCGGTATCTGTTCCACCCGCCGACCGGACAATCGTTGTCCAAAAGTTGACCGCGCGGACATTGGTTCCCCCCGCCGTGAGAGTAATGTCGCCCAATCGGCCGCTCAGACGATCAGATCCTTTCGTGCCCACCAGTGAGGCCATGTCCTCGGCTCCCGGTGTTCCGACAAAGGTCACCGATTCAAAGAATTTGGCGCGGTTATAAAAACCGGCACCCTGAAGGATTGCTACCCCGTTTTTGTAAGACGCTTGATCCGCTTGAGGGGAATCGTAAAAGGTGATGGCATCCTGCCCACCATTCCGGGCATAAACGTGAATAGTTTGCGGTCCGACGATGGTTGCTGAAAAGCCTCCCCCAGATATCGAAACACGCTGAGGAAATATGACACTATCATCATCGGCGGGAGAGTCGTTGACTTCTGCCACTGCGGATGGACTGGCGTAGAGGGTAAGGTTCTCGATGCCGGAAACCTCAATGGATCGTGACGGCGTGCTAACGACCACCCTTCCCGGGGTGTAAACAATGTTTTCGCTGTTCAAACCCGTGACAATTGTGGCGGAGTCCTCACCGAGTCCGGCGTTAATGCTCAGCCGCTGCCAGGCGGTGGAAAACTGGTAAGTGATCCTGTTTACCGTGAGCCGGCTGTTACCGTCGAACTCAAACGTGTCATCACCGGCCGTTCCAACGACAGTTACGGTTGTCCCGGAGTTTTGAACAAGGTTAGCAAGGAACAATTGTTCCCCACTTTGAGCCTGACCAAGCCACACGAAGTAGGTCGATCCGGCGGTGACAGGCGTGTCCACCCTGCCGTTACCGCGAGCAAGTTCCACCAGTGCGTTACCGCTGAGCGCGTACACCGTAACACCAAGCGGGCTGGGATCAGCCGGTGACGGACCGCAAATCGCGGTCAACGTCGCCGTGTTTTGGGCGGTTAGTCGGAACCACTGCCCCGCCGAAGACGAATCTGCAAGGGTCACCTGGGAATAGTCCACAGGGCCCAGATCGAGGAATTGGCCGGGCAGCGGAAGCGATGTCACCGAAAGAAGATGACGCTGCTCAAGTGACTCAATCACAAGGCGACGTGTCGCCCTGGACGGCTGCCGAAACGACATGAGACAGGTCTCCCAGGTGCCAACTCAAAAGGTGTAGTGACGGATTTACGCGATCAGGGATAATTGCCCCGGCTTACTAGCGAAGAGTCACAGGCCGAGACACCAGGAACGAGTGCCGCATAGTTTCTATAATACTCAGCGGCGAATTATCCTTCCTCCTAAAATCCCCAAAATTGGCCAGTTACCCCAAGCTTCCAGGCGCGCGATTTGACGATTTTACCGATTTGTCCTTTTTGGGACGTCCGGAGGGCCAAAGTCAGTGTGCAAGTGGCAACGTTTCGAACGGACTTGGGTAAGCAACTGAACCACGTTGATAAGCCTTGTGAAATGCCACTCGGGCAGATGTGCGCAAAAGCTGCGCATTCGAACTTAGAGCGTATCCAAAATTGCCTCTCCGTTTGGGAGAAGGTTGGGGTGAGGGCAAGACACGGTCCGGCTCGATCGAGAAAACCAGCAGCGATTTGAGCCACCCCCACCCCCGGCCCCTCTCGCGCCGAACGGGCGACGGGAGGATGTGGGATAGGCTCCTTAATCCCCGAGCTCCGGTCCACGTCGGGTATTGGTTCAACTCCCAGAAATTCGTGGCCTTGTCTTTCAGGACCGGTTGGTTATTATTTAGACAAATAAGTAAGACATAAATGGCCAATATGGTGGCCATGACTGTCGATCTAGGCAGATCCGCGAGAAAAGGAAGGCTGGTCGGAGGGACGCAGCCATCGCGGGTTGCAAGCGGAAACTTTCATTGACAAACGAGGAGTTGACACATGGCGTACGAGTTACCGGCTCTCCCCTACGCGTATGACGCACTGGAACCACACATTGATGCCCGAACGATGGAAATTCACCACACGAAGCACCATCAGGCTTACATCACCAACGTGAACAAGGTGATCGCTGGCACAGAATGGGAGAAACTGGCTGTAGAAGACCTGGTGGCGGCCATTCACCGGGTGCCTGAGCAGATTCGCACTGTGGTGCGGAATCACGGTGGCGGGCACGCCAATCACTCCCTTTTTTGGACCGTGATCGGGCCCAATGGTGGCGGGGAACCCAAAGGAAAATTGGCCCAGGCTATTGAGCGAGAGTTGGGAGGATTTGAGAAGTTTCGGGCGGCATTCACGGCTGCGGCCATGGGGCGCTTTGGCAGCGGTTGGGCATGGCTCTCGGTTGATCCGAACAAGCGATTGGTGATCGAGGATACCCCCAATCAAAATAGCCCCCTAATGCATGGGCATATCCCGATCCTCGGCATCGACGTTTGGGAGCACGCATATTACCTCAAATACCAGAACCGGAGGAATGAATACGTCGAGGCCTTCTACCACGTGATCAATTGGGGTGAAGTCCTCAGACGTTACGAAGCGGCCCTCGCCCAACCGGTCCCCGAATCCGCAAAGCATCCGCTTAAAACGGATACCTAAAAACACAGCCCATCCCCACGACCGGGTGATCGTTGATCACCTTAAGGTAAAGCCGGCGACTGACGCGCCGGCTTTCCTTTTGTTGATCGGGCGCGAGAGGCGGCTTGCGCGGCTTTTGCCGATGGCTTTGTTTGGGTCGGCAAGGGGATCTAACTTTGAAATGCGAGGAACTAGATCGTACCCTCGACACGATACGTGGGCCAAAGGACCTCGGCCTCGTTGACGATCTCGAGGTTTTCGGAAAGGTCACGCAGACTGGCCTGGGCAATTTGCTTTTCGTAGTAACTGCTGACCTGTCCACGAATCACGAGCCGACGACCGTCACAATGGCACGAGAGTCGCCGCAAGGCCGGGTAACCGCTCTTGTCGAATCGCCTTTGGGCAACCATTTCGATGTGCCGTGAGGGATCACTCACTTCCCTATGAAGCGACTCACTAGGGGAAATCTCAGAACGTTCTTTCAACATGACACCGCCCCACCTCAGGGTTGCAAGCACGCTCCAAGGATGCCACTCCGTTTTCACCTTCGGCGGAGGTCCCTCTTCCGCCCTCTCCCAAACCCAAGTGTCCCAGAAGGTTGTCGCCGGTTGACCTTTCTCGGCCAAACGGCCCATACAGCCCCGAGACTTTGTTTCGCGAATGATCATTTGCACGGGGGACCAGCGGTCAATTCCCCGGCATTCGTTATGCTCCAGAGTGCTGTCGTTCGTTCTCCAATCTGATCAAGGTGGTGATAATCGGTGTACCGTTGGGTAACGGCTCGTTCGGAGGTATTCCCATTAATGTTTTCAGTCGTGAAATGACAAGATCGCGGGTTTTCGGATCACGCAGTTGCTTGGCAATTTCTTCCCGTCGTTGTTTGATGTCCTGCATCGCTAGGAACCTCCCATTCCTTACGAGGTCCAGACATCACGCCAACAAACCGGGCGAATTTGGTGCGTAAGGCCATCACGGGTTCGAACACGTGCCGACGGAGTTGAAAGACAACAACTCCCAGGTCGCCAACTACAGCCGCCGGCCGAACTGGCCAACGTAATCGAATCGCTTACCATATACCCCTATCGACTGGTATCGCGGAAAAGTTTACCTATTTACTGTAGTTGCCATATTTTCCTAAAGGCGGGCACGTATCGCGTGCGGGTGAGTGGGATATTGCTCCACCGGGCGAACCAATGTGTCATAAGAAGAGGCGGTTTTTGAGGTGACCCGATTTTCCCTTTCCGCTACCATGGAGGGATAGGAAGATACCGGTCTGGCGATTCTTCGGCAATCACGGACGCAAATGAGAAGCTACCCGTTGTCCCAACCTGGGAGTGAGATTCGATGAAAGTGGTCCATTACGAAAGCATTCCCCAGCAGGATGTCACGATGGATGGTGCGAAGGGGTGTAAAATCCGCCATCTCATTAGCGAAGCGGACGGCGCTCCACATTTTGCCATGCGACAGTTTGAGGTCGCACCCGGTGGTCATACCCCGCACCATAAGCACGCCTACGAACATGAGGTCTTCGTTCTGGAGGGGTCAGGGGTTGTCCTTCAGGGAGAACGTGAATTCGCGATAGGTCCTGGCAGCGTCGTCTTCGTGCCGGCTAATCAGGTGCATCAGTTTCGCGCCACGGGTGACCGCCCGTTGAAGTTCCTCTGCCTCATCCCCCATGCAATTCAAGGGTCCAATGTGTGCTGTGTGGTGGCCTGTAGTTGTGACTGAGCGCGCCGATGGTGACCTGGGTCAGTCTAAGCGTCGCACGATTTTTTGTGGTAAGGTTTCGGTTCGGCCAGCGGTGAGAAGTTAGCAGCGAAACCCTTCTCCCTGTTTCTTCGCAAGTTTGGGGCCGGTAAATTCAAGGATGTCATTACGCCCAACTCGGACGGCGAGCTATTCACGGCAAGAGAAGAACTTGTGAGAGATTAGGCCTGCTCGTATGGGATCGAACGTTGCCCAAGAGATCGAAAAACTTCGCGACCTTATCCGGTACCACGATTACAAGTATTACGTGGAAGCCAATCCAGAGATTTCTGATCTGGAATATGACCGGCTCATGCAGCGACTGCGGGAGTTGGAAGCCGCCCATCCGGAGTTGATTACCCCTGACAGTCCCACACAACGCATCGGGGATCGACCTGTCGAAGGTCTCGAACAGGTTCGCCATCGGATTCCCATGCTGTCGATCGACAACACCTATAGCCCGCAGGAGGTCAGGAGCTTTGCCCAACGGGTGCAGAAGCTTCTCAAGGGCGAAACCGTGGAATGGGTGGTCGAGCCAAAGATCGATGGCGTAGCCGTCTCGATTACCTATGAGGCCGGCCAATTGGTCCGCGGCGTGACGCGCGGCGATGGTTTTGTGGGTGACGATGTGACGCATAACATCCGCACCGTGCGGGGAGTACCGCTCAGGCTTCTTACTGAAGCACCGCCCGCGGTGTTGGAGGTTCGCGGCGAAGTATTCATGACGAACTCGGACCTGGTTCGAGTGAACGAAGAGCAAAAGGCCCGCGGTGAGGCCCCTTTTGCCAATCCGCGCAACGCCACGGCCGGTAGCATTCGACTACTCGACCCGCGTCTGTGTGCCCAGCGACGCCTGCGATTCCTCTGCCATGGGCTGGGCTACTCAGAGGGCTTTGAAGTTGACACCCATATGGAGTTCCTGCACACGGTGGAAAAGTGGGGTATTCCCATTCCTCCGTGGGTTACCTGTTTTGCCGACATCGAGAAAGTCTTGGCCTATTGCGAGGAACAGATCGAACGTCTCCACGAGCTGGATTTTGAAATTGATGGGCTCGTCATTAAGGTCAATCGCTTTGACCAGCGTGAGCGTTTGGGGACGACGGCAAAAAGTCCTCGCTGGGTCATGGCGTACAAGTTTGAGAAGTACGAGGCGAAGACCCGGCTGCTAGACATTCGGGTCCAAGTGGGAAAGACTGGGGTGGTCACTCCTGTTGCCGATTTGGAACCCGTGACCCTGGCCGGCACGGTGGTAAGCCGGGCCAGCCTGCACAATGCCGACGAGATTGAGCGAAAAGATATCCGTATTGGCGACGTAGTTGTTGTGGAAAAGGCAGGCAAGATCATTCCTCATGTGGTCCGGGTGGAGAAGCACGAAAGGACTCGGCCCCTGCCCAAGTTCCATTTTCCTACCACGTGTCCGGAATGTCATTCAACGCTCGTGCGGGATGAAGGTGGTGTTTATATTCGGTGTCCCAATCACGAGTGTCCCGCTCAGATCAAGGAAAGATTGCGCTATTACGCCAGCCGTGATGCGATGGATATTGAAGGTCTGGGCGAAAAGCTAATTGATCAGTTGGTAGATCGGGGACTGGTTCGGACGTACGCCGACCTTTATCGGTTGAAAAAGGACCAACTCCTGGGCTTGGAGCGAATGGGGGAGAAGTCGGCCAGTAAGCTGTTGGCGAACATCGAGGCCAGCAAGAACCGTGGTTTGGCACGGCTTTTGGCGGGGTTGGCCATTCGTCATGTTGGTACTAAGGTCGCTGCGCTTCTCGCAAAGCATTTTCCCACGATCGAAAAACTTTCTGCGGCAACGGTCGAGGAGTTAGCCGAGATCAACGAGATTGGGCCTATCATCGCCCAAAGCGTTTACGATTTTCTCCACAGTGAACGTGGGCGCCGCATCATTGCGGAATTAAAGGAGTGCGGAGTGAAGATGGAGGAAGAGATTGCAGTCTCGCGGCAGTCGCAACCATTGGCAGGCAAGACGATTGTGGTGACGGGCACGCTGAAGCGGTATTCGCGCCACGAGATTGAGGAGCTCATCGAACGCTTAGGTGGCCACGCGGCGTCTAGTGTCTCGCGGAAAACGGATTTTGTCCTGGCTGGAGAGAACCCCGGGAGCAAGTTGGACAAGGCCCGTTCGTTGGGTATCCCGGTTCTCAGTGAAGAAGAGTTCGAAAAGCTCATCGCGGGCTAGCGGTACACCAGTGCCCCCTATTACCCTTCGCTAGAGGCTGTTACGGTTTTGAACGGGGGCGTTTGAGAGACTATTTTTTGGCCGTGTATAAGCCAAGAGTCTCGAGTCTGCGGCGTAAGCTGGGGATGGAACCTGAATGGTAGGTGCGGTATAAACCGGAGTTATCCAAAACGCCTATTGCTTGACACCGTAATGCCCCGGTAAGTACTTTAGAGGGTGGAAGATCAGTTCTGATCAAGCATTGTCTTCAGCGAGATCTCGCCATGCGATTTGTTGGATTTGTGAGCGGTCTTTGTGCCGTCGTTGTGGCAGGCTGGGTGGTTTTGGGAACGTTCGGGGTGCACACTGCCGCAGCACAAGTGCAGCCCGGTTCGCCACCTGCAACAACCATTCCCGGTTTGCCAGGAATACCCGGTTTGCCGGGGACTACCCCGCAAAAACCTGAGGAAAAGCCCGTCTACCCCACGGTGCCGAGCTATCTTGAGCTTTCCGCGGATGATTCTTTGGCCAAGCAAGCGGCCAACGTTCAGCGGATGCTCAAGGAAGGAAACTTCACGGCGGTGGCCAATGGTCAAGATGTCTTCCGTGACTATTACGAAAAGTACTTCTTCCCGAGTTGGACAAAGGCGACAAATCGGTCGAAACTGCAACAACTTCGATCGCAATTGATTGTTACGGAGTTGGGAAACTACGCCCGGGCCGGTGGTCCGCCGCGTGATTTGCTCGTCCAAATCGCATTCAACACGTTGAGTGGTTACGTCAAGAACGACGAGCTCGATCCTGCCGTGCGGGTTGCCGCCCTTTTGGCGATCGGCGATCTCAACGAGCGTGAGCGACCGACAGGCGGTGGGATGCAACCTCCGGTGCCTCTTGCCAGTGCCTTGCCTTTCCTGGTATCGATATTGAAGGATCCGCAACAGCTGGATGCCCTCCGATTGGCCGCCTTGGTGGGGATTGAGCGTCATTGTGGCGCCGGGATTGCCGATACAAATTTCCGCGATTCGGAAGTGATCCCACTTCTTGTCCAACTAGCCAGTGACAAGAACGTTCCGGAAGGTAAAGATCCGAAAGTCCACGAATGGCTGCGGGTCCGTGCTATCGATGTCATCGCGATTACTGGGCAGGCCGGTCCGAATGGACAGAACATCCAGATGCTGCTCAGTTTTGTCACCGACGATAAAGAATCGCCGAAGGTGCGATTGGCAGCGGCACGGGCATTGGGCAGTTTCGATTACTCGCAGGTCCAAGGGGTCAATTTGTTGACCATCCCGCAGGGCCTGGGCAAGATGGTGCTCGATCTTTGTGTGGCTGATCTTCAAACGGTGTCTCAGACTGGCAATTGGACGAAACTGGAAACGCGATTACTCGCCCAGTACGTCAGCTCGGCCCAACAGGGCTTGCGTGGTGTCCGGGCAGCATTTGCCGGTAAACCCGAGGATCAGTTGATCAGCAAACTGAATCGCTCACTCGATGAAGTTACCAAGGCCCTCAATGACTCGCTGAATGCCAGAAATCCTACGATGGAATTGGTACGCTTGCTTCCCACCGCGCTTAGCAACCTGAATACGGCCCTCCAAGGTTTTGCTGCGGCCGATTCAGGCGCACCGTCCGCCAACGAAGGGGCGCAAGCGGGTTCACCCTAGTCGTGCCCGGTGTTTTGCTTACCACGGAGGGCCCCTGCTCAATGATCTCCGATCACGGGTGGTAAAAGGCAGTGGGGGGCTTTGTTGGTTTGTATTCGGCCCGTGGACTTTCATCCTTTTCCACCGCGACTTGGTTGCGCCGAGCTGATTCCGAGGGACCTTCCTCTGATAGAATAGCCTGTATCTGCGAAATGCTGTGAGAGTTCCTGCGTGGACGGACCATGGTGGGAGGCTTTCACCTGGTTGGAGGGGCGAGGCATCCTTCGGCCCAGTTTCTAGACAATCCCACGAGATGGATATTCCCAAACCCAATGCGGAAGATTGTTTAGCTTATTGCGAGAAGTTGGCAGCCTGGTGCCGTGCCAAGGCGCTGGACATGGTGCGTAATTCAAGTCTTGGGGCCGATAGCAAGGAAATCCCTGTCCACGCGGGTGCCGGGGAACCTCTTCTGCAATTGTCGCCGCCGAATGGTCTCTCGCCCTTTCGACGAATTGGCATCGTTGGCGCCGGTCTGATGGGCAGCAGCATTGCCGCGTGGCACCTTGCAAAGGGATGCCAAGTGGTGAT
>JAKPII010000289.1 GCA_029549885.1 Planctomycetota bacterium
CCGTTCTCGCGTTAGGTCTTCCCGACCGAGCACCTTTTTCGCCCAGGCCGCTACAGCCGCGGCTGCTCCACGACGGGACCCCGACGTCCCATGGGCATTATTTCCAAACTGGCGTCCAAGTTGCTCGATGAAGCGCTCACAGATGGCAAACACGACTTCATCGCTTTCCTGAGCGGGATGCCATGATCGACGTCGCGGGCTCAAGGCCAGTTCCTCCCTCAAAGTGTGTTCGAACGAATTACCTCAGCACTAAGCATTGCAATCTCAAACTTACCACGAGGTACCGCATTATCAGTAAGGAGAAGCCTCCCCAAAAAGTCTGCCTTTACGCGTGCCCACCTGATTCATTATTGCACCTTCCCCACTCTAGCAATGGTTTTGGGCCCTATCAAGCGCCCCATGGTTTTGGAGTTGCGAACTGACAGAGGAAAAACTAATCCATTCTTTTAACTGCATTCCTACCTGGTCCCATTCCACATCTCAACGGCATACCGCACCTGACGCCATTGGATGATGGTGACCCGTGGCTTTGGTTCACATTTCGATTGGAGTTGCGACTCGTTTTCGCATGCAAAACAACGCATTATACTGATGCAACATTGGAACAAAGTACAAGGGTTGTCAGCGTGGAGCACATTATTAACTCCCAATCAATTACGGCATATCTGCCATGTGCCAAGGCAGCCCATGTGGCTGATGGAGAAGGTCGCCCGATGGAAAAGAAACCTACAAACCAGTCCCAACTCCCGGGGGTCATTCATCGAAAAACCGGCGATGCCTTGCAGATTCAGCGATTGGGACCATATCTTTTGGAAACCCTCATTCTGCCCGAGGAGGAAATCGAGGCAACTTGCTATCGAGTGGCGATCGACCGGCACCAAAAGACCGCGGTCAGCTACCACCGTGTGGCCGAGGAATTTTACTTTGTCCTATCCGGTCGCGGGGTGGGTGTCATTGGTGGTGTGGCTATTCCCTTGGAAAAAGGCGACTTTCTCAGACTGCCGCCGGGGACGCCCCATCAGTTCATCACGGAAGAGGATGTGCTGGAAATGCTAAATATTCACTGCCCAGGTTCGCGTCCCAACCGGGATGTCTATTTTCTCGGTGAGACGCCGGAGGGCTTTAGTTCGGCAGGCGAAATTCACAATGAGCCACCCAGCGGTCTGTAGCAAGACTCAAAAGGCTATCGACATCCCTGCAAACGCACCGTGAAGGAGCAAGTCGCCGTTGGAGTCAATGTGGGAGATCGCATCAACAATATCCACCACGTTGCATGGGAATTGAGCATCGGCCAGTCCAATTTCAGACACAGAAACAAGGCGATAGCCGATGAACATCAACCAACGGGGTGTCACATGCCATTGAACGCGCGCGTCCAATTGCGCTAGCGTGGCAAAACGATCATCTGACGAAATCACGGGATACCTTCCGGGCACCGGGTCTCCCACTGGGGGATTGGGATTGGGGGCAAACAAGGCCCCGTCACCGCGGTAAGCATCGAAACGATTATGGATATGGTTATTGTATAGCCCGATCTTGGGGGTGCACGCGAGCTGTAACGATTTGCCGATGGGATACTGCAGATCAAAGCCAAGTTGAATCCCGATCAGATTGTTCTCAATTCTGTCGGAAAGGTAACCCTCCAACTCGGGATACTCCCCCCAAAAACCATCATGAGCCCGCGAACCATAAGTCAATCGTTCGTCAAACCGGAAATAGCGGACCCCTACCAACCAGTCGATGCCCAGGCGATGAATATCCCAAAGGATGCGGTGACGAACCAGGTTAACTTCCACATTGTGGATTTCATTCGTCCGCCACAGTTTTTGCTCATATGTGCCAAAGAATAGATCCTCCGGCATGCCGGGAATCGTCGGGTCGGCGTAAACGACGTCCGTGAAGATCAGAGTACTGCGTACAAACTCCGGGTGTGTCGCCGAAGCATCTCCCCTCATCTGCGCGATTCCCCAGTAGGTGCCTTCCAACCGCCAATTGTCACAAGCGAAAGTTCGCCGGATCGTTAGCTCCCAACCCCCTTGCCAGGAAGTACGGGCTTGCTGACTGTGCATCAGTTCGTTAGCATTGTTGTTAGACTGATAGGTAAACCACACCCGGTTCGGATCATTCCGTCCCATAATTAGCCCAGCAGGCTCAATAAACCACTGCCAGCACGACTGAGGGTCACCGCAGGAATCAAAGCAACCTGGGCAATCTGCTACGGATGTGCCAGAAGTGGGAATTTCCAGGAGGTCCCGATAACAGCCAGGGCTGGCCTGGTGCGATAGTGAGGATAGTGGGTGCCCTGGGGCAGTTTCAGGAGGTACGACTCCCATTCCCCTCCCGTCTGGTCGCCCCACGACACCGACCTCTCGTCCGCCTTCCCGAGGCTCCGGCGCGGCCGTGAGACCGGAATGTCCCCCATTTAACGGGGCAAGCCAACCGGTGTGCATCGGGGGACCTTGCTCCTGTTGGGGCTCACTTATACCACCGCCGCCTTGCTGCGAATTGTGAAACCCTATGCCAGACGATGGGGGAGACTTCAGCCAGGGCAACAGATCAGGGCTGGCACTCAGTCCGAACTGCCCCAAAGCCACTATTGGCCTAGCGAGAAGAACAACCGCCACCAACCCGCATATCAACGCCAATCGGACGTTCATGGGCATCGAGTCGCTTCGGAAATCATATAGGAAACGGGGCACCGAAAGTCACGCGGCTTTGCGCCAAACGGCAACTCAGCGCGCGGGCCACGGATTCTCGCCAAATAAAGGGTCGTCGGGGCTGAATTTCGTTGGACCTTTCAGAAAAACCAATAATGCACGCAAACTGTAACCGTTCCGTGCATTAGGGAGAATCGTCAAGAAAAGCCTAATCCCACCGGCAAACAAGATTAGTCGAAAAACATTGCCCACCTGTCAAACCTGGCGCCCATCGGCTAAAGATGGCCGATTGCAGGCCGATACTCTATCGGTATCACCCGTCAAAGCGGGTAACTCGACAAACCTTCGTTCCCCGGAAAAGTTCGTCGAATCGTCACAGGCTAAACTGCGCACCAGGAAACAAAGCCCACGGTGTCAACAAACACAACTGCGAGCCCCTTTTTTTCGTTCGCCGCGACCGTGTCAACTTTGCAGCGCGATCAACACGCCTTTTTGAAGGACGAATTCTCGGCAACCGGCATCTGCTGGATCACCTCCCGGGCCAAGTTGCGGTAATCTTCGGCACCATTTGAATCGGGCGAATACTGGAAGATCGACTGACCAAAACTGGGTGCCTCCGCCAACCGAATGTTTCGGCGAATTCGTGTTTGAAACATGTGTGCCCCCGCCCACGGGCTTTTTCTTTCCCGATGATTTCCGAAAAATGCCCCCACATCTTCCGAGACCTCGGCCGCTAACCGGGTGTTGCTATCAAACATGCAGAGAATGATGCCCGTCAACCGCAGCCGATTATTCAACCGCTTGGCCACCAATTCGATGGTCTGTAGCAGCTTGCTCAGGCCATGAAGCGCCAAGAAATGTGGCTGCAACGGTATAAACACCTCGTTGACCGCAGCAAGGGCGTTAATCGTGAGGATGCCAAGACTAGGCGGACAATCGACGAAAAGGAAGTCAAACTTTTCGGGGTCCTCACGAAGCTTATCCCGCAGGATGACCTCCCGCCCGACGACTCCCGCCAATTCCACTTCGGCCGCCGCCAGGTCCAGATGAGATGGCACAACCCATAGATGATCATTGATCTGCCGTCGCACTTCCGCCAATGGGCGGTCGCGGACCAACACATCGTAAATGGACAGCATCTCGATTTGTGGCTCAATGCCCAGATGGAGCGACGCATGAGCCTGCGGGTCCATGTCGATCAGGCACGTCTTGTAGCCCTCCTGGGCGATGGCCGCGGCCAAATTGACCGCTGTTGTCGTTTTGCCGACCCCACCCTTTTGGTTCATGATGGCAATGGATCGCATCGGTGCTCCTTCGCCGATGGCGTGGTTATTCGTCACAATCAACATAGCTCGTCCAGTTTCCGGCAATTATAAATGTCTCTGCCCAAAGCTCCTAGACCAACTTGATATCCCTTGTCGCCGCGGTCTTGGGCCGGTAATCTTAAACCACGTTTAATGCCTTGTTGCCGGCAATTTTTTTGAAGCATTGTCCTTGGAAGTGTCCAAACAATGAGCCATGACCATGGAGCCTGAACACCTTCCGCCCCGCAGTCCGGAATTGATGTCAGCAGACAATACGGCACTACTGGTGATTGACGTCCAAGAACGGCTAATCCCTCACATTACCGATCACAAGCGTATAGTCTGGAATATTCGCCGACTGATCGACGCCGCCACGATTCTCGGTGTGCGAGTCGTGGGCACCGAACAATACCCCAAGGGGCTGGGGCCGACTGTGCCCGTCTTGGCCGAACGTCTTGGGACGCTACCGGAGAAACTGATGTTTAGTTGCCGCGAATGCTGGAATCTCTTCAACGAGTTGAAGGCACAGGGTATGCGGAATCTCTTGGTAACCGGCATTGAAACCCACGTATGCGTTCAGCAGACCGTCCTCGATTTCCTCGCACAGGGATGGGGTGTCTATGTTGCCGCCGACGCCGTTGGGTCAAGGCATCGGATAGATTACGAAATCGCCCTTCGGCGGATGGAAGTATCCGGCGCCGTGCTGACGACGACTGAGGCGGCCCTTTTTGAGTGGTGTGTCCGAGCCGGTACCGATCAGTTCAAAAAAATTAGCCGCTTGGTCCAGGAGAGCCTCCCAGACGAGTAGCCCTGCGGCGGCCCAAGTTTCTCGCCGGGGCATGTGGGGTTGCCTTTTGGGGGTGACTTTTTTGAAACGCGCCCAATTTTCTCTTGCTTGCGTTTCTCCAAAAATTTTGACAAAATATGGCCAAGTCACTTGACAGTCATGCCACCCTGAAGTGTGTAGACTGGTTGTACTGGGTGAGGATTATCGATGTGGGTGGTCGTTGTACAGTGGAGATCTTTGCAGCTTGGCCGCCTGCCGCGAACACGTCTCTCATATTTTGGGCGTTGGTTGAGTTCCGACAACCATCAGTAAGGGAGGTCCCATCATGGAATTGCATTCTCGCGATGCTCTCATGTGTCGTTGCTGCGCGAACCGTCGTCGCTTCTTGAAAAGTTGCGCGGGATGCGGCGTAGCCGCGCTGGCGGCGTCTTCGCTCCGACTTGCTCCTGCTGAATCGCAGGAAAGTTCGGCAATTCCTGCGTCTTCTGATCGGGTTCGGGTGCGACTGGTTTTTGCCTGCTGGGCATTAGTTCAAGATCGGCCCACCTGGCCCCATATTGGACACGACATGAGACCGGAGATTGAGCGTGTGACCAATGCGCTGCGGGAAGGGTGCCCTGAGATCGAGTTTCTGCCGGTGGCTGCCCATAGTGTGGAAGATGCCGACAAGCTCTTGGCCCAACACGATGCCGACAAGATCGACGGCTATCTGGTTTGCAACATGAACAACTGGATCCAGGTCTTTCACAGAATTGCGGCATCCGGGCACCCCATGCTGCTGGCTGATTTTATATACGCCGGAAGCGGAGGTTTTTTGGTCTATGGGTCCCAACTGCGGCGCCAATACCGAAACTTCTCTCTGGTTGCTTCTTCCGACATCAGCGACTTGATCGCGGCCGCAAAATGCTTCACCATCCTCAAGTCAGGAGGAGTCGAACAGTTTGTAGCCGCTTGTGATCGAATTCGCCAGGAAAGGACACCGAAGCCGCGGATTCAAAAACCAGCCGAGGATCGTTTGACACTCAAATCGGTCGGCCAGTGTTTGGAGGAGGTCAAGAACAGCGGTATTATCTCGATTGGGGGCGGAAATAAGGGTGTTGCAGAGGCCATTCAGCAACAACTCGGAATCCCGGTCCATTTCGTCAGCTTCGAAGAAATGGCCGAGGCTGCCGAAGCGGCGGACAAGGCCCAAGTCGATGAGTTGGCCGAAAAATGGCGCAAAGAAGCCCAGAAGGTCTTGATTGACGAGCCCGAGGAAACCCTAAGGCTCTCGGCGGCCAACTACTTGGCACAAAAGGCTCTGTTGAACAAGTATCGTGCCGAGGCCATTACTATCAATTGCTTAGGTGGGTTTTATAGCGGAAAACTCAAGGCCTACCCGTGTCTTGGGTTTGTCGAGCTGCTCAATAGCGGATTTGTTGGCGCTTGCGAAGCCGACCTCCCTTCGACCGTCACAATGGTCATGGTTAATCACTTGGCCGGGCGCCCGGGGTACATCTCTGACCCCGTCATTGACACTTCCAAGCGGGAGATCATTTACGCTCACTGTGTGGCCACGACGAAGCCGTTTGGACCAGAAGGGCCTGCCAATCCCTACGAAATCCTGACTCACTCGGAGGATCGACGGGGGGCCTCAGTACGATCCTTCCTCCCCGTGGGGTACATGACGTCCACGATGGAAATCTTCCCCGATCGCAAACAGATTTTGTTCCACCAGGGTGTCGCGGCGGAAAATGTGGTCATTGACCGAGCATGCCGCACCAAATTGGGGTGCGAAGTTTGGGGGGATTTGGACAAGCTGTTATTGGGGTGGAGCAACGGGTGGCATCGCGTCACCTTCTATGGTGATCTGAAGGACGCCGTCAAGGAGTTGGCGGCTGCCCTCCAGTTTAACCTGGTGGAGGAGGCTTGATACGCGTTACCCCACTAAACGGGCACTCAAAGTGGCCCACATCTTCGGTTCAGTAGCTTGACATCTAAAAGGTGTCGCGGGGCCCCAAGCAGAAGAAAGCTGCCACCAAATGTGATCTGCTTAGGTTGGCAGAGATTTGTTACATTAACATTTAGGTTCTGCCGTGGCGATCCCATGGCCTTCCTGGAGCATTTTGCCAGGTACGTTCGTTTTTTGGCCGTAATTGATACATCGATTTTGAAAGTGTAAGCGAAATGAAGCAAACGGTGCATTGGCTGCGCGGGATGACGCAGTTCTTTAGAGGTAAAGGTTCGGGCCATTTGGCTGGGAAAGAGCGGGTTAGTTCTCGTCAATCTCAAGAAGGACAACAGTCACGGGCAAGAATGGGCAAAAACCGGCCGGATTCCCAAGAGGGAGCTCCCGGGCGCGAGGAAAACACACGGGCCTCCAACTGGCTTCGCGAGGTGGTTGAGGCGATCTCGATCGCTCTAATTTTGGCGTTCCTCTTCCGGGCATTCGAGGCGGAGGCATTCGTGATTCCAACGGGGTCCATGGCACCAACACTGATGGGGCGCCATAAGGACTTGATCTGCGAACGCTGCGGCTTCAGTTTTCAAACGGGTGCTAGCGAAGAGGTTGACAAGCTCACGAATCGACCCACGGGACGTTTCGTCTTGAGTGCCACGTGCCCTAATTGTCGCTACACGATGTATGTTGGTCCGAACAAGGACGATGGTCCACCGACTCCGTCGTACAAGGGCGATCGCATTCTTGTGTCAAAATACGAGTACCACCTTTCAGAGCCACGCCGCTGGGATGTAATCGTCTTCAAATACCCGGGAGATGCCTCAACAAATTTCATCAAACGGCTTGTTGGCTTGCCCAATGAGACCGTCCGCATTTACCGGGGGGATGTCTATATCCGGCCGGCGGGCAGTGACCAGTTTGCGATCGCCAGAAAACCGCCGGAAAAGATTCTGGCCCTATTGCAGCCGGTCTATATGGATGACTTTCAATCACCTGAGCTCAAGGCAGCCGGATGGCCTGATCGGTGGCAACCGGAGGTGGGTCAACAAGGTCTTTGGGAAATTGGGGAAAATCCGCGGCAATATCGAGTGACGGCCCCTGAGGACATGGAAGTGTGGCTTCGCTACCAGCATATTGTCCCTTCGTGGGAACACTGGCAAGCGATCCTTGAGGGAAATCCCATTGATGCCAAACAGGTCTCTCCGCAATTGATTAGCGACTTTATGGCCTATAATACAAACCAAAGTGACGAGAGCGACTACGGCCCTCATACTCTTCGAACCGTTCGTATTCCGCCGCGTGGTGATCAACTTGGGCTGCATTGGGTCAGCGATCTAGCAGTTGAGTGTGAAGCCGATATGGAAAGCGATGGCGGAGAGATTATCTTGGAGCTAGGAGCCGGAAAAAATCGCTATCAGGCACGGTTGAACCTGGCAGATGGCGTTGCGAGGTTCATTGGCATGGGGCTCCGAAGCTTTTCTGAAGAGGCACCTATTCACATCCACGGACGCGGACATTACCAACTCAGGTTTGCCAATGTCGATCACCAATTGGTACTTTGGGTCAATGGTCGGCCTATCACTGTGGAATATGAGGCAGTCTGGTCAGGGCCGACACTGGATGACCGTGACCGCCCGGCTCGTATAGGCGTCCGAGGTGGTACCGTCACGATCCGCCACGTCCGTCTCTTTCGTGATGTGTACTACATCGCACATGATCGCCGGTCCGGCCTCCTTATGCACGATTTTGACTGGGAGCGGTCGCCGTATCGCTCGTTGATCCCCAGTCCTTTCGCCATGGACCAGTTTCGCCAGATGGTAGCTGAGGTCATGTCGGATCCAACGCAATGGGAATTCTTCCAGTACGCCAATCATCTGGAGTTCGCTCTTGGACCAGATCAATTCTTTGTCCTCGGTGATAATAGCCCGCAAAGCGAAGATGGCCGATTCTGGACGAAAAAGTCCTACGTGCAGAGGGAACTCCTTGTTGGGAAAGCTTTGGCCGTGATCTGGCCACATTCCCTGGACCGGATTCCAGGAACAAAGATTCCCATTCGCTTCTTTCCGAATTTTTGGAGGATGAAGGTCGTACGATAATCACTTGATTATCAGGGGAAGCAGTTACCGTAGCAGGTTAGAGACTATCCCAAAGAATCCTCCTCTCCCTCTGGGAGAGGGTTGGGGCGGGGGAAGCGAACGTCGGAATCGATTGAGAAAACCGGCAGCGATTCCATCCACCCTCACCCCCGACCCCCTCTCCCGCCAAATGGGCGAGGGGGGATTATGGGATAGGTTCTTATTTGGTGTGGACGAAGGACGGAGAGCTTTCTAATCAGACGGAGCGACATATGAGGCTGTTTACAGGACGTGCGGTCCAACCCATCGCTCAAAATGGTCCCCATATCCGGGCGGTTCCCGGTGCCATCTTGGCAGCCTGCGGATTGGTCAAGACCTTCGGAAAACGGCGCGTGGTCGATGGCGTAAGTTTTGAGGTGTGGCCAGGCGAGATCGTCGGTCTTCTTGGACCGAATGGTGCCGGAAAAACCACAAGTTTCCGCATGACGTGCGGGCTGATTCGGCCCGACGCCGGCCAGGTCTTTCTCCAAGGACAAGACGTGACTCACTGGCCCATGCATCGGCGGGCGCGCGAAGGCGGTATGGGTTATCTTGCTCAGGAGTCAAGCGTCTTCCGTAAGCTAACGGTCGAAGAAAACCTTCTTGGGGTGATGGAATTGCTGGGGTTTGATCGCAAACTGCGGTTAAGACGCTGTCGTGAACTTTTAGAACAATTTGATATTGTGCAATTGGCAAAGGCCAAAGCTGGCGGGTTGTCGGGCGGTGAAAAGCGACGACTTGAGATTGCCCGGGCACTCGTCTCTAATCCCCGTATCATCCTCCTCGATGAACCCTTTACCGGGATCGATCCAGTGACGGTGGATGCCATTCAGGAGATCATTCGCAATCTCCGCGCTCAAGGAATATCTATTCTGATTACGGATCACCAAGTGCGAGAAACGCTCCAGGTGACCGATCGAAGCTACGTCATTCGGGCCGGAAGGGTCTTGTGTCACGGGACTCCCGAAGAAGTGATCGCCAATCCTGAGGCCAGGAAATCCTACTTCGGAGAAGACATGCAATTAAACTAACTCTGTCCAGCCCCAACTGGCGAAATCATGAGGGGTGCGAATGGCTGACAGATTCAATCCACTGTTCAAGCATTTGAAATTGCTTGAAGAAATCGGCTTCTTTGACGTCGTAGGGGCTTTTGAAAAAGCTGGCGAGGAAAGGCATTAGCCCCACAATGCCGATCCGGTGTGCCCTTTCCGTGAGACGACAAAGATCAAGCACGAGTGGGGCAGCCAGAATTGAGTCACAACCTTGCCAAATGAACTGCAAGACCATGGGCACTCCGAGAAATCCCTGAAAGTGCACGTGGTCCCATGCCGTCTTCCAATCACCAAGGCCCTCAATGTATTCGATGCTGACTAACGTTTGCGGGTGGTACCCCAGTACACCGGAAACAACGCGGTCCTTGCTCTGGACCTTACTTGACTTGTGTCGCGGATCATCCAGAATTTTGCCGTCGAGATTCCCAAAGATATTGTGCCCAACCCAACTCAAAACCCTTAAATTTCTTGCCCGAAACATCGGCGCAAGAACACTTTTCATCAACGTTTCGCCCGTCTTGCCGTCGCAGCCCATGTAGGGAACATTGTTGTGTTGGGCAAGCTCGTCCAGTGCCGGCAAAGCTGGTCCTAGAGACGGCGTGAAGTTGATATAAGGACACCCCGTTTCGAACGCAGCAATCGCATATAGGGTACTTGTCGGCAGACCGGGGTCGGGTTGCTCGGCCAGCAATTGTTCCAGTTCCGACCATTTTGCCGGAAACTGCGACGGATCAACCGGTGGTTCCGTTGACGCGACATTGATCACGATAAGCGATCGGAGGTTGTGCCTACTTTTGAAGTCCTTCAAATCCGCGGCAATCCGCTCAATGGCCTCCCTGGCAGAGCGATCACGTGGCACATTGGGCGAAGCGAGTTGGGCAATCATCTGATCGGCGCCAAAGACCGTTCCATAACGAATCTGCTGTTCAATACTCTCCAATGCGTCGGCAATCAAATCCACGTGTTGTCGCTCAAACGTGCGATTGACCGACGCAAATGCCCGGGATTCCTCTGCCAAAGATACATCGCGGATTTCGTGGCCTCCGATGACGATGTCCGGCCAATCAACAAGTCCCGCCTGGGCGAACTGTGGAAGTTCCGTGACGAGACCGACCTTGGATGTCAAGCTTCGCGTCAGCATTGCCCAGCCAACACTGACGCAGGTCGCGATGCCACCCTTGGCGCCAATAAGCCAAAGACCTACCTTGCCACTCTGGGCCATCATTGTGTGATCCTTGTTCCAATATCAACCTCACCGACTAGGCGCAATTCATCGGCAACAGTTCCCCCCCACCATCCCCACTGGACGATCATCACGGCGGCTACGAGCCAATCGCACAAGACCACCCCATGGGCGAGGCAAGCGGCTCTTCCACAACCCTTGATAGGAAAAACTGCCCCCCTCGACTTGGATCAAATCAGACTGCTGATTATCTTAAGACTAATTGTAGATAAACTACCGTTGGCAGTCAACATGCGTGAAATAGGCACAGTTGGTTGATCAGTAAACAAGTCACGAGAGGGATCCGATGACCGTTCACGTTTCTCGTCTGCTTCAGACCCTGGAGCCTTCTGCAACTCTTGCCATGGCGGCCAAGGCCAAGGAGCTTAAAGCGAAGGGGCGGAAGATCTACGACCTGAGTTTAGGAGAGCCGGACTTCGCAACTCCGGAACACATTTGTCAGGCCGCGATCGAGGCAATGCGGGCAGGCCACACCCACTACACGGTGGCGAGCGGTATTCCCGAGCTCAAACAAGCCGTGGTTGATCAGTACAAAAAGCGGTATGGGCTAACCTATTCGCCTCAACAAGTTGTTATCTCAAACGGGGCGAAGCATGCGCTCCACAATGCCTTTACGGCAACCCTCAATCCGGGTGACGAAGTCATCATTCCGGCACCCTATTGGGTGAGCTATTCGGAATTGATCAAGCTCACCGGGGCCGTGCCCGTTATTGTGAAAACCGAGGAATCTTCCGGATTCAAGTTAAATGCCGCTCAATTACGGCAGGCCTTGACACCACGAACACGAATGCTTCTTCTGTGCACGCCTTCCAATCCCACAGGAACGTTTTACACAAAGAGCGAGCTCGAAGGCATTGCCGACGTCGTCTTGGATGCTGATCTAACCGTCGTCGCCGACGAAATTTACGACCAACTTATTTACACTGCTGAACCGTTTACCAGCTTTCCCACGGTCCGTCCGGGACTGCAAGAGCGCACTATTCTCATTAATGGGGTGAGCAAGACCTACGCTATGACGGGGTGGCGAATTGGTTGGGCCATTGCCCCTACTCTCGAAGTGGCCAAGGCCATGGGCGACCTACAGAGCCAAGAGACCTCCAACCCTTGCAGCATAAGCCAGTATGCCGCCCTGGCCGCCCTGACTGGCCCCCAGGATTGTGTCGAAACGATGCGGCGTGAGTTTGAACGGCGTCGTGATTATGTCGCGCAACGAATCGCAAAGTTGCCGGGCGTCACGGCCGCGCCCATGCAGGGGGCTTTCTATGCCTTTATCAACATTTCGCAACACCTGGGCAAGCGCTATGGGGGGACGTTAGTCGAGAATTCAAGCGAATGGTGTCTCGAGTTACTCGCCCAAAAGGGCGTTGCCACTGTTATGGGCTCCGCCTTTGGTGCGGAAGGCTATGCGCGACTCTCCTTTGCCACCTCAATGGAGACTCTCGCAGCCGCATTTGACCAGATCGAAGCCTTCCTGCAGGAAGCGAAATGACGCCTAGGCGCAAACCAACCCCCGACCCAGGGATTTCGTCTGGAGTCGGGGGTTGCCTCATTTCTCAATGAATCAGCGCAAGGTAAGGGTTGTCTATTTCTTTTCCTCGCCGGCCTGACTTGGGGTGGCCGATTGCACAGCCGCCGGTGGGTTCAGCCACTTCCGGACAGGATCAACCACTTTCAGCTTGATCTGGACAACTGTTCCAATCGTCGTGACGGTAATCGCCACAAGAAGCAAAAAGTTGAAGACCCACCGGGTGAATCCCGACCCCACCGCATCGCCGATGTACTTCCTGTTGTTGGCCATGATCATGATAGACAAGTAAACGATGGGCAGCATCGTTAAGCAGATGGCCGATGCAAGAATCGGCAACCAAAACGGAAGTTTCATCCCGGCCCCAAGAATGCCGATTACCGGTGTCAACGAGAAAAGCCGAAACCGGGCACGCGTATACTGCAAGCCCAGCATTTCACAAACGGTGAACCCACAGACAACCATATGGGTACTGATGGCACCGCATGTCATGGCCAAGAAACCGAGATCCAGAATCATACGTCCCAGATCCGAATGCATAAGCGTACTGAAGGCTGCAGCGGCTTCGACGGGTTGAAGCCCCTGGCGAACCGCGTCCTTACCGTCGTAAACCGTGTTGGCCATCGCGATGATGATGAGGGACGTCACAATTGTGTAAGGGACAAGCATTGAGCTAAAAAGATCCCATTTGGCCAAACCGCGGTGGTGCTTCCCCCAACCTTTGGCCAGGATGGAATACGGATAGAGAAACGTCATATTGATTCCCACGGCGGCCCCCAACGCACCTAGGACAACGGTGATCCCTTCCGTCGTTTCGGGGATGTAAAACCCAAACAGCCCCCAGAATAGTTCCTTGAGGTTAATGCCGGTAAAAATCACCACAGCCAGAAAAGCGAGAATCACAATTCGTATCACCCACCGCAGGAATCCCTCGTAGAGCTTGATCCCCTTGGCATGACTTCCATAGTTCCAAACGGTGAAAATGTTGATCATCAGGATGCATGCGGCGGCCCCATACTTGACGAGCAATTCAAGGCCTCGCATTTGGGTTGTATTCTGACCCTGCTGCGGCTTGTCGCCTGGCTCGGTTTGTTGCCCCGGGCCCTCGGCCTGCTTTTGATCAAACACGTTCGTTTGCACGACTTGCGCGAGGTCCCACGCGGCGGCACCTGCGAGTGTGTACTGCGGAAAGTGCCAAATGATGGATGCAACGATGGTTCCAAGAGCCCAAAAGATCGGCACGATGGGATGCAATTCCCGGCCAAATGATCGATAGGGTCTTTCGCCCGTCGTTAGGACGATCTTTGCCAGCGCTGCGAAAACGATGACACCGCAAAACATGGCGAGCGGTTGGACCCAGAGGAGCTTGTAACCGAAAGATGCACCCGACATGACAGAGGCGGCTGCACTACCGGCTCCCAAGGTCATGGCACTTTGCAGCCAGGCAGGACCCGTGAGCTTCGCATATCCACGGATCCGCTCCCAAAGGCTTTTCTTTTCCAACTCTTGAAGAAATGCCTCTTCCCGAGCCAACTTCTCGGGATCCCATTTGGCCGTCATGGGAAGGCCTTTTTCTTCCGCAGGTGCATTTGACTGAGTCATAACTGTCTCCCTCGCGCAAGTATGTTTTTCAGGACGCCGAGCCGCCAGAAAACTTCCCTTCAAGAACGAACTGCGAGTTAGAGGTGTTCGCCACCACCTCACGGTACCAATGACAGTCTCTCGTCGCCATCGCAAAACCGGATAGACCAAGGTTAGTCTCGACAGATTCACATTTCAAGGTTACTTCGGGGAATTTCGCCATGTACTTCTTGTGAAATGGATTGATGTGTATTAGGCTGGTTGCACGTCCAGGCAATAGCCGAGCGACAGCGTACTGTGGCGAGTTGCGTTTCGGAATGTTGTTTTCACACCTGAATCTTGTCCGCCAGAAACGGAAGGGAAGAGACATGGCACCGCACCCCGCTATTATCAGGGTTGCCTGTCCTACGGTGTACACGCTGAGCGTGCTTCTGTGGTTAGGCGTCGGTGGCAACATAACGAGCGGTCAATCCATCTTTGACGCTTTACCGCATCTAGGGCAAGGAAAAACTGTAGCAGAAAATGGCCTTTGGATCGAAACGCCTTTAGATCGGCAATTCCGCCAATCGAAGGAGGTCACAATTGCCGAGGTCCAGGGGCCCGGCGTGATCACCATGATCCACTTCGCCCTTCCCCAACGCATGGTGGCGCAGCCGGACAAATATCGGCTAGGACGTGAGTTGGCCATCCGCGCGTTTTGGGATAATGAGACAACGCCGAGTGTTGAGTGCCCACTCGTTGATTTCTTCTGCGATCCCATGGGAGAGAGGGAAAGTCTCGATACGTTAATGGTCAACAAAAAACGCGGTTGGAATGCCTACTTTCCCATGCCGTTTCGCAAGTCGGCGAAATTGACACTTTCTTACGACGGCCCTGTAGAGCCTGGACAGGAGCTTTGGGAACTGATGCCTTGTTATAGCTATGTGATGGTCCGTAAGGTCGAAGAATTGCCTGCGAATGTCGGTTATTTTCATGCGCAATGGCGACAGCAACTCATCAATCTCGGCAAAGAAGATTACGTGTCCCTCGATGCTCGCGGGAAAGGCAAATTTGTGGGATGGAATGTCACGATTCGCCTTCCCGGCCAACCCGGTTACCCGGTGGACGAAAATGAAAAGTTCTACGTAGATGGTGAGGAAACACCCTCAATTGAATTTCAAGGATTGGAAGATTCCTTTGGCTTCAGTTGGGGATTTCCGCCAGAGGAAAGTACCTTCTTGCGGACAGGGTGGTTTCCTTTTCACAAGGACGGGGCGGCAGCTTACCGCTTCTTTTTGGAGGACTCCATTTCTTTCGACCGCTCGCTTAAGGTAACAATCGGTTTCGGCGCAAACGAGCACCCAACGTTTCGATCTCGATTTGGAAAACCCGGTAACGAACTAGAGTTATCAACGACTGTTTACTGGTATCAGTCAGAACCCCATGCCCCCTTCCCTGCCCTATCCCCGGCGGAACAACGTCGCCCAACAGAACGATCGTGGAAAGACATGGAGAATCTGCCGACGAGCGAGGCACTCCAGAGTCGCGGCGTTAAGTTGCACTTTCGCTGTGGACGTCCCGAAAATGAAACGATTTTTGCAGTGCCATGGTATGCGGCGGAGGTCAAACAAGGCTTCGCTTACACGGGTTGGCCTTTCCCCGTGTTTCATACACGTGCCCATGAAAAGGAGGTCCAAATCTCACTTACTGTGCCCACAGGAAGAACCGGCATCCTGCGGCTTTACATGATTGATCCCGACCACTTCATGGGCGGTCGTCACCAAGAGGTCTTTATTGGCGACACCTCGTTTGGCGAAATCAGGGATTTTGATGACGGGCGTTGGCTCGAGATTCCGGTTGACGCGTCCATGACCTCGGCAGGCTCTCTCTTGGTTCGCATCGTCAACCGAAATCCTCGCTCGAATGCCGTGGTATCCATTCTTGAATGGGTCGAAGCCGCGGCATCAAACCGTTGATTCCGTGGTTTCTGGAATCGCAATTAGTGTCCCTGCCAATCGTTAATCTTTTTTCGCCCTAATAAGCATGACCGGATTTTCCCAGTCCGCCACAACGCTGCTTTCTGAAGTGAGTACTTCATAGTGCCTTGGATCAAGCTCATCTAGGATAAGCACATTCTCACTGACCTGTTTTCCCGGCAGCTTGCCTTCCTTGACGAGTTGAGAAATTCGATCCCAATGAGGAGCCCATAAAATGGCCGCCTCTCCTGAGCGTTTAATCCGCCACCAGAAGTAGTTTCCCGGACGATCGGGAGATTCCAAGGAAAGAAACATCCAGCTGTTAGCTTGGCGGACATGGAGACGAAGCTTCTTCAATTCCAAGCCGTCATCGCGTGTCTCGATGCCTGCCGCCTCGAGAATCCCTTGATCTGCGTCCGCCACACGCACAGCAACGAACCCATTGTTGACCGGATCTTGCCAAATGCCATTCCACTCCTCGGGATTAAGCTTGACCGCCTCGACTCCGATCGGACCGGTTGACATCGCCACCTTGCAACCAGTCACACTCCCCAAGACTAACAAAGCTGCGGAAATGAAGAGGATCCCTGTGAAAAGTCGTTTCATAATCGTGTCTCCTGGGCCAAGACGACCAACATGCACACGACACACCCGCTTCACCGTATTATATGCTTTATTTTGGCTGCGAGAAACGTTCTGCCCACCTCTGTCATTAACCCCCAATCTCATGACCGTCCTTGCCCGGGCCGACGGGACTTACCCATAACCCTGGCGGTATCCGCAGTTGACCATAGTGAGCCTTGCCAAGCTCCGAGGGCGATTTGATCCCTCCCCTTTGATATAGGACGGCTGGTCATGCTGAGCAACAGAAGTCGGGCTTCGAGAAAAGCTGGGTTTATGGCACTTTGCTCCGTCGTGACCTCCCCGGTCATTGCCCCGGTATGGCCAGGCGCTGCCACCTAATCACATATGCAACTACTCGGATTGTTGAGTTAGCCGCACAAAGCTTCCCCGCGCTCATCGGGGATCGAGCCTGGCTCCGTACCGGTCTCTGGACAGACACGCGCGGCTGGCCCATAATCGTGGCAACGCCTGTGGTTTTTACGGGCAGCAGACCAAGATCTCAGCGATATTTGTCAACTGTTCTATGCAAATGAAAGAGGAGCATCTCCCGTGAAGGCCCTACATGATCCACTTTCGATGGACAGGGCGGTGTTCGCATTCCGCCGTCGAATGATTTGCTTTTTGATCGCCGCCATATGCCTCGCGGAAATCCAATACTTGACTATGGGAGCGCTCGCCGTCGAGGTCGGCAAATCGCTGGCTCCAATCCGGAGTGCACGTGTTCGTACCATCGATGGCATTCCGAGGCTTGTGTTGAATGGTCAGCCTGTTCCGGCCCGAATCTTTTGGGGTGCGCCGGGCCGGGGCGCTATCCAGGCAGGACCAACAGGTCAATCGGTGACTTTTGAGTTCGTTGCCTACGATGACGCGGAACGTCAGGGGACGCTCCACTTCCGCTTTGGGAGGCTGCCCGGTTCCGTCCTACTCGACAGTATTCGAGTCCAGGATGTTGACACGGGCGACACGATCCTTTCCTGCGATTTTGAGGACGAGCAAGATTTTTCGGCGAATTGGTCCATCTGGCCCCCGGACGAACGAAACACAGTGGGGCATGTGGAAATACTTTCGGACTCTGGAGAAAACGAGAGCGGCTGCTTGGCCATTCATCTCAATAAGCCCCCACAGGGTGAGTGGCCGGATTTTCACATCTACTCGCGCCCTTCTTTGCCGATTGTGAAGGGACGACGTTACCGCGTAAAGCTCTGGGTACAATCCCATGTTCCCCGAAAAGTGATAATTGCGTTTTACCGTCCGGGTTCACCGTTCGTACTACTGGGCGGCCCGCCCGGACCGTTTCGGTCACAGGTACGTCTTGCTGCTCAATCTGGCGTGAACCTGGTCAGCTTTCCCGTGCCAATGCCGTGGCCAAAACCAGGCGAACCAGAAGACTGGACAGCCGTGGATTTTGCCTGCCGAGAAGTGATCGAAGCCAACCCCAATGCACTGCTCATTCCCCGGATTCCGATGGACCCACCCGCCTGGTGGATTCAATCGCATCCAGACCACGCCATGACTTGGGATCGGCCCGGTCAAACGCGCGTTCCTGCGTCCGTCGCATCACCTCTCTATCGAGATGAAGCGGCCCACCGGCTCACCCGACTCGTGTCGTATCTGGAAACACGCTGGGGCGATCACATGGCGGGCTATCACCCTTGTGGTCAAAACACCGGTGAATGGTTCTACGAAAACACTTGGGGAGCCGCTCTCAGTGATTATTCACCTGTCACAGCGCAGGCGTGGAGACAATGGTTGGCCAAAAAATATGGCAATGATGAAGCCTTGCAAAAGGCTTGGGAAAATCCCAACGTGCAATTGGCGACACTTGATCTTCCGACACCCGATCGCAGACGCTCTAATCCGTCGGGCATTTTACATCGTTTTAAGACAGAACAAGACCTGATTGACTTGGCTGAGTTCCAGCAGGACATGATGGCCGAGTGTGTTTGTCATTTTGCCAAAGCTGTCAGGGAGGCATCCCGCGGACAAAAATTGGTCGTTTTCTTTTACGGATACACGTTTGAATTCGGAGCGATCCAGAACGGAGCATCGACGTCGGGCCACTATGCACTTGCTAAAGTCCTTAGGTCGCCGGACATCGACATCTTATGTTCGCCCATTTCATACTGGGATCGCGGAATTGGAGGAAGCGCGCCGGCGATGTCCGCAGCAGAAAGCGTCATGCTGGCAGGCAAGTTGTGGCTATTTGAGGATGACACGCGGACATATTTGGCCAAGGAAAGTCGAGCACCAGGATGGATGGACGGCGCGGATACGCTTCACGAAACTCAGTGGTTGTTAATGCGTAACACGGCCCAGGTTGCCCTGAGACATTTTGGAACGTGGTGGATGGACCTCGGTGCGACGGGCTGGTTCGACGACCCTGAGCTGTGGAGCGTTATGAGACAGCTTCAGCCGCTGACCGAGTTTATGCTTTCGCGAGGGCGCCCCTTTGAACCAGAGGTTGCCGCCATTGTCGATGAAAAAAGCATCCTCCACGTCGGGTATGGCGGTAATGTGCTTACGCGGCCGCTCATTTACGAGATTCGTCGGCCCCTAGGCCGAATGGGAACGCCTTACGGGCAGTATCTTTTGGAAGACGTTATCAACCAACGGGTCCCCGCTAAAATGCTCGTGTTTTTGGCCGCGTGGCGACTTTCCAAAGACGAGCGTCAGGAACTGCGCAAAACGACCGCGGGCAAACTCAAAATCTGGTGTTATGCGCCAGGATATCTGGCACCTGGGGAGGAAGCCCTGGCCGCAATGAAGGAACTCACGAGCTATGATCTGAAGGAAATTTCTGGAGTCGTGGCTTGGGCCGAGCCAACAGAGGAAGGACGCCGACTAGGTTTAACGCAAGGGTTCGGCATCCGTCAGCCCATTCGGCCGTTGCTGGCGGCACGGGACGTTCGACCCGAAGAAGTCTTGGCAGCCTACCCCGACGGAAGTGCTGCGGTTGTCTTACGCAGGTTGCCTGATGGTCCATCGCTCTTTGTCGGTGTCCCAAATATCAGCAGTGAATTGCTTCGTCTGGCAGCAAAGGAAGCCGGTGTTCACCTCGTTGCCGAAGAAGACGCCGTGATTTATCGAAATCACCCTTTCATCGTGATTCATCCCGTAAA
>JAKPII010000315.1 GCA_029549885.1 Planctomycetota bacterium
CTCAGAGATGAATTGGATGAGCTGCTCGACGGGGATGCCCGGCTGTCCCTCCTCCCGATAACGCTCCCAGAGACCAAGCAGGTCGCCATCGGTGGCCAGTTCCCACCGGGTCACCAGGTAGTCGCTGACCACCCAGTAATCGAGGAGGCTCACAATATGGGGATGTCCAATGAGGGCCTTGACCAGTTTGAGGTTTTCCAGCTCTTTTTTGACGGCCGGGTTTTCGCCGTCGATGGGGTCCAGCGAGACCTTGATGGCGGAGCGGACGCCGCTGGACGATTCCACCGCCCAGACCTCGCCAAAACCACCCCGCCCCAGCCGCTGGACAAGCCGGAGTTTCTGCTCATTCTCCAGAAACGCCCGAACGATGTCGTCCATCTTGCGATGCCCTCCTCGTCTCTCGGCTCGCCGCCCCGCGTACCTTCAGTCATGCCTTCCGCCCCGCTGGTGTCACAGCCTAGGCCGATTTTGTGTAACTGTTCACAAGGTTCTTGCTCTTGTCATGCCCGCCGGAAGGCCACGGAACCCACAATCGTCATCTTCAATAGGGGCATTTCGCTTGTCAAGTTCCGCAGGCATTGGCCAGAAGTCTTGTCACGGTTCATACCCGGGGAGTGACCAAACCGGGAGGGTTACCGTCCGCGGGGACCAAATCGGGAGGGTCACCGCCCTCGGTGACCTCGGGAGGGGGAGCGCGGGAGGGTTACTGTCTCCGGTGACCGAAATAACTTTCTTGGGTTCTGTCGTTTCTAGGTTCGCACTCTGCCCTCAAAAAAATACAACGCAAGCGGCTCGAAAAGGCTACTACGGTCTTGGCGAGCGGTAACGCAATTCCCCGCGACGGCTGGCTGTCGAAACTGTGGAGACGCGGGCGCTAACCTGGTATCATACGGAAGCAGTTTGCCTCGCCTGGCGGATCACGAATTTTCGTATTGTCGCGCCCGGATAAGTGTCGGACGAAATTGCAAGGCATGACCATGTTCGGTCGAGGATGAGCAGAGCTTCAGGGAGTCTTCCTATGATTCGCAACATAATTGTTTATGGATTGATTTCCGTAATGAGCATTTTGGGCATCGCTTATCTTTCGGCAGACGAGCATTCTGGCGAATACGATGTCGTTGTGTATGGTGGGACATCAGCCGGAGTCATGGCGGCCGTCGAGTCGCGGCTAGCTGGGCGGACGGTGGCCATTGTCTGTCCGGAAAAACATCTGGGCGGCATGTCTAGCAGTGGCCTGGGTTGGACCGACACGGGCAACAAGGCGGTTATTGGTGGTTTAGCGCGGGAGTTTTACCACCGTATCTGGAAACACTATCAACGCCCAGAAGCCTGGAAATGGCAAAAACCCGAGGAATACGGAAATCGGGGACAGGGGACGCCGGCGATCGATGGCGAGCGGCGGACCATGTGGATTTTCGAACCCCACGTGGCTGAAGGCGTGTTTGAGGAATTCATTCGGGAGTATCAGATTCCTACTTTCCGGGACGAATGGCTGGATCGAGAGCATGGCGTGACCAAGGAGGGCAGCCGCATTCGCAGTATTCGAATGCTCAGTGGAAAGACGTTTGTGGCAAAGGTCTTCATCGATGCCACGTACGAAGGTGACCTGATGGCAGCCGCCGGGTGTCAGTATCGCGTGGGCCGGGAATCGCAGGCCGAATATGGCGAGAAGTGGGCCGGAGTACAAATCGGTGTTCTCCACCACCGTCATCATTTCGGAGTGCTAAAAAAGCCTGTTAGTCCCTACTGGATACCAGGTGATCCTAGCAGTGGGGTTCTACCCCGAATTAGCACGGAACCGCCCGGCGAATACGGTCA
>JAKPII010000320.1 GCA_029549885.1 Planctomycetota bacterium
ATCAGAAGCCGCATCTACTGGTTGTGGTATCAAAAACAAGAGATTCTGTCATTTTTGATGGAGTTTCTGGAGCGGAGTGCCTTTGGGTTTGAGATTTGGGGCTATCCGGCGGGATCGAAGGAGGCGGAGGAGCGGGTCCGGCAGGCGGCCACGCAAAGGATCGGCGAGCACCGGAATGTGGTCCTGGTCCCCCAGTGGCCGGATTCGGCGGGCTTCGGGGGGTTCAACTACCAGCGGATTGAACCCTCGATGGCGGGGGCGGAGGCGGCGCGGGTTATTGTCGAGTATTTCTCGCACGTCATCAAGCGTTACATCCTGGGACAGACCCTGACGAGCGAGGCGGCCAACACGGGTCTGGGGAGCAATCTCGGGGAGATTCACCTGGCGACCTTCCAGCAGATCGTCCGCTATGACGCCCGCAACCTGGAAGAGTCGATCACGACCGACCTCGTCAGGCCCCTTTTGGAGCACAATTTTCCGGAGTTTGCCGAGGAAGACTTCCGGTTTGTGATCAAGACGGAGGATGAGAACGTCAGCGAGCGTCTGGAGCTTTTGGAGCGGGCCTACCGGATGGGGCTGGCTATTAAGGCCGAGGAGATCAGGAAACTGGTCGGGATCAGCCCGCCCGGCCCGGAAGATGAGGTCGTGCAGCTGCCGGGACAGGGTCAAGAATCCCAAACGACGGTTCCCTTTAATTATGCGCGGGCGAAAGGCATCCAGTACTCTCTCCCTGAAGGTTTGCCGGAGAACCCAGAGGAAGGAACACGGGTCACGATCAAAGGCAAGACCTATGCTTACATACCCAATGCGGCTGGCAAGCTTCAGTGGCAAGTCGTTGACGAGACGAAAAGCGAACCATCGCAACTGAAAGAACCGTCGGCTTCCCCGAAAAAGGAGGAAGAACACGCTGGTCCTCCGCAGAAGGCCAGCAAACTTCCTCAGGTCAAGTTTGGCCCGACGACGCCTCAGCGGTTTATCCAGTTCCGTGATTCCTTACCAGCTGATAAGCGGGCCTATCTCTCGCAATACACTGCGGAAGAGATTGAAGATAAAATTAAGGCGGGTGCGAAAATCTTCCAGACAGAGGACGGGACAGCCGGTTACATGTTGGTTCCGATCCCCGATAGGCCTGGCGAGTATGACCTCTGCAACGTGTTCCGCACCCCGCAAGGACCTAAGGGCGGGGGACAGGCGGCGGTGATTGAGGCCATCAGTCAGGGGGCCACGACACTCGATTGCATCGGCGATGGTCTTGCGAAAATCTACCACAAGTTCGGGTTTAAGGTGTATAAGGTTGTGCCCTGGGATGATCAGTATGCCCCCGAGGGGTGGGATTACGAAAAGAACGACCGACCGCCGATTTATTTCATGCGATATATCGGGGACACCCGAGACCCAGAAGAGATTCGGCAGCGGGCAGAAACTGGATATTATGGCGACTTCGATGCTGATCAGTATCCGGAGGGCTACGAGGAGCCATGGCCATGAGTGAGCCGCAAAATCGTCCTAGACCGCGGACTCGTGCCGAAGCGCTCGAGTTGGCCAAGAATTTCCGCAAAATTCCGACTACACTAACGGAGCCCAAGCCACCGCCGAAGGAACTCCCGCCGGAGGAATACCAGAAGGCCGAGGCGGAATACGAACAGAAAATGAAACAGTACTGGTTAGAAAGCCTATACGGGGCGAATTATGAAGAAAACCCCATTTACCAGTGGCGAGAACCCTACTGGGACAACGAATGGGAAGCCATTAAAGACCTGATTCTGTAAACTTTGTCTTGTCTGTTTTGAATCCTCTCGTGGCGCCCTCCACGAAGGCCGCCTGTGACGCCGTGCACAGGCGGTTCTTTTTTGCCCGGTATTAGCCCGGTGGTCCTCTATTCCTATCTATCCCGCCAATAGTCACCTTCTTATATGGTCTAATCCCCACTGATCGGGTTATTGACTTCAATCTTCGGTTTTCTGGTATTAGTCGAGTAACGCCCCAACGAGTATTCACAAGAGATGGCCACAGTAAGCCTTGATCAACAACTCGATTCGGAACAATTCGTCCATATCCCGCGGGTGCCGATCTTTCGCGAGCACTACCTGCGGCTGCCGGACGGGCGGGTCATTTACTTTGACCGCGCGAAGCTCCAGCAGATTGCCGACAACTGCAACCGGCGGATCGAGCAAACGGGGGATTATGCCACGATTGTCATCAACCACACGGGAAGGAGCGAGGACACGCCCTGTGTGGGCTTTGCCGGTCCCTTTTATGTGGAACCCCTGCCCTTGGAGGAGGAGACCGTTTGGGCGATCACGGCGGATTTTCACATCTATCGGGACTACAAGGACGTTCTCAAGCACTATCCCAAGCGGAGTGTGGAGCTGTACAACGACGGCCCGTTTGAGAAGTGGTTTCTTGATCCGATAGCCCTGATTTCGAAGACGCCCCGGCTTGATCTGGGACTCTTGTATTCCAGGGACAGGAGCGGCGGGATTCGGATTCGTTACAGCGCCGCCGAGCCGGGGCCGACGAGTGTGTACGTGCCAGAGATGGGAAAGCGACAGCGGAAGACGGACTATGCGGCCCCGGCAGCGGCGGCCGCCGGTGCCCAGACGGCCTTAGCGGCGGTGGAAAAGATTCCCGAGATGGTCCAGAAGGGGGCCGAGGGGATCGTCGATATGGCGGCGGGGGCCGTCTATGAACTCCCCAGCGAGAGCATCGACCCCCAGAAGGCGAAGCAGATTCTCCACGACAAGGAGGTTCGCGGTCATCCTTTGACGGAGAAGCAGCGGAAGATGTTCGGTGCGGCGGCCAGCCGTGCGGAATACGAGCAACAGGAGGCGAAGTCTATGGCCTTGAGCAAAGAAGACTTGGACGCGATTGTGCAGGCTTTTTTGGAGACGCCGGTCGGTCAGTGGATTCAGAAGAAGATGGCGGCGGAAGAGGAAGGGACGTCCTCCGGTCCGGAAAACGGTGCGACGACACCGGTGGTCGATGCCGGGGAGGCCAAGGCCAAGACCGAGTACGAGAAGGAAGCCGCGGAAAACGCCGCCGAGGCCAGCATCGAGGCCCTCAAGGAGCAGATTGAACTCCTCAAGAAGCAGCTTGAGGAGGAGCGCTCCAAGCGGACCGATGTCGAGCGGTACAGCAAGCTCAAGCAGTTGCGGGCCCGGTTCATCTTCGATCTGGACAAGGAATTCGCCCGCTGTCGCCGGATGAACGATCAGCAGTTCGATCTCCACGTCAAGGAGGTGATTCCGAACTACAAGGAGAACCCGGCCAGCGGTCTGATCCCGGCGGAGATGACCGACACGTCGGGATATCCGACGGAATCGCTCAAGTACGAGCGTCATCCTGACGGGAGCATCAGTTACACCGTCTATGGGAGCGAAGCGGTGGCCAAGGCCGTGCAGCTGGCCACGACGAAAGGCCTGACATTCGAGGAAGCCTTGCAACAGGTGGTTGGAGGAGTGAAGTCATGAGTGGAAGCCCCTTGATTGCCGGTGGCGATATTCTGCCCTGTCGCTTTGTGCGGGTGACGGGTGATCATCAGGTTCAGCAGGGGGGCGACAACACGCCCGTGATTGGCGTGGCCGGTCCCAGCGCCAAGTATCCGCCTTTGAGCAATCTGGTGACATCCAATTACCACGCCAGGACGGGTGATCCGGTGTTCTTCTTTGGCGACGGGGAGGAGTGTCTGATCGAGGCCGGGGCCGCCTTTTCTGCCGGGACCCGTCTCAAGAGTGACAGCAACGGGCGTGCCGTGGCGATTGCCACAAGTGGTACGACCATCCAACACATCGGTGCGATTGCCAAGGAGGCGGCCACGGCGGCCGGTCAGTTGGTCCGTTGCATTGTGAAGATTTACAGCGAACGGCCTGCTTTGAGCTGAGGCTGATGGAGGTGCAAGAATATGCCTGCTGTTCATCCTGGTCCCACGTCGGTCTTCGTCCATTCGCATGAGGCGAGCGGCAAACTGGTGGTGGAATTTGCGCGGAATCCGAAGGATTTTCCGCTCAACAATTACGTCCAGATTCAAACCTCCCAGAAGCCTGCCGGTTATTATCTGGTGATGACTTCGGAGCAGGCGGCCCGGGTCATCAATGCGGACCTCCGCGAATTCATGTGGGCCCCCGGCAATGAAGCCCCGGACGGCAACTGGAATGTCGAAAGTTTCGAGTTCGAGCCGTTCGAGTGCAAGCGGTACGCCTATCCTTTCCGCATGGATATGGAGACCGCCCGCAACGCGAGCTGGGATATTGTGGCCCAGCACGCCCGTTACGCGGCCCAGCAGGCGATGACCGCGCGGACCGTCAAAGTTCTCAGCGAGCTGACCAATTCCACCCAATGGCCCGCCTCGCACGTGCTTTCCGTGCCCACGATCCCAGGCAATGACAGTACAAAATGGGACGGTGCCACGGTGGCCAACCAGGTCATCCGCAACAGCATCACCTATGCCGCGGAATTGATTCTCAACGACACCCTGGGCGTGGTCAGGCCGTCCGATTTGCGGCTGGTCATTTCCTCCGGGCTGGCCCGGGTCATGGCCAAGACCCAGGAGCTTGTCGATTACATCAAGTCCTCGCCCTTCGCCCTGGCCCAAATCCGGGGCGAACTGGAGGGACGGAACACGATCTACGGACTCCCGGATCGCCTCTATGGCATCGAGGTGATTGTGGAGGACACAAAGCGTGTGACGACGTTCAAGGGGGCGGCCAGCACGACCAAGACGGGCGCTTTGGCGGACAACGTCGCCCTGCTGGTCTCCCGTCCCGGGGCCCTCACGGCGCCGTCCGGATCGATCAGCTTCTCGACGGTCACGCTCTTTGCCCGGGAAGGCTGGGAGATGCGGGTCGAGACGAAGGAGGACGCCTGGCATCAACTCGTGTACGGGCGGGTCGTCGATTACTTCGATGTCAAGCTCACGGCCCCTGCGGCCGGGGTCCTCTTCACGAATGTGATCACCTGATCGAGGGCGAAGCATGGCGAAACTGATCCTATTGGCGGCCTTGACGTTCCTGCAAGGCGGCCCAGAACTGGAGTGGTACGGGGGCGATTGGCTGATGCTACGGCTGGCCAACGCCTCCGAGCAACGCTGGATTCTGCTGGGCACGTCCGACAAGCCAACCCTGGCCGTGGCGGCGATTGTGGACGGCCGACTCGTGGTGTATGCCGTGGATGTCCAGTTTGCGTTCCGGGATGTCCCGCCGGGGCCTTTTCCCGGGCCGCAGCCCGATCCCAACCCGGACCCCGGACCGTCTCCGGGACCCCAGCCCGTCGGCCCCTTCACCGTGGCGATTGTCGAGGAATCTGCCGAGCGAGATACATTACCGCGCGAGGTCGTCAAGGCCATCACGTCACAACTCATCCGGCAGTATGTCGCCGACAAAAAGTCCCAATTCTTTTTGGTGGATAAGGACGCAGAAACGGAGAATCGGACCCTTCAAGAGATTATTCAGGAGGCTGTGAAGCATCCCCTCCCGCGGCTGATTGTTCGCGATAGTCAAGGACGAATCGTCCTCAACGAAGCGATGACCTCAGAGCAGGGTGTTCTGGACGCCATTCAGCGGGTGATCAAGTGATGATCTATCGTATCATGCCTGAAGGAAAGGCGGCGGGGTGTCTTCCGCGGCGGACGCGGTTAGGGCAACTCTTCCCCCGCCTGGCCGACAAGATCGACCTGATCCCGGAGAGCCAATGGAAGGATCGGGCGGCGGAGGTCTCCTTGAAGCCGTATGTCCCGATTGTCCACGATCAGGACGGCGTCGGTTCCTGTGCTTCCAACGCCGCAACGGCCTGTCTGGAGATTGTGCGCCAGGCGGCGGGGCTGCCCTTTGTCCACCTCAGCCCGGCCAGTCTCTACAAGCAGGTCAACGGGGGCGTCGATGCCGGGTCCTCCATTGACGACAACCTGCAGGCGATCAGCCGCAATGGGGTCCTTCCGGTGAGTCTCTGG
>JAKPII010000365.1 GCA_029549885.1 Planctomycetota bacterium
GCGATGATATGATGTGGACTGGCAAAAATGCAGTCATTACAGGAGGCTCGAGCGGGTTGGGGTTGGCAATCGCGCGGGCATTTGCCCGACGTGGCGCGAGGGTAGCCATTATCGGCCTCGAACAACACGGCGTGGAGCAAGCTCGGAGCGAATTAGAAAAACACACGGAAGTCCTGCCACTTGTTGCGGACATACGGAATGAAGCCGATGTCATTCGCTGCCGCGATGCCATCCATTCGGCCTGGCGAACGGTCGATGTATTGGTAAATGCTGCCGGGCGTTCGATGCGGGGCGCAATTTGCGATACAACACCGGAACAGTTTCGCGAACTCTTTGAGTTGAACGTTGTAGCCCTTGTGCAAGTAACACGCGCCTTGTTGCCCGATCTTTTGGCTACCCGCGGGCACGTCGTTAATATAGGGTCCCTGGCATCCAAAGCAGCGGCGAAATATTTGGGTGCCTATCCCGCAACAAAACACGCCGTTGCGGCGTTCAGTCAACAACTTCGCCTGGAGTTGGGGGCAAAAGGGCTGCACGTCTTGCTAGTCTGTCCCGGTCCCATCGCGCGGACTGGCCCAAGACTCTATCCCCTGGAGGGTGAAGAACGAGTCCTCGAGGCCGCCCGGGCGCCAGGTGGTGGCGTCAAAGTTAAGGCAATTGATCCTGACAGACTTGCCAATAAAATCGTCAAGGCTTGTGAAAAGCGATTGGTCGAGCTGGTTGTTCCGGGTCGCGCGCGGATTCTTTTTGCATTAGCCCAACTATTTCCCCGGATAGGCGATTGGCTCATTCTTCGATTTACCCCACATTAAGTGAGATTCTCATGCGACCAGCGAGTCTTTCTCTCGATGGAAAACGTCTCGAACACCCCTCTTGCGATCGATGCCGCAATGTGTCACCATAGTAGGCCACACTGAGTGTGTGATTAAAGAACTCCGGCAAGAGGAAGAAGTTGCGTCAAGAAAAAGCCGTGTCATCAAGGAGATTGAACCATGGCTGCTTTTCCCGAAGTGTCGAAGATTCGTTATGAAGGTCCAGACTCTCGGAACCCGTTGGCTTTCCGACACTACAATCCGGATGAACTTGTGGAAGGAAAGCCAATGAAAGACCATTTCCGCTTTAGTGTGGCCTTTTGGCACACAATGCGGGGAACAGGGGCCGATCCTTTTGGAGCAGCAACGATGATTCGCCCCTGGGACAATGGCCAGGAGACCGTCGAAAATGCCATCAACCGCGTCCGGGCGTTCTTTGAATTCTGCGAGAAGTTGGGGGCCCCGTTCTTTTGTTTCCATGATCGCGACGTAGCGCCAGAAGGAAAGACGCTCGCCGAGACGAACAAGAATTTGGATGCAGTGGTTAAGGTCATCAAAGAAGAATGCGACCGCACGGGCATCCGTTTGCTTTGGGGGACAGCCAACCTCTTCAGCAACCCCCGGTATGTTCATGGAGCTGCCACCAGTTGCAACGCCGATGCTTTTGCCTACGCCGCGGCACAGGTGAAAAAGGCCTTGGAAGTTACCAAGGAGTTGGGTGGCGCCGGTTATGTATTCTGGGGTGGTCGAGAAGGGTATCAGAGTTTCTGGAACACCGACATGAAACGGGAACTCGATCACCTGGCCAAATTCCTCCACATGGCAGTGGACTACGCCAAGGAGATCGGTTTTACCGGCCAGTTCTACATCGAGCCGAAACCCAAGGAACCGACGAAGCATCAGTATGATTTCGATGCGGCGGCGTGCATCAATTTCCTGCGGACCTACGGGCTGGAAAAGTACTTCAAGCTCAACATCGAGACGAACCACGCAACATTGGCCATGCACAACGTTGAGCACGAGCTTGAATACGCCGGCATGCAAGGGTTTCTCGGGTCTGTGGATGCCAACACGGGTGATTTGCTCCTCGGTTGGGACACCGATCAATTTCCCACCGATGTTTACCTGACAACCAAAATTATGTTGGTCTTCATGAAGTATGGTGGGATTGCACCGGGCGGAATCAACTTCGACGCTAAGGTCCGTCGAGAAAGCTTCGAGCCCATTGATCTTTTCTACGCCCACATCGGAGGAATGGACTGCTTTGCCAAGGGCCTTAAGATTGCGGCGGCAATCCGGGCCGATGGCGAGCTCGCCCGCATGGTCCAAGAACGATACAGCTCGTGGGATACCGGCATTGGGGCTGAAATCGAGGCCGACAAACACAACTTCAAGACCCTCGAGAAATACATGCTAGAAAAGGGTGACGTGACGCCCAATAAGAGTGGCCGTCAAGAATTGTTTGAGAACATCGTGAATCGTTATATCTTCTGACTTGCGTGATCGGTGTTCCGATCGTGTGAGGTGTTGTTTCCAGACCGGTCCAGAGAGGCCGGTCTTTTTGTTTTCCAAACAGCGGAACCTCCCTCACTGCGTGGGACATTCCTGGCCTCCTTGATCTGCTTTACAACCACCTTAAGCGAGGTTATCTTATCTGTCAGTCCGTGGGTTTTACGACCGTGATACGTCGTTTTTCGGAGAAAGGAGTGAGTGCAATGAAGAAGCTAAATGTTTTGGTCATCTGGGGATTGATCCTTGGTTTGTGTGTCCTCAGCACTTCGAGAGGAATGGTCGCAGCCGAAGAGGCAGCGGCAAAAGAGGAGGAACCGAAGTTTATCCGCACACCAGATGTGATCTATGTTCCGACGCCGTACGATGTCGTCCGCAAGATGTTGGAATTGGCGGAGGTGAAAAAGGGCGACGTAGTTTATGACCTGGGCTGCGGTGATGGGAGGATTGTTGTCACCGCGGCAAAGGAATACGGTGTCAAAGCGGTTGGTTTTGATATTGATCCCGAGCGGGTCAAAGAGGCCAGGGAAAATGTGAAAAAGAACAAGGTCGAACACCTCGTCCGGATCGAGCAAAAAGATATTTTCACACTGGATCTGAGCGAGGCCACGGTTGTGACCTTGTACCTTCTGCCGCAACTCAACGTTAAGTTGATCCCTCAATTGGAAAAGCTCAAGCCGGGTTCTCGGATTGTGTCACACGACTTCGATATGGCCGGGGTCATTCCCGACAAGGTCGTGAATTTCAAATCCAAGAATGGTCGTGAGCATACGCTCTACCTCTGGACAACACCGCTGAAAAAAGAGAAGACCCAATAACCTCAGCGGCGTTTCGGCCCAATTACATTCGCAGTGGCTCATTTACGCTACTGGTTTGGCTTATGTTCGAGGGTTGATCTGATAAGCTGCCAGTAGTGGGAAACGAAGACAAGCCGCCGGTTGCCGCCTGGTTCGTCCCTGTCCCCGGGACAGTCGTATTGCTCGACTGACTACCGGTTCGCGGGATGTAAGTCTTCGTGCTTCCGGGCCGGTATTCGCCAGCGGAGTTGGTACTGGTAGGCCAACTTCTATCCGATGCGTTTGTCTGCTGGCTATTCGTGCCGTAAGGCATAGCGTATGGCGGAACTCCCGGAGGATTGTAGCCGGTTTGACCCGGCCGGTAATTGACATTTCCGGGCGGGTTTTCTAGCTTGCCCGGGACGTATCCCGTGTCGCCGGGCGAATAGCCCGTACTTCCAAGGCCGTCGGTCCCTGACGGCGATGGCATGTTACTCCCTTTTTGGTAGAGTTGAGCGTACCGCTCGCCAACCAGCGTGGTCCAGTCTGTGGTACCCCCGGTGGCTGCTCCTTGCAAAGCCGACGGTGACATCTTTGCTTCGGAAGTCGGTGCAGGTGGACGATAGTTCGTTCCCGATCCACTTAGTTGGGATGATGATTCGGCAGAGGGGAGAGTCGCACTCTGTGTCGTTCGGGAGTAACTGGGAACATACGGATTTGCGGGCATTGAACCCGTGTTGCCTGAGGACGCAGGCTGAGAAAAGTTCCTTTGATCACTGGCCGTGGCGACTCCTGCCGGGTTGGACTGCCAGGACGTGGCGGTAACAGGATTTGCCGAATAACCACCGGAGGGCGGTGTGGTGGTGGTTGCAGGATATGATTGTGCTGTGGTGCCATAAGGTGTTCCAGAACGCATGGATGCTGTACCCGGATAAGTGGTGGATTCAACATTTTGGTACCCAGCCTGCGTACCGGGATACACTTGGGCGCTTGCGGCTGCCGGCAGTGTTCCACCTTTGGTCGAGTCGGCAACGGTGCCGGAATATCGCCCTGTGGCATCGCTCGGCGAGGCGAAAGAAGACGGTTTTTGCGGGTATGGCTTGGTTTCCGATTCGGGCTTGATCCAGTGGAAGGGGTTAACTCTCGCGAGATTGAAATTGGAACCGGTCTTGTTCGTTGAGCAACCTAGCAGGACAAGGCCAGTCACCAACACAGAAAACCGTCGGATTGAGGCGAGCTTCATTTCTGGGCCATCCTTGGCTAAACAGTTCCCTGGGATATTAGCGGGCACGAATGGTCTTCGCCGGAATGCGAGTGAAAAACCCTATCCAACCAATACTGCCCTCGTGCTTGATCACTGCCCCCAGGCTCCCTGGAGGATGCCGAAAGTTTCGCACAGACTCGGCATGACGTGCTCTCAAAAAACATTCCGGGAAGGCGGACACGGGCGATTTTTTACCGCAAAACTTGTTTTCGTGCAAGCCCGTTTTCAATCCCCCACGAAGAGGGGCATCAACGGGATAGGAACTAACCGAAGCCCCGCATTGTAACCTGTTTTGCTTTTGTCTGGTTTAGTTCGAGAACGCGTTGTGTCCCTTTTCAACGACCCGGCGCCGCTGATTTGATAATACTCCAGCTCGAGCAGGTCTAGTGTTTACCCACTTTTGACACTGTAACATGCCGGGAAACATGTGGTGATGCGGGAATGCTTCGGTCGCGCGGCACTGAAAAAGAATCGGGAATTTGTGAGCATTTCGGACGATCGACGACGTGAAAATGGGACGTAAGAGACGCAATTCACAGCAAAACGACAAAATAGGCAAGATGCGCATTTTGCCGCACAAGCCGTACTTTTTGTCGCCACCGTGCCCGCAAGTTTCACCCGAAACGTACCGTGGCTGTAAGAAAGGCAAGGAAACCCCGGGACTCCGTACCTTAACTTTCTGCGACATCTCACCTAAAATTGGTTTTTTCCTTGTAATCCGTTGGTTTTCGCAAGGAGTTACGATCCAGATGATTGTCGGTGTACCGCGCGAAATTTATCCGGAAGAACGTCGAGTCGCGATCGTGCCGGCTACTGTCCCGTCATTAACGAAGGCGGGCCATGTTGTGCGCGTGGAAACGGGAGCTGGGATGGCCGCCGGGTTCTCGGACGAGGAGTACCGCTCCAAGGGCGCAGAGGTCGTTTCGCGGCGTGATGTTTTTGCTTCTGAGGTACTTTTAGGAGTCCGGTGGGATATCCCAGGCGAGGCGCGAGCGGAAACACTCGATTTGGTGCGTCCAAAACAGGTGATCGTGGGGAGTTGGGACCCTCTTTCCAAACGAGAGAACTTGGTAGCCTGGGCAGAGAAGGGGGTTTCCATCTTCGCCCTGGAGCTACTCCCCCGCATCACCCGGGCACAAAGCATGGATATTCTTTCATCCATGGCGACCCTGGCAGGATATCGTGCGGTCATCTTGGCTGCGATGGCACTTCCCAAAATATTCCCGATGCTGATGACGGCCGCCGGGACGTTGACCCCAGCAAAAGTATTTGTTGTGGGTGCCGGCGTGGCCGGTCTCCAGGCTATTGCCACAGCAAGGCGGCTGGGGGCAGCCGTTTCCGCTTATGACGTCCGCCCGGCAGTTAAGGAACAAGTGCAGAGCTTGGGCGCCAAGTTTATCGAGTTAGATTTGGAAACGAGCGGGGCCGAGGACCAGCGCGGTTACGCGAAAGCCATGGACGAGTCCTTCTATCAAAAACAAAGAGAGATGATGTTTCGAGTGGTAGCGGAAAGTGATGTCGTAATTACAACGGCATCTGTGCCCGGTAAAAAGGCACCCGTCCTGATCACGCGGGAGATGGTGGCCGGCATGGCCAGGGGTTCCGTCATCGTTGATTTGGCAGCGGAGCGGGGCGGCAACTGTGAATTGACGCAGCCGGGGAAAACTGTGATCGAAAATGGAGTCACGATTCTTGGGCCAACGAATTTGCCGTCCGAGATTCCCTTCCATGCCAGCCAGATGTTTTCCCGCAATATCTCAACATTCTTCCTGCACTTGTGCAAAACCGGCAGCATCCCATTTGAGACGGATGATGAGATCATTCGCGACACACTTGTGGTACGGGATGGAGAGATTGTTCACCCGATGTTAGTGGGCAGCTCCGCCGGGGCAACCGCGTGATTGGTCATCTCGAAAGACGACACGGGAGAGTTCGCTTATGCTTAACAATTGTTTTTTGCTCGCTGAACAGATCAATGAAGTGGCCGAGGTCACTCAAGGCTCACAACTGCCCTTGGCCTTGGCATTGACGATTTTCGTCTTGGCAATCTTTGTGGGCTTTGAAATCATTACCAAAGTCCCCCCCACGCTTCACACGCCCTTAATGTCCGGCTCCAATGCGATCTCCGGGATCACGATTGTCGGGGCTATCATCGCGGCTGGGGCCGGACACTCTGGTCTGGCAACCCTTCTGGGGACGATTGCCGTCGTCCTTGCTACGATCAACGTGGTCGGGGGTTTTCTGGTGACGAACCGAATGCTCCATATGTTTAAGCGAAAGTCCTAGCCGGGCAGCAAGTTGGTCGTTCTTAACATCGGCGCGATTTTGCAAAGACGTGGTCATTTCGTAAAGGTGAGGTAGCTGTGGATCGCGGGACTGTCATAACCCTGGCATATCTTCTGGCTTCTGTCCTCTTCATTTTGGGGATTAAAGGTCTTACACATCCGAGAACGGCAGTGCGGGGCAATTTGCTGGGCGCCCTGGGCATGCTAATTGCGATTGTGGCCACGCTTATCCATTGGTCTATCATCGAATACCATTGGATCATTCTTGGATTGGTTGTGGGGGCGGTGATAGGTGCCGTTCTGGCGTTAAAAGTAAAGATGACCGCCATGCCACAAATGGTGGCACTCCTTAATGGGTTTGGGGGTGGGGCGTCGGTGCTGGTGGCAGGGGCAGAATTAACCCGTACACCGCCGGCACCTTATAGCGATGCCCTGATTGCAACCTACGCTTCTGCCGTCATCGGCGCCGTAACTTTTTGGGGAAGCCTTTTGGCGTTCGCCAAACTCGAGGAATATAGGGCCTTTCGCCAGCCGATTCGTTATCCCCTTTTGCAGCCAATCAATGCGGTCCTAGGACTTTTGGCGTTGGCTTTGTGTGTGATTGGCATCGGCCAACCCCAGTACATCGGTCTTTATTGGGGTGTTGTTGCCATTGCATCGGTGCTGGGTCTGACTCTAGTAAATCCCATCGGCGGTGCGGATATGCCGGTTGTCATCGCACTATTGAACTCGTACAGCGGATTGGCTGCCGCTGCTACGGGTTTCGTTCTCGGTAATGCTGTCCTCATCATTTCCGGTTCTTTAGTAGGGGCATCGGGCATCATCCTTACAAACATTATGTGCAAGGCCATGAATCGTTCGATGACGAATGTCCTGTTTGGTGTGCTCCAAGCCGACGAGGGGGCAGCCAAGCAGGACGATGTCTATCGCAACGTTAAGGGCGCGGCGGCAGAAGAGATCGCAATGCTTTTTGACACGGCCCGACGTGTGGTCATTGTGCCGGGTTACGGCATGGCAGTTGCACAGGCACAACACGCCGTACGGGATCTTTATCAATTGTTGGAATCTCGCGGAATTGAAGTGCTTTTTGGTATTCACCCGGTTGCCGGACGTATGCCCGGCCACATGAATGTGTTACTAGCGGAAGCCGAGATTCCCTACGACAAGCTTAAGGAACTCGACGAGATCAATTCCATTCTCTCGGAAACCGATGTGGCGATTGTTCTCGGGGCGAACGATGTGGTAAATCCGCTGGCCAAGACGGATCCCAAAAGCCCCATCGCGGGAATGCCAATCATTGAGGTAGATAAGGCTAAGACGGTGGTCGTGATCAAGCGGAGCCTCAGCCCGGGATTTGCCAATATCCCCAATCCACTTTTCGCCGCTGATAATACGCTCATGTTTTTTGCGGATGGCAAGCGGGCCGTCCTTGACCTGATTGCAGCGATCAAAGAAAGTTGATAAAACCTGACGGCAGACGTCCTCGACAGTCCTGTTCGCAAGACGTGTCGATTTTGAATCAGCTTCGAGTTGGGAGCAGCAGTAGGGGAGGCCATGCCATGCGGCAACCATTGCAGAATTGCCTGTTTTGCGCATTTTTGCTTGTCTTCATGGGAAATGCGCCGTTGATGGCAGAGAGCCACACGGTTCTTGGGGTTGAGGGCTCACGTTTTACCGTCAATGGCCAGCCAACTTTTCTTTTGGGCGTAAGTTACTATGGCGCTTTGGGGGTCGGCCCTGAGGTATGGAAATCCGACCTGAAAGAAATAAAGAAACGCGGCTTCAACTGGGTCCGCATTTGGGCCAACTGGAATGCCTTCGGTCAAGAAGCATTTGCGGTTGATGCGGAGGGAAACCCTTATGATGCGGGTCTCAAACGGCTCCAGGCTATTGTCGCATATTGCGACGAGCTTGGCCTTATCGTAGATGTAACGTTGTCACGAGGCAACGGGGTGACGGGCCCCAAGCGACTTCAGACTCTCGATGCGCATCTGCGGGCGGTACGCGTACTGGTGACCGCGCTGAAAGACTACCGAAACTGGTACCTGGATCTCTCCAACGAACGAAACATCCGCGATGCACGCTTCACGTCGATCGAGGACTTGGTCATTTTGCGAAAGGAAGTTCGTACGCTCGATCCAAAACGGTTGGTGACGGCCTCTCATGCTGGGGATATTTCGGAGGAAGAGTTGCGAGACTACGTGCTGAAAGTGGGAGTAGACTTCATTAGCCCACATCGTCCCCGTCGGGCGGGTTCTCCACAGGAGACGGAAGCAAAGACCCGTGAATACTTGAGGCAAATGGAGACCATAGGAAGGGTTGTCCCAGTCCACTATCAAGAGCCGTTTCGCAGGGCCTTTGGTTGGCAACCGACGGCAGAGGACTTTCTGATCGATCTCAAGGGCGCCTACCGAGGGGGAGCGGCTGGGTGGTGCTTCCATAACGGCGATACCCGGAACGCCCACGATGGGCGACCACGAAGGTCATTCGATCTGAGAGACGGCAACCTATTTACGCAATTGGATTCTGAAGAAAAGCGGGCAATTGAATTGATCGCGCAGTTTGCGAAGGATGTCCTTATAAAATGAGCGGTATTCTCTCCTGACCAAGAACCTCATTCATTTGTGTATCCTTTTTGTCCGTCAATCTTCTTTTGTCGTTTACTTATTCTTCCAATTTGGACTGAGTCTCGAAGGGCGGCATTTCTTATCCCATCGCGAGCTTTGCGAGAACGGGTTCCCTTTCTACCCAGCTGACGAGGTCCGAAACGGCACGACCGATTTCTTTCTCATCTCACGAAAAACCTGCAAGTTCAGAGAAGTTTAACACGATAAAAGAGGTAGCCGCTGTTTAACTTGCGGTCTCCGTTAGCAGGCCAAAGTAAAGCATTTCCCCTCTGCGTTCGGTGAGTTGGCGACCGGGTAAACAGGGTAAATCGCTCAAGCATTCAGAACGGTCGAGGAGCCATTCATGTTGCGGAAACTTGAATATCTACCAGTTCTCGGTGTCCTGGGAACCATTGCGGTTTTCACCGTGGGATGTGGGACCGTCATGAGTCCTCTTGACTGGGGGGTTCTGAATTACCCGATTCCTGTCTCACCTTACTTCCAGGACAAACTAGAGGACAAGGCTTGGGAGGAAGAACGGTATAAAAAGATGCCGATCCTGCCTCCCCTCGTCGAGGGGGCACCGCATATAGCTCTCGACGAGCCTTCTGATGACGAGGTCATGCGGGCACTCGAAAAGGCCCGCCCCCTTGAGGGTGGTTTGCCATTCTTGCATGAAGTCCAGCGGAGCAACGTGCGGATTGTCAAGGAGTTGATTGCCGACTCGATCGATCCGCCTCGAGTTTATCCACTCGTCGGTCCGGCCCAGCTTCACCATGTCCATTGGAAGTGCACCGTCTATTTCACAGAGACCACCAAAGTGGGTTGGCCTATTCCTTACACCGTAAAAAACGAAGACGCAGTTGAGGTGATCTACATTGACCACGATCACCTCCACATGGTGGGAAATGTGGACGGGGGGCCGGGTAGCAACTATTGAGGCAACGTCTAGACAAGCCGCACAATTCAATCAAAACAACAGAAAGCCTTTCGGAAACGGACCTCCGAAAGGCTTTTTTCCTTTGATGGGGCGAATGAGATACTTAGAACTGGCGATTTGTGGCTGTGCCGTTCCCAACTCCTAAGTTGGCCTCGATCGCCCGGGCCTTGTTACTGAATGTGAAGGGTTCCAGTGTCGGGTCCGCGGGGCGAGCTTGGCGAGCCAATATGGAGAGATCGTTTGGCTCCGGCGACTGGCCACGAAGGTCCAACGTGGTACAACCGGAGCACCACATCAAGGACATCACACTAACACAGCTCGCAATCACGAGTTTTCTAAGTATCTTGCTTTTCATGGAACGGCCCATTACTCTCGCCCGGGGATTTGGCCCAAACCCAAATACTGGCCAAGTGGCCACCCAAAAACACGCGGACAGGTTATCCGCTCTTTCAAGATGGCGGGAACTATCCTCAAATCCATCCGATATTTCAAGACCAATTTTTATGCGAACGATGCTGACGAGCTCGCCGTATCCGAATCCTCTACGTAGTGATTGACAGACCATACCTGTCCGGCGCAAACTGGTAGGCGGTATGGGGGTGACTGAACGAGGTTCTGATCTCGCGGAAAGGAGATAGTCATGGCCGATTCCACTCGACGTCAGTTTTTGCGATCGGCAGGGACCGCCGGAATCGGTTTGACGGTTTCTGTGTCCAAGTCAACGAGAAGGGCCATCGGCGAACAATCGGCCCCTGTAGTGGTTCCGTCTCCCAACGAGAAACCCGCCTTGCTAGGAGGGAAACCCACGGTAACCGGCCAATGGCCCCATTGGCCGTGGGTTTCCAGTTCAGATGAAGAAGCTGTGCTAGAGGTTGTTCGGGCAGGGCGGTGGTATCGTAGTCGATCGGTTGAGCAATTCGAGGAGGAATACGCAGCGCTCAATTCGGCCCGGTATTGTATTGCAACAGCGAGCGGCACCACGGCCCTGGTGACTTCTCTCGGAGCTCTCGGCGTTGGACCAGGAGATGAAGTGATTGTGCCGCCGTTTACGTTCCTGGCGACCGTCACATCGGTCCTCCTGCATTATGCGATGCCCGTTTTCGTGGATTCGGATATCAACACCTTTTTGATGGATGCGGAGAAGTTGGAATCGGCAATTACGGAAAGGACAAAGGCGATTATTCCGGTTCACATTGGCGGAAATGTGGCCAATCTGGATCGTATTCTGGCGATTGCCGAGAAACACCGTCTGGCCGTCGTCGGCGACGCCTGTCAAGCCCATCTTGCCGAGTGGAAGGGCAAGAGTGCTGGTAGTTGGGGAACCACCGGATGTTATAGTTTTCAGCTCAGTAAGAATCTCTCGTCCGGCGAGGGTGGCGCCATTTTGACTAATGATGAAGCCATGGCCGACGCTTGCTTTGCCTTTCACAACTGTTACCGCAAGCGTACAAGGGCCAGCTTGGAAGCTAAATATCACTTTGGGCGAAACGCCAATTTCCGCATGACGGAATTTCAAGCGGCCTTGTTGCTCAATCAAATGAAAGGCATCAAGGAACGGGCACAATTAAGGAGCGACAACGCTGCTTATCTGACGACTCTATTGGCATCGATTCCAGGAATTCACCCGGCCAAGGAATACTCGGGGTGCACGCGAAATGCGTATCATTTGTACATGTTTCGGTATGATCCCAATGAGTTTAACGGCCTGCCGCGGAACCGTTTCGTGAATGCCCTGCGGGCGGAGGGCGTGCCGTGTTCACCGGGATATGCCCCTTTAAACAAAGAGCAGTTCCTGATGGACGCCCTGCATTCCGAACCCTACGTGCGAGTTTACGGCCATCAAGCAATTGAGCAGTGGCCGGAGCGCAACCAGTGCCCGGAAAACGACAAATTGTGCGAGCAGGCCGTTTGGTTCTATCAGACGGTCCTTCTGACGGATCGCACGCGGATGGAGCAGATTGCCGCGGCCATTCAAAAAATCAAGAAATTCGCCGGCGATTTGCAGAAGTCCTGAAGTCTAGACGTTGCTCTAGGTTATCCATTTTCGGCATTTCAAGATTTCGGGGCTGTACGAACGACGCTTAAGGCTCCTCAGCCAGCGCCCAACGATTATTCTCGGCTCAAGGGTGGCTAGCGATGGGACAAATTTCAGGTTTACGGGCCTCGAATCGCCGTACACCTCTACGCGGTTGGCTACTATTCTCGCCGGACCGCAAAGAAACGGTGGAATTCCTTTCTATGTCCATCCTTTTCAAGAATAATAACCACCAGTCCTTCTTCCCCACGAGGGTTAGCTCGGCATCCGAATCGACCATCACCTGCGACCTCTACCTTGGACGTGTTCAC
>JAKPII010000367.1 GCA_029549885.1 Planctomycetota bacterium
ACCCTGCGACGAATCCTTTTGTGGCCCTTCGGGTGGAGGAGCTCCCCCCTGCTCCGGCGTGTCGGGTTTCCGTGGCTGTGCAGAGGGAGCCTGAGTTCATATTGCTTCAGCCCCAGGGAATGGAAATCCGAACTTGGAAATACGAATCTGGGCGTATCGAATTTGAAATACCTGGGTTTGACATTCACCAGATGGCTGTTATTAAGCTCAAAGAGGAATGATTGCAGCGAGTTGCCGATCCTGGGATTTAGAGCCTGTCCTATAATCTCCGCCCATCTGCTGGGCGGGAGAGGGGGTCGGGGGTGGGGGTGGCTCAAATTCCTGCCGGTTTTCTCAATCGATTCCGACGTTCGCTTGCCCTCACCCCAACCCTCTCCCCTAGGGAGAGGGGGACTTTTTGGATAGGCTCTTAACCACAACTGGGGTAATGAACCTGGCAGTCGAGTTATCACGTGGCAAGAAATTTATTGATTCGCGATATATTGCCACATGTGGCTAAGGAGAGCGCCTTAGCGGTGCCGTAGGTCTGCAGGGGGATATAGTTGGGAGAAAAAGGGTGGTTTCCGCTCGATATGGGGAGAAATCCGCCACGAGCCTACGATTTCGGTGGGATTTTTCAAGGTGCGGAGCGTTTATAATAATGGCGAATGATTTTGCAGGCTGATGGGCTGGGGGTGCCGATAACGTCTTCGGACGGCGATCATCTCGCGGAGCAAATTAAAGCAGTGATTCGTTACACCGGACACACGGGGGTGAGGAGGGTTTTAAAATGACCAGGCTCCGGGCACGGTTTCTGGCGGTCGTGGCGGGGTTGGCTCTCGCTCTATTTGGCGCCATGGAAACGTCTAGAGCGCAAACGAGCTATTCCAGTGGACTTTTTGGGACGCAGAGTTTTGGGTCGAGTCTCACCGGGCAAAGTAGTACCCGGATTTCAGGCACAAGTCGGAGTAGCTCGTTAGGCTCCAGTGGGCTTTCGACGATGTCCAGCGGCCAGTTCCTGAATTTTCAATCAGTCAATCAAGCCGAACAGTTCTTCGGGTCTAGTTCGTTCGTGGGGGCGGATAGCGCAGACATAGTCAACCCCTTGAGTGCCCTGCAAGGCTCTAGTTCTGGGAGGACGACTGGGCTTACAGGAAGGACGACCACCGGCCTTACCGGGCGAACGACCTTAGGGAGTAGCAGCTTGATGGGCTTAAGTAGTCGAGGGCTTCTGGGGTCGAGGAGCAGTTCCACTTACGCACGATCGCGGACGAGTTCCCGTTATGGGTCACGGAGTCAAACCCAGCGCGATGTTCTTCGTTCCACTGTCCGGGTGGCCTTTAACCCGCCTGTCGAAAACTCGGAGCAGATTGCCGCGGAATTGGCGGCACGCTTGTCCCGCATCCCCGGCTTGAAGAATGCACCTCAGGCTGCGAACGTTCAAGTTGACCTCGAAGGTCGGACGGCCATTCTTAAGGGGACAGTGCCGACGGCGAACGATCGGTTAGTCCTTGAGAGACTCCTCCTTCTGGAACCAGGGGTCGATAAGGTGCAAAACGAGCTGGTGGTTGCCGGTTCAAATCCGCAATAAGTTCCCCGGGGCTACGGGGAATTTTGGCAGACACGGTGGTCAGGTACGCCTGTTCAGGGGTCTGGATATTCAGAGAGCTCAGGTTCGCTTGGCTTTGCGTTTGTGCAGAAGCTGAAGCACCCGGGGTATTTGGCGAGGCGTGGCCAACCGGGCTGGTCTGTTGGGACTGAGCCCCTTCATGATTCCCACCGGTTGAGAGAGAAGTATCCCCGTGGCCCAGGCGGGACGGTACCCCGTTTCCTAACCGCGGCGATATGTTCAAGGTGAGCGTCTCCATGCGACGTTTCTTCTCGGGCGTGGTCACTCCGGAGGATGAGGATACTCCTTTATCTTGCATCCTACTTTCAGGCTGTGCCTGTTTCACAGATTCCTGATAGCTTGTAGGACTTATAGGCCACTGTGTGACGGCCGTTCGTGAGCCATCTGCGGCATCCAAGGAAGGGTCTGCCGAGTTAGAATTTGGCGACGGTTGCCTGTCACTTGCCGCACGGGAGTTGCCTGCCAGCATCGATTCATCCAACCCGGGCAAGAAGACCTTGACTTGTTCACTAACGACCGACGGGCCATTCTCCGGGATAAAGCGGACGATTAAGCTGACCCGACGTGACTTGGGCGAGAACTCCTCCCAGGGGATGAGCAAGTTATAAGAGGGGCCAAGTTTCGACTCGGAGTAAACTTGTTGGAGCTGCTCGTTGGTGAAGACAAACTTCCGCACTGGTTTTAGGTTCTCTGGTGGCGGGAGGTCTTCATCGAAAGCATAGACAACGACCGTTCCTTGAACCTTGACCGGGTGGCTCATGTCCGCGGGGTAAAAAAGCAGGCGACCACCAAAACCCCGATATGGTGGGCCGGACGTTCGTTCAATCACAGCTTCCGTCCAAAAAGCCACGACAGAGCGAACGGGTTTGTCGGACGTCTCTTGCCAGGGGATATTCCTTCGTAAGTCGAATTTGGCGCACCCGACTGCGGTAATCGCTAGGCCACTCAGTAATAACATGCCAACAACGTAATTCATACGTGGCAACTGCCGGGAGATTGTTGCGGGTTTACTGCTGGGACGACGCATAGTAAGGCTCCTCACGGGTGTCTCTCGCCTCTGGGTTTTAGTTCGTTTGTTCACCCTGACTTAGCGCCGTGTTCCAGAAGAAGGATAGGCAGGTGTTGGCCAGGCCAGTTGACTGTTCTCGTCGACCACGGCCCCATTATCTCGCCCTGGCTGATCGGAAATGTGTGATGTACCAACGTCGGCTTGCCACTTGCTGTCGACAGGGCTTTCCATGGGAGTGTCAAAGAACACCGGTTGCTGAACGGCGTTCCAATTCGCATTGCCGGGCGTTGACCGGGGTTGTGATTGCCCCTGGTTATTGGGCAGGGACGGCGGGGGCGTTGGGATCGCCTCTTGGCTAGGCTGGATCCCCTGGGGGGCTGGGCCGGGTGGTACGGCTGGGGTCGGCGACTGGGACGTGGGTGAAGGTGCCAGATCTTCGTGGAGTGCCACGACGTCGGCCAGGCACCAGTGCATTCGTGCTGCTTCGATCTGCCGCGCCCGTTCCACGTCCTCGTCCGTTCGAACCACGTGTGGTGTAAGGAAGATCAGTAACTCGGTTCGACTCGCATCGCCCAGGTCATATCGGAAGAGATGGCGGAGAATCGGAACGTCACTTAGGCCAGGAATCCGGCGGTTGGTCATTGAACGGCTCTTAGTGATCAAGCCACCGAGGATGACGGTTTGACCATCTCCCGCGCTGATTGTCGTCTGTGCTCGGGTCGTGTTGATCCGTGGCGATCGAATGATCTGCCCGGCAGCGGAAATTGAGATGGGAATTCCTTCGGACTCGGGACCGACATCCGATTTTTCTGCGTTAATTTCCATGACGACTTGGCCATCCGGGCTAATCCGCGGGCGGACCAGAAGAATCAACCCCGTGTTGGTGTAGCTCACACTGTTGACTTGAGCATATTGAGTTACGGATGTTCCCGTGACGGTGGGTACCTGTTGACCGACTTGAATGAATGCTGCCTGATTATCGAGGGCCATGACTTGGGGGCGGCTGAGCACGTCGAGACGCCGCTTCTGCCTCAGGGCACGGATCAGGACACTTACTGCGTCGCTGGAGGCCGACAAGACCATTCCACCGAAGCCAAGAGTGGAATTGCCTCGTCCTACGCCGAAATTAGAGATGGCTTGGGCCCCCACAATGTCGGAACCTGGTGCCGTGGTGTTATTTCCCAACGCGCCTGTACTGTTGAACAGAAAACCGGGGACTCCTGCTACACTTCGATCGAACAGGATAGGATCCTGGATACCCAGTTCAATTCCAAATTCGTCGGTATTGCTGAGTTGAACTTCAGCAATGAGCACTTGGATCAAGACCATGGGGGGACGTTCGTCAAGTTGCGTGATGATCTCCACAATCTGGTCGAAGTACTCTGGAGTGGCACTCACAATCAGGCTATTACTCACGGTTTCCGGAACAATGACTACTTCCTTGCTGAGGAATTCAAAGGTACTAAAGACGTTCACGTTCAATTGGCGGACTTGCCGCTCATTCGTCAAGTAAGAGTTGATGGCATTGGCTACATCGTTTGCCGGGGCATTTTTTAGCCGAAAGACTTGTGTCTTCCGCTTAATCACTTCCGACTCGTCCAGGCGCAGGAGGATGGCTTCGACTACCGCCAAATCGCCGGCGGAACCGCTAGCGATGATGCTGTTCGTGCGGACATCAACAGCGAATCGAAGGGGGATCAGGGAGCTTTCTCCCTCCTGGGCGCCTGTGCGGTAGGCCGGTTGGGCGGCGGCACCGGCTGCGGCCGTAACAGCCTGCCCAAAGAGGGTTTGCAGCATGTCTGCCAAGGCCTGGGCGTCACTATTGACGATGGTGAAGACCTTGATTTGCGCTTCGGCGGAAGGCAAACGGTCAAGTTCCGTAATCAGGGCCTCAATTAGGGGCATGCTTTCTGCCGGGGCAGCCACGACAAGGGCGTTGGCCCGAGTGTCGGCGGTGATCCGCACGTCGGTCATAATTCCCGACTCGAGCAATTGTTTGCCTTCGGTGTCCACGGTGACAAAGCGTAACCGGGTAGAACGGATCTCCTGCTGGGCTTGCGCGCCCGCCTGGACGGTTAACTGCCCCGTCGCCGTTTGCCTGAGTGCACCGGCTGCCTGAGCCGAAATGGCTTGTTGTAGGATGGGAGCCAATTCGCTGGCTAGAGAGTTCTTCAACGTGAAGACCTTAATCTCATTGACCGCCTCGGCTGTTGGGGTATCGAGCTTGGCGATCAACTGCTCGATCTCGAGCATGTCACGGGGAGATGCCTTCACGACGACAGAATTCGAGCGAAAATCTGAGGTAATTAAAATCTTTGTTCCCAATCCACCCCGGTTAGCATAAAAAGTGGTCAATCGCTGTTCGATTGTGGTTGCCGACGCATGGCGCAATGGGAAAACTTTGAATTCACTTTCCGGTGCCACGGGACGATCGAGCTTGGCGATCAGCTCAAGCACGGTGTTTACGGCTTCCTGACGACCAACAAGCAAGATAGCGTTGGGTTTCACGAGGGCAATCATCGTGATGCTGCCTCGCCGTGCCGCATAAACGCTTTGATAGACCTGTGTGAGGATCGCGAGTAGGTCTTCACAATCGACGTGACGCAGCAAGGCGATGCGGATCTCAGGCTCGGTCTCGACGCTGATTTCTTCGATCTGACGAATAATCTGCATGACCCGTTCCACGTCCCGCCGATTCCCACGAACCACAAGGACGTCCAGGCCCTCCAGAAACTCAATCTGAACCGGGCCCACAAGTCCACCACCTTCCTCGGGTGCGGCACCTCCAGGGGCGGCTTCCCCGGGGGCGGGAGGTTCGGCCGGAGGGGCTTGCACCGCAGGTGGCTGGGTGACGCCCGGTTGCGGAGCAGACGGCTGCTGGCCTTGTGGCTGTTCTTGGGTGGTAGTAACTGACGGTTGTGGCGTCGGTGGCTGACTTGGTTCAACCTGAGTGACAACGAGGTCCTGAGGCAAACGGTTTTCCGCTTCCTGTTGTGTGCTATTAGCCGCCTGAATAGCCTGCGCTGCCTGATGGACAGTGCTGGAACGCGCGTTAGCCAAAGGAATGAGCCTCACGGTCTGCCCTGCGCTTGAGGCCGGGCTATCTAGAGCCTGAATGAGCTGACGGGCTGGCATCAGTGACCACATGGGGCCGGTCACCCGAATACGATGGTTTATACGATCCACTACAAGACCTAGCTTTTCCCCAGTGTGAAGAGCCATTTGGTACTCCGCCCGTGCGGCTTGGGGGACAACATTGATCGGTTCGAGGGTGGAGCCTAGCATTGACTGCAAGGCCGCTTCGAGCTGAGTTGCCTTGAGGTTCCAAAGCGGTATCTCTTCAATTGTGAGCGAACTGCCCATCTGAGATGTGTCGCGGTTCATCTCTGCTGAAGCGTAAGTCATTTGCGCCGGGAAAGTGCGTCCGCTAGAACTTGTTCCGGTACCTGACTGCTGGGCCTTTCCCGCGGGTAGATTCGCCGATGGATTGGAACTTGACAAGGGTGTTCGTCCTTGCGAAGTGGTACCCGTTTGGCTTGGGGTGGGCCCCAGTGCCAATAGACCACCCACGGATGCGTGAACATCTTGAGGTCCCAAAACAAGGATCTGGCTAGTTCGCTCGTCGGCTGTGATCCGAACGTCCGACCGGTTGGCGAACTGTGCCTGAAGGATCGCCAGCATCGACTGCAAACGGTCACGAGAGACAAAATAACTCTTTATCTGGGAAACAGCCGGTTTTGCCACCGGCGGCTGCGGCGAAGTCTCCTGGGGCCTATCCAGTGCCGCGACAACACTGGCTGCGATTTGGAGATCGGTCTCGGGCCCAGAAATGAGTATGCGACGCCCTGCGGTGTCTTGAATTATCTCTGTGCCGGGTGACACTAAAGAACGCAAGACTGACTCGACCTGCCCAGGGGATGCGTGCTGGAGACTGAACGCCTTAAATGTGCGATCGTCAGCCCCCATGGCGATCGCAAAGAGGGTCGTCCAGGTCAAGCTGAGTCCCACAACACGAATTAATTCGTTCCATACCAGTTTGGCGAGATCCTGGCCTTTCAAAGTGGCGTGCATGCTTGATCCCCAAAAGTCTTATCCATCCTCAACAGTTCACCAAAACAATAGACGCAACACCACCGTTATTGCCCGTGTTACTGATACAATCGACAAATCTTCTCAGGCAATTGAGGATGACTTTTCCGGTTAGTAGGGGTTTTCGGCATTCAACCCACACTTACCGAAGCTCCAAGGCTCAATGCGATAAATAAGATGTGAGTGTGAGGCGAATGCGACAAATGGGCAAGATAAGTTCAAAGAAAAAAGCGGCGAGATATGAGAAGCCCATGGTTAAGTCGATCGCCACCCGCGGCGTTTGGTAGGCCGCGATGCCAATTGCTCCTGCCACTTTCGCAGTTTCTCGAAGGCTTCCAGGGGCGTAATCTTCGTCAAATCGAGTTCGCGAATCTCCTCCATCAAAGGATGGTCGATGGGCTCAAAAAGCGTCAGTTGGATGGGCCGACCTTGTCCGCTGGATGATGAAGAGGTAACTTGCCGGAACGGGTTGGGGCCTTCCAGATGCTTTGTCTCTAGGTCTTCCAAAATCTGCCTCGCCCTCTCGATGACCACACGGGGCACACCTGCCAGTTGGGCCACATGGATGCCGTAACTTTTGTCTGCTGCTCCTGGCACAATGGTGTGCAAGAAGATCACCTGATCTTGCCACTCCCGGACTGCCACGTTGAAGTTCTTGACCCCGGGCAACACTTCGGCCAGTTCTGTCAGTTCGTGATAATGTGTGGCGAAAAGTGTCCGGCATCCAATGCGATTATGGAGATACTCAACGATGGCCCAGGCCAGCGACATCCCGTCGTAGGTACTGGTCCCGCGACCGATCTCATCCAAGATCACGAGACTCCGCTTGGTGGCCGAATTGAGAATCCGTGCCGTCTCAATCATTTCGACCATAAAGGTACTTCGACCCCGGGCGAGTTCGTCGCTTGCGCCAACCCGGGCAAAAAGGCGGTCAACAATTCCGATCCGTGCACTCTTGGCCGGCACAAAGCAACCAATTTGCGCAAGAATGGTTATTAGGGCTGTTTGACGAATATAAGTGCTTTTTCCGGCCATGTTTGGCCCCGTGATCAAAATGATAAAGCCCTCGGGACCACAACGGAGATCATTGGGGACAAACGTCCCCTCCGGTTGGGTAATGTCTAGCACAGGATGCCGTCCCTCGGTGATCTCCAGAATGGGCTCCTCGCACAACTCGGGTCGGCAATAATTCCGCTCTCGCGCAAGCTCGGCCCAGCCCGCCAGGACGTCGAGTTCGGCCAACAGCGCGGCAGTTCGTTGAAGAGTACTCCGAAATTGGAGCAAGAACTCTCGCAATTCAACAAAGATTTCATATTCAAGTTGCTTGGCCCGCTCATCGGCGGAAAGGACCTTTTCCTCGTATTCCTTCAGTTCCGGCGTGATGTAACGTTCGGCGTTCTTGAGGGTTTGCTTGCGAAAATAGTCGGCCGGGACCTTATCCCGGTGGGTATTCGTGACTTCAATATAGTAGCCGAAGACCTTATTGTATCCCACCTTGAGCGAGGGAATCCCCGTCCGCTCAATTTCTTTGGCCTGGTAAGCGGCGATCCATTGTTTGCCGCCCTGGGCGAGACGTCTTAGTTCGTCCAGTTCTGCGTGGTATCCCTCCCGGATGAATCCCCCTTCCGTCGCGGAGAGGGGACATTGTTCCACCAATGCCGCCGACAGCTTTGCTTCCAGCTCGGGACATGGATCAAGCAACTGAGCAATTTCGCCCAGGCGTTGACCGTAGCACTTGGCCAGTATCTCTTTGAGGGGTGGGATCTGCCGCAAGGTTCTTGCGATGCTCGCTAGGTCTCTGGGGGTACAACGACCTGTCGTCGCGCGGCCCAGTAACCGTTCCAAATCGAATACCCTCGCCAGTGCCTGGCGGACCTTGCTACAAATCTCCGGCCGATTGAGAAACTCAGCGACAGCGTCTTGCCGTTTGACGATGGCTTTCTGGTCCAGTAGTGGATTGGTTAACCAGTCGATCAAAAGCCTGCCGCCCATCCCCGTGATCGTTCGATCAATGACCCAGAGGAGCGATCCTTCCCGCCGAGCCTCCCGGATCGTACGGGTCACCTCCAGACTCCGCCAGGTCGATTCGTCGATCTCCATAAAATCTCCGACTCGGTAGCGGAGTAACCGTTCGATATGTGCCAGGGTGGTCCGTTGCGTCTCATTGAGATAATCTAAGATGGCCCCAGCAGCACAAAGGGCGGGCAGATCGTTCCCTTGGGACTCAAAGCCAAAGCCTTCGAGGGCTTGTCCCTTGAAATGTCGCTGCAGGATAGGCTGGGTGTGGGCGGCAGCAAAGGCCCACGTAGGCCGTTTTGTGACAACCATGCCGTCAATGGCAGGCACGCTTTGCGTAGCATCCTCCGGCCAAAGGACTTCGGCCGGTCGCAGACGGACCAGTTCATCAGCGAGCCGACTAGCGGGGAATATCCCGGCATAGAACCGCCCCGTGGAAAGGTCGATCCAGGCAATCCCTGCCGGGTCTTGCGGGACAACGGCAGCGAGATAGTTCGGTTCCTTGGGGTCGAGCAGCCCCTCTTCGGTGACAGTTCCTGCCGTAACAATCCGCGTGATCTCGCGCCGGACTAGACCCTTGGCCGTTCTCGGGTCTTCTACCTGATCGCAAACGGCGACGCGAAACCCCGCCGCCAGCAATTTAGCGAGGTAGGAATCCAGTTGATGATGCGGAAACCCCGCCATAGGCGCGGCGTTGTCACTTTTGTCGCGACTGGTGAGCGTAAGGTTGAGGGTCTGGGCAGCAATCTTCGCGTCTTCATAAAACAGCTCGTAGAAGTCACCCATGCGGAACAGGAGGAGCGCGTCGGGACACGCCCGCTTCGCCTCCATATACTGCCGCATCATGGGGGTTAAGTCTTGACTCATCAGGGCAAACGCGAAAACCGCATCAGACACGTTATTATGAAAAAGGGCCACAATCTTCTATATGATTATGATAAAGACCGTGGCACAAGAAGGCCCCACGGAGTACACATTCTTGGCCCATCGCTGAGACGAATTAGATGCGATCAGATGATCAGTCGTTCTTCTTCCTGATTGAGACTGACGGTGATCTCGCCGGCGTCTTCGAGGCGACGAATGATGTCCACGATCTGTTGCTGGACCTGCTCCACATTTGACGCACGGACTGGGCCGAGATATTCCATTTCCTCCTTAAGCAGGGTTGCAGCCCGGCTTGACATGTTCTTGAGTATCTTCTCCTTAAGCTCTTCACTTGCGCCTTTGAGGGCCATGGCCCACTGCGAGTTGTCCACATGCTTGAGCACGGTTTGGATGTCGCGATCGCTGAGCTTGGTGATGTCCTCAAAGACGAACATCAATCGGCGGATCTCATTGACGAGGTCGGGATCGTCCTGGGCGAGGGCCTCCAGGATGTGGCGTTCGGTTGCCCGGTCGATGACATTGAGGATTTCGGCCACGGCGGGGACACCACCGGCGTTTTCAAATCGTTGACTCATCACACTCGCCATGCGGGACTCCAGCCCTTTTTCCACCTCGTGGATAATATCAGGGCTGGTCTGACCCATCATGGCGATGCGTTTGACCACGGCCACTTGGCGTTCCGGGGGGAGCCCTCGAATAATCTCGGCCGCCTGACTGGGATTGAGGTGAGAGAGTACCAAAGCAATTGTCTGCGGGTGCTCGTCAATTAAGAACGTGATTAGGTTTTGGCTGTCAACTTTTTGTAAAAATGCAAAAGGAAGGGCCTCGATTGACTGCTTAATCGTCTCCAGGGTTGCATTAGCGGCCTTGCCGAGGGCCTGTTCAATAAGTTCCTTGGCGACCTCCAGGCCACCTTTTCCACCGGTCAAGCCTGCCGGGTTGGCTTGGGAAAACTCTTTTAGGGCCTGCTCCTGCTCATCCGGGGTGACTGTTCCCAGCCGGGCGATTTCAATGGTGACGGCCTCGACCTGTTTCGGATCGAGCCGTGCCAAGACCTGGGCCGCCTGCTCTCGCGGCAAGCTCATTAGGAGGATCGCGGCTTTTCGAATGTCACCCGGCATAAGGAACTCGGTTCTCGCGAATTTTGCTTAAATTTGTCAAAGGCGTTGGATCACATCTCTTGGGAATTGAGTCTTTTCCCCAAAAACAGCAGCTTCTGAGTCGCCTTCTGCATTTGATCCTTGGGATAAACGCGCTGTTTTTTGGGCGACGAAGGGTGGCCCACTACGGCGAAAGGATATTCGTGACCACTTTGGTCGCCTATTCGAATTATCGTACCGAATCGGGGATAACGGTGAGCGAAATTGGGAAACATATCCGACAGAGAGAAATTGGGGGAAAATGGGCGTTCTTTTTGACAAATCCGGACCTTTCGGAATTACTGGCGAGCGCTCCTGGTGAAAATCTCGTAATTCTGCGACTGTGTTGCGCTGCGCACACGCTATGGTTCCGCAGGGAAGCGGGTTTTCCGACTTCCCGAAACGGGGCGGACCGAACGTTTCGACCCGTCGAACCGTTTTCGCAAGATGGTTTGGTGTAACGGCATGAAATGGGGGAACAGGCCTTGGTAGTAAAGAGTAGATTGTGCGTTTTTTAAGGGAGACACGAAAGACTATGAAGCTGCAAACGAAAGTTGTCGGATTTTCTGTGATTGGTGTCTTGCTAACGGCGACCGTGACAACCGGGTTGGTCGCAATCAACAAGTCAAGATTAGGAGACCAAGTGCGAACGGAGATTGACGCTCTTGGGAAGGAGAGCTGTCGCCACATTGCCCTTAATGTGAGGGAAATGCTGGAAGTTTACCACAAGGAATTAATCAAGCGGCTTGACCAGGGCATGGAAGCGGCGAAGGAAATGGTGGCTCGGTCTGGAGATTTCACGATCAAAGAGGAAAAGGTCACTTGGCAGGCAAAGAATCAATTCACGGGACAGGTGCAAAATGTTGAATTGGGAAAAATGTATTTGGGTGATGCGTGGCTGGGTCAAGTCAAGGATTTGCACGAAAAAGCACCTCTTGTGGATGAGGTCGGAAAACTGACGGGACTTGCGTGCACTGTCTTTCAAAGAATGAATGGCCAGGGCGATATGCTCCGCGTCTGCACAAACGGTCCGGGCACGGATGGTGGCCGTGCCATCGGTACCTATATCCCGGCAACAAACCCTGACGGTACGCCAAACCCTGTGGTCAGTACGCTTCTCAAAGGGCAGGCGTACGTAGGTAAAGCGGTTGTGGTCAATGACTGGTACATCACGAAGTACGAACCGATTTTCAACGACAAGAAAGAAGTTATCGGTTGCTTGTATGTGGGGATTCGTCGGGACGACGTGCCCGAAGTGCGTCAGGGCATCATGGATATCACTGTCGGGAAGACGGGCTACGTTTATGTGTTGCAGGGGACGGGTGAAAAGAGAGGCACATATATCATTTCCCAAGGCGGAAAGCGCGACGGAGAATGCATCTGGGAGGCCAAGGACGCCGACGGCCATTATTTCATCCAGTCAATCGTCGAGAAGGCACTCAAATTGAAGCCGGGTGAGTGCGCGTTTGAACGCTACCCCTGGAAAAACGCTGACGACAAAACGGCTCGTTGGAAGGTTGCCGCAGTGACATACTTTGAACCGTGGGACTGGGTGATCGGTGCCGGGGCTTATGAGGATGATTTCCAGGATGCTCTGGGGCGGGTTAATGATGCCCTGGACAGCATGCTGTGGTGGACGCTTGTGGGTGCGGCCGTTGTGGTACTGGGGTGCTGTGGTTTCACTTACTACGCCACCAGGCGGAGCCTCGGCGGGATCCACAAAGCCGTGGATATGTTGAAAGACATTGCCGAGGGTGAAGGTGATCTCACAAAACGTCTTCCCGCCACTGGCAATGACGAGATTGCTCAGCTCGCCAAGTGGTTTAATGTGTTTATCGGAAAGCTTCAGGAGATGATCCACCAGGTCGTCGTGAGTGCCGATCAGTTTACAGAAGGTGCCCGCGTCGTTGCAGAAAGTTCGCAGACAGTCGCCCAGGGGGCTCAAACGCAGGCGGCGAGCGTCGAGCAGATGACGGCCTCGATCGAGGAACTGGTAAGATCGGTGGATTCGATTCGTCAACTGGCGAGCGAGGCCGATCAGCTCGCCCGTCGAAGTAGCCAATCTGCGGAACATGGTGGCGCGGCTGTCGAAAAGTCAATCTCCGCCATGAACGCCATTCGCGAAAGTTCAAAACGCATCGGCGATATCATTCAGGTGATTTCCGAGATTGCTGGACAGACCAACCTGTTGGCTCTTAATGCCGCGATTGAGGCGGCACGTGCGGGCGAACACGGAATGGGCTTTGCCGTGGTTGCCGATGAGGTCCGCAAGCTGGCCGAACGTTCAAACCGTGCCGCCCAGGAAATCGCTCAATTGATTCGTGAATCGACCCGACTTGTCGAAGAGGGTGCCCAAATGAGCGATACCCTCGGAGAATCGCTGCGCGAGATTCTGGAGCATATCAAAGAGACAGCGGCCAAGGTCACGGCAATTGCGGAGAAGACTACGGAACAGGCGGCGGCGGCCCAAGAAGTCCGCAACGCGGTCCAGGGCATTGCCCAGGTTGCCGAGCAGTCGGCAGCAGGTAGCGAAGAGATGGCCTCGAGCAGCGAGGAGTTGGGAGCCCAGGCCGACGCCCTCCGTCAACTCGTCGCTGGATTTAAGACCTGATTCGAGACCTTTCAAACTCGCCGAGTGTAATACGTCACCCTGGCTGGGCATTGTTTCCCGCCAGGGTGACCCTTCTATGCGGTGCGAATCGATTAGTTCAGCTACTTTCCTTTTGAAACGCCGTAAGAACGGCATTTTTCATCTTCGCAAGACCGGTCTGCGCCACCTCCTCGGCCGTCATTTTGGCATATTCGGGGTTGAAAAGCTCCAAAGAAAGTGTGCCTTGAAAGCCAATCTCGGCCAGGATTTGCAGAATCGTGGACAGGGGGGCCACACCGTCGCCCGGGAAGACACGATCGGAGTCGCGGATCTTCTCACGTGGTGGATCGGCAGGATAATCGTTCATGTGGAACACGTGGAGGTTCCGACCGTTGAACACCCGTAGCCCAGCCACGGGCGACCCGCTTCGGTAGATGTGAAATACATCAAAAAGGGCGGAGGCATCCGGGTGACCGCATTCCACCAATACAAAAGCCGCCTCGCTCAAGCGACTCAAGTTGGCTGATGCACCCCAAATCTCCAATTGAGGGACAACGCCCATGGAGTGACCCAAATCCAGCAATTGGGCATAACGTTCAGCCACACGACGGAGGTCAATAGGCGGTGAGTTATAGGCCCCTGCCGGTGGCGCCGCAATCCGTGTTCCCCCCAATTGAGCGATCCAATCCATCTCGCGCTTCATCTGCTCGAAGCCCTTGGCCCGTTGGGTGTCGTCATCGACCATCCACGTGGGAAAACCGATGGCGCTTTCCACACTTAACCCGCGATCTTGGAGTCTCTTGCGAAGATCGGCGAGTTTGCCGCCCGAGGAAATGTACTCCTCAATTTCCCGAGTCCAAGGTTCAATGCCGTGATAGCCCACCTTGGCGGCCAAATCGATCTCTTCAGCCAATGGCAAACGCTGCGCCCGGATCGTGGCCGTATTTAGGCAAAAGCGAAATGCCTCAAGAGGCGACGTTACTTCAGGAATTCGCTTAGCCTGGAGGGGCTCACACGTGAAGACCGCAACACTGGCGGCGCCAGCCACGATCTGGCCAAATCGTCGTCGAGAGAGCGCTGCGAAGCTCACAATCTTTACTCCAAGTCACAATTCCTATCCGAAAAACCGCCACATCGGACAGAACAGGGGGCGCAACTGCATCGCCCCCTGCTCCGACTACCACACTCAAATGCGTCTAACTAACTGAGATCACTTGGGAAGTTGGTTTGCTCCAGGTGTCACTTCCTTGATGTTGGGAACGGGGTCGAAATTCACTTCGCCTAATACCCAGGCCAGGCCACCCAGGCTGATTTGCTTCATGATGGAGCTTTCCCAAACATCTTCGCGATGGCCTAATGAGGTGTAGAAGACCCGTCCCTTGCCGTGCATCCTCGCCCAAGTGGCAGGATAAGGTGGGCGCTGATAGCAGGCGTCCTGCATGCCTTCAGTCTCTTGAACCAGGATAACGTGCAGATCATCCGCGAGGTTTTTCATGGCATACCATTCTTCCATCATGCGGAAGGAGTCGCCGAGTTTCTCGCAGCCGGGGAACTTGGGAGAAACAACCCTCATGGTAGCTTCCTGCTGGCGACCGTGAGAGGCGAATTCGCCGCCAATCATCTTGATGAACGGGGAAATCTCGTTGCCGCGGCTATGGAAGGCATCATTGGCTGCGTGGAATCCGATGACGCCCTTGCCTGCGGCAATCGCTTCTAGAAGCCGCTTGACCCCGGATTCCGTCGCTGGCGGCTCGTTAGGCCGATCAACCGGCTTGGTCCAATCACCTGTGGCGTAAAATGCAAAGGCGTCAAACTGATCCAAATCGCCATCGAAGACCCCGCCATCCTTGCTGCAGACAACCTCGACGTTAACTTCCTTGCCCCATTGGATGAGGATCTTTTCGGAGAAGGCCAACTCGCCACCTTTGCGGGCGACTACGGAATGTTCAAAACCCGCCGACCGCGTGAAATAGAGGATTTTCTTGGGTGCACTGAACGCCCCGTGGGTCCACCTCAAGGGGAAGGTCGAGAGGGCAACACCGGCACCCGCTGCAGCCAGAAACTCGCGACGTCTCATGATGCTAACTCCTTTCTCGAAAAACGCATGACAGGGAAGACGCGTATCGGACTTCGGGAGGGGCCGGCTCACTCGATCGGAGCAAGCCGATCCCATAATGCTATTTATCATACCAATGGCGCGATCGTTGAGCGATATTGGGGCCCGGCGACGATCCCCTTTTATTGTTGTCGGATTTCCAAAGGAGACTTGCAGGGCGAGGCGTTGAAAAGACTTTCGCGCGTCCGCACAATAGGGTTGTGCCAGGAAAAAGGCTTTTTAGGCCGGTTTAGTTGATGCCACACGGGTTGCGTTTTTGTGGGCGTTGCCAGTCAAATCTTTCGGGGGAATTTGCTTTCCGTCGATAGTGAGGTTTCAAGGCGGATTCTCGGACTAATCGTTGCATGGAGACAGAGATATGCCGGTAAGCGTCTCCCTTGGTGGATGTGTGGTCGAGCTTGTTCAAGGGGACATCACAGAGCAGCAGGTTGATGCAATTGTCAATGCCGCCAACAGCCGTTTGGCCGGTGGCGGAGGTGTCGATGGTGCCATTCATCGCCGTGGAGGACCCGAGATCATGGCCGAAACACGTGCTAAATATCCGGAGGGTTGCCCCACGGGTTCTGCCGTAATATCTGGCGCGGGTCGGCTGCCGGCAAAGTATGTTATTCACGCTGTGGGGCCGATTTACCGCGATGGCCAACACGGCGAAGCGGAATTGCTTGCCTCGGCCTATCGCAAATCGCTTAGTCTAGCCATCGAACATGGCTGCCAGAGCGTTGCCTTTCCTGCCCTTAGTTGTGGGGCCTACGGTTATCCCGTTGAAGAGGCAGCCAAGATTGCCCTCGGAACCACGATGGAGTTCTTGCGGCAGCATGGAAAACCGGCCTTGGTTCGATTTGTCCTGTTTGGTCAAAGCACATACGACACGTTTCTCAAGGCGCTGAAAGACCTCGTTGGCCAAGACGCTGTCACGGAACGGACCTGAATGTGATATGTCAAGGTGTGCTGGGGTTCTTCAAGCTGGCAATGCACTCTGAATCTGCCCAATGTAAAAAAGCGCAAGGCGAAAGATTAGGAAGATAATAACGCCTGCGATCAATAACGTCACGGCCACGGCCCCAACGACGCTGAGTATTTTCATGGCCTGGGCTGCGCGGTCGGCATAAACACGGCTGAGGTGACTGAGAGCTTCATCCAGTTTGCCGCTCTCTTCACCGACGCGGAGCACGTCCAACCAATCTTGGGGAAATATTTCTGCTTCGGCAAAGGTAAGATAGAGCGACTTCCCAGCCTGAAGCGAACGCCAGACACGAGGCCGGATTGCCGTGAACCTGAGGTGGTTGGCCGCCTGTAAAGCCAAATCGACAGCAGAGCGAACATCCATCGATGAGCGCACCACGATGGACAATGCCCAGGCCATACGGGCCAAGGCCAGGGTTCGATAAATCTCCCCCAGGACTGGCAGCATATCGACAAGATATTGAACCGGTTGCGTCCAAAGCATCCCGCGTCGAATAGCCCAAATCAAGAAAATGACCGTTACTATGCACGCTGCCACAAAGGTGGCATAAATGGCTAACCCGCGGGTCCCAATAAGGCCAAAACCCAACGGGTCAATTGTCATCCCTGACTGGGTACTGATCGTTCCCATAATCCAAATCAGGAACCCAATGACCAATACCGCAAGAGACAACTCAAACAAGGGCCAGGCCAAAAGCATCCAGAATGTACGGCGACGATGCAATTCTTCTTCGTAATACTGCGCAAGAAGGCGAAATGCCTCGGGAAGATGCCCACTTTGTTCGCCGATCCGCACAATCTCCCGGAAAAGCGGCGGGAAAAAATCGTTGGTCGCATCAAAGGCGTCGGAAAGGCTCTGGCCGTGGTCAACAGCCTGGCTGATCTGGGAAAAGACTCGACGATTAATCCAACCGGTGGCGCGTTGAGCCTCGCGGCGGCAAATTGTCCGGATTTCCAAGCCGGCTTCCGTCTGTGTTGCCAGACGGCGGCATAACTGAGCCAGGGCCTTCTTGCTTATTTGTGGCGAGATTAGCATGCCGAATCCTTCTACAATCCGTACAGAACGTGGTCACGATGTTTCCACTGGACATCATAGAGTTTCCCACATTTGACGAAAAGGAGCAGCGTTCACGCCGTATCTTCCGTTGGTAGCAAAAGATTTCGACCACCGAAAGCGTATGAGATTTGAAGGAAGAAGGCGCCGCGTGATCCTACAGTATGGAGGGACGCCCACCATCGCCTCACCTGGTTGGAGAATACGCAAGAACAGCCCTTGTGCGGGATTGGATCAACGCAAGGCAGGCCAGGGTAATTCACAGCGGGATGATTGCTGACTGAAATCGGCTTGTCATGCTTCACTGAAGAAGTGAGTCGTGACATAATAAAGTCGCCGAACAGGCTCGCGACGGATTAGTTTCCCGAGGAGGATTAGTGTAACGCAAGAGCGACGGAGGTTGACGATGATTCGTGAGAGAATGACAAATGGGCGTCAATTAAGCCTCGGACGACTTTTCATCGGCATTCTTTGCGCGACCTTTTTTGTCGGGTCTTGGGCTGCACTGGTGCGAGGTGAGTCGCAATCTTCTGCCCAGCCCTCTTCTCCGACGAAATCCGCTGAGGAGAAGAAAGAGTCGGCAACCTCTCCCTATAAGTGGCGGGACCTTTTCGACGGTAAGTCATTGAAAGGCTGGAAGGTACCCAAGTTCGGCGGTGAGGGTGAGGTTCGCGTCCAAGACGGGTGTATCGTCATGGAGCGCGGGGATCCCATGACAGGTATCGCATGGGAGGGTGAATTCCCCAAAGTGAACTACGAGGTCGAGTATGTCGCCAAAAGGACAGATGGGATCGATTTCTTTGCCACGGTGACGTTTCCCGTCGGTGACACCTTCTGTAGCTTTGTCACAGGGGGATGGGGTGGGTCGGTTATCGGCCTTTCATCTATTAACTTCAACGATGCCTCTGATAACGAGACAACCCAGTTTATGGTGTTCAAGGACAATCAGTGGTACAAGTTCCGCGTGCGGGTAACAAAAGTGAAAATTGAGGTCTGGATTGATGACAAAAAGGTGGTTGATTTAGTTATCGGCGATCGACGGATTTCCACTCGTTATGAAGTTGACCTCTGCAAACCGTTTGGTTTCGCTTCGTGGTGCTCCACGGGCGTGATTCGCAGTATCCGATGTCGGGAATTGACACCGGAGGAAGTCAAAGCCATCGAGGAAGAGGCAGAGAAGACCCGCTTGTGAACGGTTAGGCCACCAAAAAGCGCTACCGCGAGTCCCGGCTTATTCTGCCGCGAGCTTCGCCTGATAGTCGATGAAGTTGACGCGCCGGAATGTCTGCGTCCACTCTTCGGCTTGCGTGAGCCGTGCACGATCTTGGGGCGTTAATTCCAACACCAGATGATGAGTGCTCCGCACGATCGAACGACGACCGGGTAGCCATTCGAAAAAATTTCTTGGACCGTTGATGAGGATGACCTCTTCCGGAAAGAGGTTTCGTTCCAGAAGGGTCTTGTTGACCTTTATCCGCGGATGAGGCAGGCGAGACCCCTTCACCAAGAGGCAATTGAGCTGAGCCATCACATCCGAGAACCGCAGAAATTCCCGTATGAGGGCTGGGTCGACTGTGTCGGATACCTTTACTCGATAGGTTAACCAGTTACTGGCAAAGACCAACTCCTTTTCTGTAGAGTCCATCCGGATAGTGAAGGCAGGATTGGCGAAAAACCGTTGGCGTGGGTCCTTGTCCTGCAGTGCACGGGCTTGAACGCGCTCTTGAAATCGAAAAATAGTGTCAAAACTCAGTTCGGTTTGCTCATGATGCAAGGGGTTGAGTAGGACGACACGTTGGTCCCTCCAATCGATGATGGTCACTTCCGCGGGTTTTTCTAGAAAATCGAACACTTTTGTCCGCGAAAAGATGGTTATGCTCGAAGTGACAGCCTTTTCTGCCTCACCCAAATCGACCCGGCTTTCGACCTTAAAAGCGGGCAGACTTGGCGGGGATGTTTCGCTAGCATATGTCATGCCCGCAACAATTACAGCGACAAGCGCAACGAGTCGCCACGCTTTCAAGCCAAGTTACCTCCGTATGCGGTACAGGCCGTTAAGGAACAATCAATTGCCGTGACCCTTGGGGTGACTTTAGCCCTTCATCATATTGGCTTGGCTGCTTCTGGCCAAGACTATTCCAATATGTGGAATGATGTGGCAGCCATTTTCCGGACCTGGTATCGCACGCGGCAAAAACGGGCTCAATTGAGCAAGTGGAACGGACCTCAGACAATGTGAGGGCACAATTTTTCTAGATCAAAGAGCTTTGCACGCCGGTGCTGATCACCACCGCAAGATGCCGGTGGCCCAAGAGAGACCGCCCCCGAACCCGCTTAGGAGGACGAGGTCACCGCGTTCGATACGGCCCTCTCGAACGGCCTCGTCGAGGCAGATGGGGATGCTGGCCGAGGATGTGTTTCCATATCGATCGAGATTGTTATAGAGTTTCTCCTCGGGAATGCCAATGGTTTCCGCGGCGGCTTTAATAATTCGCAAGTTGGCTTGGTGGAAGATGACAAGCTTGATTTCCGCCAACGTAAGATCCGCCATTTCCAATACATCGTGAACCGTTTGATTAAGCATGCGGACGGCCCACTTGAATACCGGTCGGCCTTCCATGACCAAATAGCCGTCGTCGACTAGCTGCCCCGGCTCGTCTTTTCGGGTCCGGGTTCCCCCTGCGGGGCGATAAAGGAGATCAAATCCGGCCCCGTCCGACCCGTAACTGAACGCAATCAACCCCTGATCCTTGTCGCCCGGTCCCAGGACAACGGCCCCTGCCCCATCACCGAAGATGGGAAACGTCTTGGGATCGTTGGGATTGCAGACCCGTGAATTGCAGTCGGCCCCGATGACCAGAGGACGCTTGGCGCAGCCCGTCCCGACAAACTGCATTCCTGTGATCAGTGCAAACATAAAACTCGTGCATGCAGCCTGGATATCCATGGCTGGGGCAAAGAGTCCCAGTTTTTCCTGCACGAGACTCGCTGTGGCCGGCATCGTCATATCGGGCGTGTATGTTCCGAAGACAACGAGATCGACTTCCTTGGGATTGACCTGGGCACTGAGCAGACATCGCCTAGCTGCCTCAACGGCCATGTCACTGGTTGCCATTTCAGGCGGCGCATGCCGGCGCTCCAAGATTCCCGTCCGCTGAATAATCCATTCTGGATCACAACCAAGCTTGACGAGATCCTCGTTGCGAACCCGTGTCTCGGGTAAATAGCTTCCCAACCCTAAAACCTGGACTCCGGTGATGACCCCCTTACGAGAACGCTGTGCCAGATAAGGAATCTCCCGAGTTGAGGCTTTTTGCGCCATGAAAAGGAACCTTTATTGCAAATCTCGAAAGTAACCCAATTGTCACCCTGTCTTGACCCAAGATGGGGGGATGCTCTCCGAATTAACGAAACGACAACCCCTTAAACTAAATCGTTTCACAATGAGAGGCAAGAGGTGACGGGCCGTTTTTTAGTGACCCCTACCCCAAAACAACCTGCCGGACGATTATGGTCAGCAAATCACTGGCACGAACCAAGGAGCCAATCGCACAAAAGCCTGAGGCGCTGTCAACGCGGCTTGTGGGGCAGCCGGTGCTTCCTTGCCCCCGACCACCGCTGGGGACAATCACGCTCTGATGGAAAACTCGGCGTCACACCGTCACCCCCCGTTTCGAGATAAATTACCCCTTCCGAGGTGGCACACACGCCCACGGGTTCTTCCTCGAAGGCTGGTTGCTCCAAAGGAATAACGTGGGGATGTAGGTCGGGAGCCTTTTGCGTTTTGAGCTGGCTCCGTTTTCTTTCGGCCTGCTTCGCGCCACTCCGCCAGAAGTAATTGGCCAGCGGACTTGCTAACAGGGCTGGCAGCAGGACAAGATTCCCAAATGACGAAGCCGTTAGCATCGCGAGCATGAGGTAACCGAAGCGCTGGGTTGGCGAAAACGAACTCAGAGCAAATGCTGACAACCCCAAACCGATAACCCCCCAACTTTGGTAAATTGCCTGTGCACAATCACGATAGGCAAACATGATCGATTCGTGGCGGTTCATGCCACGCTCCTGACCGTGACGGCACCACAACATAAAGTGGATAGCGTCGTCAACGGTGACACCCAGGGCTACGGCAGGTGTCATCACCGTTCCAACATCCACCACGATGCCAAGCCAGCCCATTGCCCCGAAAACCACGGCAATGGGGAACACGCTGGCCAGGGCCAGGAGCAAGCCAGCCGACCAATCCCGCATGACAAACACCATGGCGACGGCAATGAGGACGAGGTCGCCGGCAAAGCCTGTCAAGAGGCCATTTAGCAGCGAGTGTTGCGCCTTATAGACCAGGGGAACGAGACCCGTGTAAGTTGCCGTGACACCGTCCGCACTGCGAGCACGGTACTTGGCCAGCACCGGTTCGACCACCTGTCGGATGTCGTTTACAAAGACACCGTAGTCAAGGTCGGTGAGGGCCTTCACCCTAGCGCTAATTCGCCACAATTCACAACTTTCTTCTTCCGACCAATAGTCGCGAAGGTCTTCCCGGTGCCGTTGTAATTGCACGATCCACGTGCGCCTTTCTACCAAACCTGGCCGAGAGGGCAGTGGTCGGGCGAACGTAGGAACTGCAACGACGCTACCCACATCGGGAAGTTGCTGAATCGCGTGTTGAACCTCACTGATGAGTTTTATTTGGTCAAGCAAATCGAGCTTCGCACGGTCCCGATCAACTTTGATGACCACTTCCATTGGGACAAGGGGTCCTAACTTTTCCTCTAACCAGGCGTAATCCTGGATGATCCTGGCCTTTGGAGAGAAAAGACGCATTAATTTGACCGAGGTTGTGATTTGGCTAGCGCCAATGGCACCGAGGACCATAAGCAGGATACACCCGGCAACAACCCAGGAACCCCGCCGCAATATGATCTCGCCGACATGTTCCCATCCCGACCATCGTCCCGGATCAAAAAATGCTGTCCGCCTCGGTTTGGTAATATTGCGTACCGGCCATTCTTGGAGCATGGCCGGGACGTAGAGGCACAGGAACAAAAAGCTCACAATAATGCCGGCGGCAGAAAAAATCCCGAATGTCTGAATCGGGACTAGCTCGCTGATAGACAATGAAGCCAATCCGAATGCCGTGGTGAAAGTCGCCAAAAATATCGGCAAAAAAGCACTTTTTAGTGCCTTTTCTGGCGCGCCCACAGCCGGGTCCGGTAATCCCCACTGCTCGTGTGTTCGCAGCGTGTCTCGATAGTAGTTGGCCATGTGAATGGCACCGGAGACCGCTGCCACATAGACCAAGGCTGGCATGGTCAAGAGAATGGCATTCATCTCGGTCCCCGTCAGCCACACGAGGATCATACTAAGACCGGCACTGTAGACCCCGGTGGAAAAGACAAGGAGGGTCAAAACCACACTCCTCAGGCACCACCAGGCCATAAGGCCGCCTACAGCGCCGCACACAATCGCTAGGCGGACAAGAGACCTTTGGCCCTCGACGTCGATCGCAACGTTATCCACAGGGGGCCCGCCCAGGTGAAGCTCATCTGGATCAATATCACAAATTTCTTTGGCGGCAGCATAGACGCTATCAAGAACAGCGTGAAGGAACTTTTTCCGTGGGTTTTTACCGAAGTGTTTCTCCCAGCGTGCCTCGGCCTCCGGATCAATCACCAGGACCAGACAGGTTTGCTTCCCATCTTGCCCGACAAGAAACCCTCGAAGACGATTGATCGCCTGCTCCCGAGTGAGACCCTGATCCTCGACTAGCTGATCAATGAGCTGTGGCCCGGTGATCACACTTTTGAAAAACCGGTAGGGATCATTTGAGGAGCGTTGGATGTCCAAAGCTAGTCGCCGGGCAAGCAGGTCTAACTTGGGGCTATCCAGCGTGCAGCCCTCCCAGCTTGCCAAGATAAACATATCACTCTCAAAGTGATTACGATACCACTCAAAAGTGGCGGTCTCCTCATAAGTATCGGGGAGCCATGACTTGACGTCGTTCTTGTTGCTAAGTAGCGCCCGCTCCGCCCCGATCCACATAAACGGGATCGCGAATGTAACGGCACACAAG
>JAKPII010000394.1 GCA_029549885.1 Planctomycetota bacterium
TGCACATGTTCGCGGACAAACGTGTAGATGGCACGCACCTTTTCCCAATCATGATCGCCCGCAGTAATAAGTTGCTTTGCCTGTTCCTTGATCTTGGGGTCATGCGACTCGATCTTGGGACTCGGCGTGAGAAACATCCGAACCTGGGCGGGCATCGTCGTGGGGATCTTGAAGATCGAGGTGTTTTCCGGCGGCAGTTGCACAAAACGGCGAATCTCCACGGTCACGATGGCTTTGGCCTCTTGACCGTTAGGAAGATTCGGTATCTTGACCACCATTTGCTCGACAAGGTTGTTAACGGTCCGATACTGGACACTCACCCCCGGCGAGAAGTCCTCTTCCACGATTTCGACCTGCTGCTCCGGCCAATCCCGCGGCAGGGGGGCGGTACCGACCATGTTCTTACAAGCCCCCGCCACGGCTTTAACCACGATTCCCGCTTGCCAACGATGGACAACAGGCTCGCCTAATCGCCATCCTTTGCCTGTGTCCTCTTTGAACTGCGCCCAGGCAAGGGTCTGTACCGCCAACATCAGAAGGCAAACCGTACTCAGGCAAACGATGCGTCGCATTGTTTCCAGACAATCCAAATGGCTTTTCCCCAAAGCAACGTGGCGGACCGCTCTCGTGAACGATGAAGGTAAGCCGGAAAGTCTAGCGGGCTTGGGCAATTACCCGATATTGCAAATAATCCACCATAATCTGGAGGACTTCATCGAGGTAATAATCCCGCTCAATCCCCTCTTCATTACCTTCGGTAAGGGCCTTGAGCCGCTTCTCTTCCTCTTTGTCGGCATTCAGTTCCTTCACCTGGGCCATAAACTTTTCTTCCATGAGGGGCACACTCTTCTTTTCCCGTTGGGCAAGATACCGCTGAATGTCGGCCTTGACCTTCTGGAAGTCCGGCGAATTCTGCACGCGCTCCTCGGAGCGTCGTTTCAGGTACTCGATCACCGACGAATCGACATCGGAATAGGGCTTGTATTGCGCCGGGCGGATTTGATCAAACGGCAAGGCGTAATCCAAATCAGACTCGGCAATTCCTTCCAAATGGTTTGTCAAAGACGGAATCTCGATGTCGGCAATAACGCCCCGATTTTGTGTGCTCTCGCCGTTAGGCCGATAGAACTGCTGAATCGTAAGTTTCAGCGCACCTAGCGGTGGGGCATTGGGAAGCCGGAACAGCTCTTGTCCGAGATCAATGAGGCTTTGCACCGTTCCCTTGCCATGCGTGCTTTGGTCACCCACGATAATTCCCCGACGGTGGTCTTGAATGGCCCCGGCGAGAATCTCGCTGGCACTGGCACTGAACTTACTGATGACCACAATCAAGGGACCCCGCCAAACAATGCTGGTGTCTTCATCGTCATAGACCATGATCCGGCCGACGGAATCTTTGACCTGCACGACCGGACCCGACTCAATGAATAATCCCGTCAGATTAATGGCCTCTTGAAGCGACCCACCACCATTCCGCCTCAAGTCCAAAACAACGGCGTCCACACCTTGTTGATTAAAGGACTCCAGAATCCGCCTGACATCTCGCGTCGTGCTGCGAAATTCAGGGATTCCTAACCGCGCCCCTGACATATCCATGTAAAAGCTGGGAAGATCAATCACGCCGATACGGTAGGGCTGTCCATTCGGTTTTTGGCCGGCTTCGAAGACCTGCCCTTTTGCCTCGCTATCTTTCAGTTCGATCCTTTCCCGGGTAATCGTGATCAGCTTCTTTGGTCCGCCATCAGCAGGCAACACTTCCAAGCGGACGACGGTTCCTCGCTTGCCGCGAATAAGCTTGACCACATCCGAAAGATTCATATCGACGACATCGACGATTTCGCCCGTCTCGCCCTGGCCGACGCCCACGATCTTGTCGTCGATCTTTAGCCGTCCGTCCTTGGCTGCGGCGCCACCGGGAATCAGTTTCTTGACCACCACGTAACCATCTTCGGACTGTAGCGCAGCCCCGATGCCTTCCAGCTCAAGCTTCATGGTGATATCGAAGTTTTCGAGCGTTTCCGGGGACATGTAGCTGGTGTGCGGGTCATAGGCCTCGCAGAAGGCCGAAAGGTAAGTTTCCAGCAACTCATCTTCGTCCGTTTGGTGGACACGTTTGCGGAAGCTGGTGTAACGCTTCTGAAGTTTCTCAATCGCGGCCTGGCCCGTCGTTTCTTTGTCAGCCTTCAAAACGAGCAGGTCGAGCTTGATCCGCTTGCGCCAACGTTCGTAGGCTTCCTCCGGCGTTTTCGGATAAGTCAACAGATCAGGATCGCGGATAATCTCCTCATCCACGGTGAAGTCCAACGGTTGCTCGAGAATCTTCAAGGCTGTCTCCACCCGTTCGTCAACACGTTGGAGGAACACCGAGTAGGTTTCATAAGCGGGACTTATATCACCGGCTTTCAGAAGCTCAACCCACTGCGACTTCTTCGCAGCGAAGCGATCGATGTCGGACTGGTAGAAGTACAGTTTCATGGGGTCGAGCGACTTCATGAAAAGCTTGAAGGCCCGGTCGGCAATCTCCTGATCCAAAGGATGCTTCGTGAGATGAGCCTGGGGGAGTTTAAGGGCCACCGTCCTTGCGATATGCCGGTCCTGGGCACGAGGGCCCGTGGGGTCACCGCAAGCGGGAATCGTGCTTAAAGCAACAAGCAATCCTCCCCACAAGAGAAACGACACAAAACGACGAGACAAAGACAGCGCTTGATTCATCCTTTTCACCCAAAATGTCAAGAGAAACACCCATAATTGTCAATCGCTGGTTGCTACCCGGCGACTGACTTTAGCACACAATGACCATCATGCGACCGCAAGGCCACGCAAATCCGGCCGGTCCACGATAATATTTCCGAGGCCTCTCCTACTTAACCCATTGTATCCAGTTCGAGACCTGTCCGGAAATGAACGCCTGTCGGTGAATCCTAACGGTTTTACGGAAAATGGGCAAGATCGGCGTGTTCGCCGCCAACTCATACTGTCTCGACCATTTCATCTCGCCCCAACAAAAGCCAGTACGATTGACACAGGCGTTCCATACGATGCTCGAAACTGTAACGGCTGACCACGGTTTGACGCCCTACCTCGCCAAGACGTCTAGCAAGTTTGGGGTCAGTCATCACCTGCTGGATGGCGGCCGTCGGACTGGGGACATCTTCCAGGGGAACAACGAGACCATTACGGCCTGACTCGATCACGTTGGGAATACCCCCGACGGGCGTACATATCACGGGTAACCCTGTGGCAAGGGCTTCCAGCAACACATTAGGGAGGCCTTCGCTTCGGCTTAACAGGAGGAATACATCCATTGCGGCATAGTAGGGGCGCGGATCCGCAGCATAGCCGGCAAACGTGATGTGGTCGGCGATTCCAATTCGATGAGCATGCTCGGACAACGCCCGGCGCTCCGGGCCATCCCCCACGAGGAGAACGTGCACCTCGCAGTTTTGCGCGAGGAGCTTTCGAGCCACATCTAGTAACAGAGTCAAGTTCTTTTCGGGAGATAACCGCCCGACGTAGCCCAGCACAAACCGATTGGGAGGAATGCCAAGAGCCTCTTTTTTTTCGTCACGATTAACTTGGGGGCGGAAGAATTCGCAATCCACGCCATTTTCCAGGACCTCGCAAATCCCCGGGGGAATGCCGGACTGTCGGCAAATGGTGTATTGTTCTGCGGACACACAAAATACGCGATCAAAGCCGCGGAGACATAGCCGATGAATCCAATGGTAAAGCCACACCCGACGACCGGGGACGCCCCAACCATGGACCGTGCTCACCAGTTTCATGGGGTGAAAGCGATGGATGAGCCAGCCCAGGGCGTCCGACTTGTAATCATGTCCATGCCAGATCACCGGTCGGTGTTGCCGACAAAGGGCCAAAAGCCGCCGCAAGAGCCGCCCATCGAGGGGGCCCCGATCATCGAGGTGGAGAAAATACGACAGCCGCAACTCGGCGGCTTTTTGGCGAATTGCCTCAAATCCCGGATCGCCTGGCGGATGAAGATACACACAATACACCGGCCAATGACGATCCTCGAACCAGCGGGCACCAAGGAGGATCGTCTTCTCCGGACCGCCGCCTGTCTCCGTTACGGTACGAACATCGAACACCACGGGCAGGGCCATCCGATTGGGTCCGCCGCATTGCGGATTTACGTCAGACCGATTAAGGGTGTTCGACGATCCCATATCCCTTACACTTCACGCCCCGATTACCTCTAAGGCAATGGCGGCTTTGCCAAATGGGGCACTGACCTGGATGCCCGCCACACGATCGCGGATCCGTTCGACTGAGTACCGGGCAATCTCAATTCCCATCTTGAGTTGGTCTTCCCGGCTGGATACCGAGGCCATCTTGTCCAAAACCCAATCGGGGATTACCACACCCGGTACCTCGTTCTTGAGGAACGTTGCATTGCGGAGACTGGCTAGCGGCCAGATACCGGCAATGATGGGTATACCGTGGTGCTGGACCTTATCGAGAAAACGGAGGAGGGCATCGGGATCGAACACGGGCTGCGTGATGGCGAACTCGGCCCCGGCCTCTACCTTCCGCTGGAAACGATCGAGTTCGCGTTTCTGGTCGATGGCCGTGGGGTCCAAACCAACGCCGATCACGGCCGCCGTTGGCGGATCAATGGACTGCCCTCCCAAGTCCACACCCTGATTGAGTCGCTTTTGCACCGCCACCATGCCAATCGAATCCGTATCAAAGACGCCCGTGGCGTGCGGATAGTTTCCCAGTTTGGGGGGATCACCCGTCACAAAGAGGATATTGCGAATGTCGCAGGCAGCGCAGGCCAACAGATCGGCTTGCATCCCGATGAGATTACGGTCACGGCAACAAAAATGGAGGATGACCTCGATCATGGCCTCCCGCTGAATGCGGTCAGCCGTGATAAGGGGCGAAATCCGTGAGCTAGCCCGGGGACCATCGGGAATGTTGATAGCATCCACCCCGTGTCGGTGGAGCATTTTACTTTTGTCGATAATGTCCCGCAGATCAAATCCGCGCGGCGGCACCAACTCCACAGAGGTGACCCACTGCTTGTGGGCAAGCCGCCAGGCAAAACGCGACCGCTCGGCGAAAGGCACCGGTTCCTTGAGCGCCACGGGTTCAGTCGTTACGACCACGGGCTTGATCCGCGCACGGACGAGCGGTTTGACGGCATCACACAACGCGCGGATGTGGTCAGGCGTCGTGCCGCAACAGCCGCCCACCGCAGCAGCTCCGAGATTGACGTAACGTTTTCCGTATTCAGCCAAATATTCTGGGGAGCAAAGATAAATCCGCCGATGTTCCACTTCTTTGGGAATTCCTGCGTTGGGCTGAACAATGAGCGGTCCATTGGCCAAGCGGATGGCTTGTTCCACCGCAGAAAGCAGCCCGTGAGGACCGCTGCCGCAATTAAACCCCCAGGCAATGGGTGAAGGAAAACCTTCCGGTAAAGGTGCCAAGAGCCGCTGGATATTTTCACCTGACGCCGTTTCTCCATCTTCGTACACAGCGGCGGAAAGCACAAAGGGCACCTCACGCCGCGCTTGCATGGCCGCTGCACACATTTCAATGGCTTTGCGGCTCGGTTGCGTCTCGAAAATAATGAAATCGGCGCCGCCCTCCATAAGGGCATCCACCTGTTCCCAGATAAGAGAACAATAGTCGCTTTCGGAATATGTCAAATTTGGCAAGGGACCGATCGAGCCGGCGACAAAGACCGGACGCCCGGCGGCATCGGCGACCTTTCGCGCAATCTGGGCACCGGCCCGATTGATAGCGGCAGTCTGTTCTGCCAGCCCGTATTTTGCCAATGTTTCCCGGTTGGCCCCGAATGTATTCGTTGTCAGCACTTCGGCCCCGGCGTCGCAGTAGGATTGGTGGATCTTCTCGATCAGTTTTGGATCTGAGAGATTGAGTTCGTCGAAACAGCGATTGGTGAAGACATGGTGACGGTAAATTTCCGTCCCCATGGCACCGTCAAAAACGACAACCCCTTGTTGCAAGTGTTCGGCAAATGTTGGTTTTGACATAGCTACGAGCAAGACGATTGGGCAGAAAACTGACAGTTTGTGACACGTCCCTACTGCTCCCACCCCCTTGGGTCGCAAACTGTCATTGTACCTCAAACGAAAAACCGGCGGAGAGGTGTAAACCTAGGTCTATTGCACTGCGGCCCTCTCGTCCTTATCCTAACACACGGGTTGCCGCTCGCCATGACAAGAGGTGAGCCGGCACATGAAACCCTACCCCAGCATTTCCGCATGTAGCGGACGCCGTAGCATAAGGAGTTGATCATGCCCCGCCATCAGCGATCGCAACAATTACACTTGGAACGTGCAAGCCGACGGGATTTTTTGACAGTCTGTGGCACAGCCGCGGGAGTTGCGGCCGTGACTCTGCTTTCTGGCACTGTTCCTGCGGTTCATGCGGGCGAGGATCACACTATACGTTTGGCCCTCATCGGTTGTGGTGGTCGTGGATCGGGAGCCGTCAAAGATGCGTTCTCGGTGGCCAACGGTCCCGTAGAACTTTATGCCATGGCGGACATCTTTGAGAACCGCCTGCAAA
>JAKPII010000408.1 GCA_029549885.1 Planctomycetota bacterium
CCAGAGAATCTCCTCTAACGGAACGGTCAACGTCATCTTCCCAAGCGACGCCATTGAGGTCTCAGGTTCGCCGGGCAAGCACGTAAAGCCCGCAGATAGTGGAAACACGGTTACCCGCCGGTTCTGCTCAAGCTGCGGCACCCAGTTGTTTTCAGATTCAAGCGGTCGCCCAGGACTTACGGTTGTTCGAGTGGGCACACTGGACGAGCCGTCTGCAGTCAAGCCAACCACAAACATCTGGGTGGCAAGTGCGCCAAGTTGGGCCTGCGTTGACCCCTCGCTGGAACAATTCAAAGGTCCTCCAACTGTTGTGCCGCAGGCCAAGACGTGATGCCCAACCCTTCCATCTAGAGGACGCCACACGTCAAGCCGTGTGTCGCCTCTCATGTCAAACGTTGGCAATTACGAGGGAATGCCTGGAAGGCCTTGAGAGGGCCTCGAAGGGCCGTTTTCTGGATGAAAAGTGGCTGATCCCGGCGTGAAATGGTCACAAAACGCTATGAAAAATGGAGCGCCATGCAGGCTGAATTCGGCCTGACGCCTGCGCTGGTTGGGTCAGGCCATCAAGCCTGGCCGCGTCCACGTCATGCGGATGCCGCATGACCGCCGCACGGCCATCCCAGCAGGGGAAAAGCCGCACCCAGTACAGGTATGCTTTCTCGGTTTGAAGGCGATCCCGCAGATACCGGATGTGCTCGAGGAGTGGGTTGAGCATGCGGGTGGAACGAAGAGCAGGTGCGTGAATCGGGATCAGGCATCTATTTCGCCACAGGCTGTCTTTGTTTATAGATCGCCGACGTATCGAGCGGAGTCATTTTTATATTTGCTGTGTTTGGGGAGGATTGCCGGTGAGCGTTGAACTTTTTCCTTTGCAGTCGGAAGATATTGCCTTTTTCAAGCGGGATATGCAGAAGGCCTTTCAAAAAGGGGCTGCATCCGAGTTTTCAGAGTTGGATGAACAGGTGTTGCCAGAAGAGGATATCGACAAGTCCCTGAATAAAGAGGGGGCGGTGGCATATAAAGCTGTTGAAAATGGGCAAATTGTCGGTGGAGTCGTTGTTGTAATTGACGAACGCACGCAACACAATCATCTGGATTTTCTTTTTGTGAAATATGGAGTCCAATCTCGTGGTGCTGGGAAAAACATTTGGGATCAGGTGGAGAAGCTACACGCCAGCACAAAAATATGGGAAACCGCGACTCCCTATTTTGAAAAGAGAAATATTCATTTCTACATCAATCGGTGTGGATTTTCAGCCGTCGAATTCTATAACCCTTACCACAAGGATCCGACAATACCTGACGATATGGCTGGGGGCGACTACTTCTTCCGGTTCGCGAAAGTCATGCATCCATGATGTTTCTAAAATGGAGCGACCTTGGTAAGACGGACGAAGAAAAAGAGTCTCCCAGTCTTCACCCAGGTGGCAATTCGATCGCGGCAGGGCGTGAGACGCGTCTTGGGTTTCGGACCGTTTTTCAGGTTCTCGGAATTCAGGGTCCGGATCCAGTTTCGCCGCCGCCATCGCCTGCAACGTCGCCCCTTGCGACCTGACCGCCCAACTCAAAGCCTTGGAGAAATGACCATGTTTGCCAGCCGCACCCTCATTCAGACGATCTCGCTGGTCCTGCTGCTCTTGTGCGGCGTACCGGCACAGGCCAATGACAGGACCTGCACGCCCAACCGCGAAGGAACGATGATTTGTCCCGAGCCCGATGCGTCCTGCAAGGCGGATCGAACGGGA
>JAKPII010000415.1 GCA_029549885.1 Planctomycetota bacterium
GTCAATCGGGCATTTGTGGAACGCTTGCGCCGTGAGAGCTATGAGTTCCACGTCTGGACCATCGACGATCCTCAGCTCGCAAAAGTCTTTCGGGATTTGGGGGCCGACTCGATTACGACAAACCGACCGGATCTCATTCGGAAGGCGTTGCAGTCGGAACACGGCGAAAAGAAACCATGATTCAGGAAATGCCTATAAGGCGTGCAGTGGAAATTTGCAACCTAGACTCAGTCTGCAAATGCAACCGAAGACAGAATCCGAAGATGCGATCGCTCTCTTATCTTGGGATAGCATGGGTGATTATTTCATGGGCTTCCGCTGGGTCCTCCCAGGAATGCCATGTTCGAGACGGTTGGGTCACCGTGATCCCTCACGAGTTCCAAGGCGCGATTAACAACCCCCTCAAAGGCTTTCGCTCCTACAAGAAGAACGCCTACGGGCTAATTGAGCGGAGATATATCAAGTGGAGTGACATTGAGGTGTGCGCTGGGGATACGGTGGAGCGCATCATTGCCTACACGAACAAGATCACCGAAATCGACGGCAAGCGATTCGAAGACCTTAACGTCAAACTTGTGCCGCGCGTTTATCTTGATTGGAACGGAACTCCGGGAAGGCAGTACTGGCCGGCCGATCTTCAGACGTTTGACTACGACAGTCCTGCTTTTCAGGAACGGTTAAGGAAATTGGTGGAAAAACTGGGGCAGGCATGGGATAATGATCCGCGTATCTTTGCCGTACAGATGGGGCTAATCGGGTACTTTGGCGAGCATCACAATCCCGCGCCAACCCCTCAGCAGCGTCGCCTCCTGGTAGAGGCTTTTCAGAAGGCGTTCAAGAATAAGCCTATCCTCGTTCGGCATACGGACCCAGAGTTTATGGAAGCTGGGTTTGGTATCTACTACGACACCTTTGGCAATCTCGATCGCGAACCGCCACATGGCTCAAAGAAGCAGTTCCCTTGGCAAGCCACCCACGTTTACCCTGACATCTGGAAACTCGCTCCGATCGAGGGCGAGGTTGAGTACAATTGGCAAAACACTCGCCCGAGTGCGAAACCGGACGAGACCTTCGGACGTACGCCGAACGAGACAATGAAAGTACCAGCTTTTCGGCGATACATGATCGACAAGATTCGCCGCTATCACGCAAGTTATCTCGGCTGGATTAGCGGGTACGACGACACCGATCCGGAGGTGGTGGCCGGTGCGTCAGAGCTTCAAAAGGTCTTTGGCTACCGGTTTGTCCTGGATTCCGTGAGCTATCCGCTCAGGATAGAACCTGGCGATGAACTTGTCGTCAAATTCACTGTACGAAACACTGGAAGCGCTCCATTTTATCTTGATTGGCCTGTGGCTGTCGGACTCTTAAACCCGGTTACGAAACGCCCGGTCTGGTTTGCCCCGCTGAAGGGGGTCGATCTCCGCAGATGGCTGCCCGGAGAAGACTGGGATAGCGGTGCGTTCGCTTATCGCTTGCCGCCCAGGGTCTATTCCGAGGAAGGCCATGCAGCGGTACCGGAGCACATCGCACCGGGACGTTATATCGTGGCGCTTGCCATCCTTGACCGCCAGGGTGGCATGCTTCCCAGTGCTCGATTCGCCGTGGAAAACTATTTTCGGGGTGGTTGGCATTCGTTTGGTTATATTGGCGTTGGTCAATCTCCGGGTGAACCCACTCTTGAGGGTATTTCTTTTGACAGCCCCGCATTCGACGACAGCCTTCATTATGTGGTCCCCGAGGAACTCCGTCGTGTTCGCACGCCACCGATACCCGCTATAAAACCGGTCACGCCGTGGACGCCTGATCCAAGTCGCGAGCTGATCAATCCCTGGCGGTATTGGACGCTGGATTCGGGCGACACCTTTTTGGACAAGGAGGTACATCACGACGGCCCGGTAGAAGGGCCAGCCGGACGACGC
>JAKPII010000451.1 GCA_029549885.1 Planctomycetota bacterium
ACATGTCCGCGGCGTGGCCTTCAAAATTTCAATGGCCTCCTGAACCGTTCCGGCGCGTTCCATGATTTCACGAAGGAGCAGCGTCATCGGCATGCCGTCCCAATCACCTTCGCCACGGCCTCCCATCTCGCCGACGGCAAGGCCTTTTTCATTCATGGCCGTGACTGTGCCGATTAAGCCCGAATACCCAGCACTTATCCAGGCGTTACGTCCCTCGGGAACAAATACTTGAATCGTGGCGCATCCCTGGAGATTGATGTCGCGCATGTAATCAAGAACGCGGGCGTGAATGACGCGACCATTCTGGCTTGCCTTACCCCGAACGGCCACGCCACTACAGTGGAACCGCTCGGGGAAAAGATTGGCGTATCGTGCGTCGCGTTGGGACAAGCCCGCAGCTCGGGCCAGGGCATCCATCTCCACAAAATACCGCTCCGGTATAAACGGCTGCGTTCTTCGATGAATTTCGTCCATTAGCTCAAAAAACCAAATGCCCGTTTGGATCGAGTCAACTGCTCCCACCCCGTACAAAACGCGGTCCACCAAATACCTGATCTGCGGCGCCAAAAGGGATCCATGGGCCTTGCCCATTTCTTCCGGTGTTCCGCTCACGACCAGGATTGTCTTGCCCTCATGTCTCGCCAAAAGGCCATGGCCATCTGGCGTCACGCGGAGGAGTTGATAGGCTTGCCTAGGCTCTACCCGGTCCCCACGAGTACCGCTTAACTCTGTTGCCGAGCTTTCCCCACATCGACCCAATGAGGCCGACACAAGGGCAAACCAACCCAAAATGGCAAAAATGAGCAAAAATCTACGATCGCGTAAAACGACCAGCACGGTTTTCGGTCTCCTTGGTCTGGGCCCAAAAAGAACTAGCCAATTGGTTCTCGAGCATAAATCCTTATCGCATCAACATGTTATCGTTACCTATCCGATGTCCTTTAAGGGGCTTTCTCTGCCAAAAAATTGATGACCGCCCCGAACATGCGGTAAAGATCGTACCGTGAAACGACCTTTTGCGGCTTGTCAGAGGGAGGATCAAAAAGGCGAACCGGTGCCGGAACGTCGATTTCCCAAGTTTCAATCTCCACACGAATCTCTCGGCCAACTCCCTCAATTTCCAGCCGGTTTGGAAAACGTTGGTTTCGCGCATACTTCAAGCGGACCGCGATTTGATTGGTATCGTCGACGGGCGAGACAATGATCGTTCGTCCATCGGATTGTTCTTCTTCCTTCACACGAATGAGCGCTTCGAGGGCTGGCGGGCTGGCGGACAATCCCGCCACAGCCAGGACTGCAAATCTTGCCCGTTCTAACAACGCGTTGTTTACAAAGCTCAAGGGCGATTGGGGCTTACCACCGGCATCGGGTTGTCCAACGAAGACCAAGCCGGTCCTAGCCATCATCCAAGGATAATCGCGCTGTCCCAACATAACCTGCCCGAAATCACTTGCGCGACCTTCCAGCCGAAAGCTCTCTCCCGCCCCCCGGATGAATAGGAATGTGTATTCATCACCATTTACGTGGGCCCTAATTTGCCCAATGTGACAAGCCCCCTCGGTAGGCTCTCGGAGATAGAACTCGGTCAATCTCTGAAGTGTTGCCGCGATTAACTGTACCGGCGTCATCTCCGCGGATGGTGTCTCCTTGACCCGCACATCCGCAGGCAGATCGGCAGCAAAGAACTCCGCCGTTAGCTCTAAAATTCGGGGTAAAGCCGCCAAGGCCGTGTAGTGTCCTAAATCGTTCAACCAAAACACGCGATCGGCAATGCCTAATGCCGCCGCCAATTGCTCCGTACACGCGCGGGGAATCACCTCATCCTCTGCGGCATTAATCATCAGGACCCGCCCCTGTTGTGCCCGCTCTTTGAGCAAGTCTGCCTGCGAAAGCGGGTCCACCGTATCGAGGATTTTCCAAATCGATGCCTGCTGATCGGCGTCCAAATCTGCGATGAAACGCCTCAGAGGTTCGGCTTCTCGCGCGGTTTCGACTATTTGACGCAAATTTCCCCCCGCTAAGATTAAACCCGCCTTATAAATCCGCGGATCCCGCTCCGCCGCCGATGCGGCGATAATGGCCCCAAGACTGATCCCCGCAACCCCGATGTGCTGAGGATTAACCTCGGGGCGAGAAGCCAGAAAATCCACCGCACGCTTGACCTCAAGAAATGCCTGCTCCAACACGCTTACGAAATGCTGAGGATCGGCGAGAATCCGATACGGCCCGTCACTGTCCCCGCGTGGTCCATAATAGGGCAACTGAAACACAACCGCCGGGACTCCGTGGGATGCCAAGACCGAGGCCAGCATCCGGACCAATTCCAGGCTTCCGTCCAATATGTGGAGGCAAATCACGGCCGGGCGTCGTGGTCCATTCGCCTGAATACCCTTAGGAAGATAATATTCAACCGGGATGACGTTGTTTTGAGGTAACTCAGAAACAACCGGTGACGGGTATCGCAGGCGAACGACCAGGCAATGTTCCTTCGTCTGAACGTCAACGACCTCGTAGGTGAATGACTTGCCATCGAATGTCTCATCCACCGCCACTGCTTGACCTGGCTGGAGGTTGAGCAAATCCTGCTCAAGCGCTAGCGCAGACAGGCCCGAGAACCCCCACACCAACAGGCATCCCAGCACCGCAATTGGAAAGACGTCCCGTCGCTGTTTCATTGTGTCATGCACCTCAAACCACCATCGGCTCAATCCGCTAGGCCGCACCTCGTCCCAATTAAAAACAAATCCTCGCCGGCCACGTGCAACAGGGTGTCAGGTTAACCGAGATTCCTTTACCTCATCGAAAACAAAGGCACACTGTGTAGCGATTCCCTGGGGGCAAAGCGAGTGGAGCTAACCCAAACTGGGTCGTTACATCCCAGGCATTGCCAAAAAAACCTCAGTTTGGATTACACCAATTTACGGTCCGAGGTTTCTTTTTTCCAGAGAAGAAAAGAGGGCCGATCAGAGGAGGCTTTCTAGGACCTCAGCCGGTGCGGGACCGTAGCTATGAGGTTCGATGCTGCAAGAGGCCCTTCCCTGACTTAGGCTCCGCATGGCATTCGAGTATCCAAACAAATTGGCCAACGGAGCACGGGCCTCGATTACCGTATTCTTTCCACGGACAGTTGTCCGCACGATCTCGGCCCGTCGCTGTTGCAGATCGCTGAGCACGTCACCCACATACTCTTCAGGCACCGTAACCTCAAGTCTCATGATCGGCTCAAGGAGGACAACGCCGGCCTCTCGCAAGGCCTTGTCGAAGGCATCTGCCGCTGCCAGACGGAAGGCAAGTTCGTTGGACTCAGTTTCGTGTACCCGCCCCCCAAGCACGGCAACACGGACCTGCATCAGTGGAAAGCCAAACGTTCCTCCGCCTTCCCCCTGTTGTTCGAGAACCTCGAGGGCCGCCTTTAAGAAGGGTGGGGGCAAGGCATCCCCGCATTCGACGGTCACAACCACAGGCTTAGGGGCCTGTGGGAATGGTTCCATGCGGATGACCAATTCAGCCCACAACGGTTGCCCTGCCACAATCCGGTGACAAACACCGGTAACCTCGACCGCCTTCTCCACGGTTTCGCGGTAACTGACACGCGGCTTTTG
>JAKPII010000483.1 GCA_029549885.1 Planctomycetota bacterium
TTTCAAAAAGCTCAAGGACAAGATGCTCGTCCGACAGTAGCAAGCCTATTTTATCGTGTTCCCTGCTTTGATCATACCAGAGCGCACCGGGAGAAGCTGGAGGGTTTGAAGAAAACAGTCAGCGCCCCGTTACAAAAATACCCATTTGCGGGACCAATGATAGCCACACTTTGCCCTTATTGTGCCATTACTCTGATTGGGTTTCTCGTTTAGAATGGAGTCTTTCGAAAACCATACCTAGGGTAACGCAAGTTGGAAGCGTGCGACGTCGGCGTGAGAGGGAGAATTATGGCAAATTGCTATCTGGTGACAGGCTGTGCAGGCTTTATTGGATCGCGGGTCTGCGAGATGCTTTTGGCCGATGGTCACGAGGTCATTGGGTGGGATGAACTGAATGATGCTTACGACCCGCGGCTCAAGCAATGGCGACTGGAGAGGTTACGGCAACATTCGCGGTTTTCGTTCTCGCAAATCGATGTGGCCGATCAACAGGCGGTTGAACGCGCTTTTCCGAAGCAAATTGTTGCCGTGGTCAACCTGGCAGCTCGGGCGGGCGTAAGAGCAAGCGTAGCTAACCCCCAGGTTTATTACCGAGCCAATTGCCTGGGGACACTCGTCCTGTTAGAAATGTGCCGCCGGTATGGGGTCAAGAAATTTCTCCTGGCTTCCACCTCAAGCCTTTATGGGGCGCATAATCCTGTCCCTTATCGAGAGGACACTGACACCAATCGCCCGCTGTCCCCATATGCCGCATCCAAAAAGGCGGCTGAGACTTTGGCTTACACTTATCACTATCTTCATGGGATTGACGTGAGTGTTGTCCGGTACTTTACGGTTTACGGGCCTGCTGGGCGGCCGGATATGAGCATCTTCCGCTTTATTCGCCAGATCGCCGAGGGTGAACCAATCGTTGTCTTCGGGGATGGGACCCAACGGCGCGATTTTACGTATGTGGATGATATCGCTCGAGGTACCATAGCCGCCCTTCGCCCCCTGGGTTACGAAATCATCAACCTCGGGGGAGATCGTTCCGTGGAGTTGAATATGGTGATTGCCGAAATCGCACGACTGCTCAACAAGCAACCCACGGTGGTCCATCAGCCACCCCATCCGGCCGATGTTCCCGCCACGTGGGCTGATGTCACCAAAGCCCGGACGATCCTAGGTTGGACCCCGCAAGTCCCGATTGAAGAGGGACTGCGGCGGTGCGTGGAGTGGTATCTGGAGCACCGCGAAGTGATGCGCACCATCCGTTTGGGCAACGGATAATTTCCTTTACGATCTTGCCTGAGCGCTACTTGACCACGAAATTGACCAGTCGTCCCGGCACGACGATGGTCTTGACAATCTCTTTGTCTGCGAGCAGGGCAGCGATTCGCGGTTCAGCTCGCGCGGCTTCGGCCAGGGCCTCTCGATCAATGTCGGGAGGTACCGTCACCCGTCCCCGCAACTTCCCGTTGATTTGCACAGGAACCTCAATGACGCGTTCCTTGATCAACTCAGGGTCGTAAGTAGGCCAGGGTTCGTAAGCTAGCGTGTTTTGATGGCCCAAGGCCTGCCACAACTCTTCACTGATATGGGGGGCGAATGGCGAGAGAAGGAGCACAAATGTCTCCATGACCTTTTTGGGACGGATCTCCTGCTTGAAGAAGAAATTGACAAATTCCATCATTCGGGCAATGGCGGTGTTGAACTCCATCCGCTCGATATCGTCCGTCACTGCCTTGATCGTGCGATGGAGAACGCGTTCCTGTTCCTCGGTCGCGGGGACGTCCTGCACCGCCGCATTGAGACGGAGTGTCTCCGCACGTTCGTCCACAATCATTCGCCACACCCGGTCTAAGAATCCCCGGACACCGTGAACACCCTCCATGCTCCACGGTTTCGTCGATTCAAGTGGCCCCATAAACATCTCGTATAGCCGCAACGAGTCCGCCCCATATTCGCGGACAATATCGTCCGGGTTAACGACATTGCCCCGACTCTTTGACATTTTGTAGGCCCGGGCATCGACGCGAATTTCCGGTTTCTCCTTAAGAACAAATACATCTCCGTGTTTTTCTACCTGATCGGGGCGAAGTTTAACCGGTCGGAGAGGTATCCGCGTTCCTTTTTCCGCAAAACGGGCCTCGCCGATTTCCTCCACGTCGCTTTCGCTGACCCATCGGCCGGTTTCGTCCTGATAGCCCGTGTATTCCATTTCGCCGAGGATCATCCCCTGGTTAACGAGCTTCTGAAATGGCTCGGGAGTACTGACAAGGCCCCGATCGTAAAGGACCTTGTGCCAAAATCGGGCATAGAGCAGATGCAGTACTGCGTGCTCTGCCCCACCGACGTACAAATCGACGGGCATCCAAATCTTTTCAAGTTCGGGATCGACCAGAGCTTTGTCGTTCTTAGGGTCAATAAACCGCAGGTAGTACCAGCAGGAACCTGCCCACTGCGGCATGGTGTTGGTTTCGCGCTTGTACTTTTTGCCGTCGATGGTAACGTATAACCATTCCGGCGGGGCCTTTTCCAAAGGCGGCTCGGGGGTATCGTGTTTGGCGTCGAACGGCATATTGCTAGGGAGATCGAGAGGTAACTCTTCCGGTGAGAGCGGACGGACCCGCCCGGTCGGCTTTCCGGAACTGTCCAATTCGTGAAGAATGGGGAAGGGTTCCCCCCAGAAATGCTGGCGACTGAAAATCCAATCCCGCAACCGATAGTTGATCGCCTGCCGACCTACTCCCTGTTCAGAGAGGTCCTCGGTAATCCGTTTCTTAAACTCATTAGTTGGCAGGCCGTTATATGGGCCTGAATTGATGGCAATCCCTTCCTCAACAAAGGCTACTTTCCCCTCGAGCACGTCCTGCCGCGACACCGAGGCGTGGTCACCGGGATCCACCACGGGGATAATCGGCAGATTGAATTGCTTGGCAAACTCAAAGTCGCGGGTGTCGTGGGCCGGAACCGCCATAATTGCCCCGGTCCCGTAAGTTGCCAGAACGTAGTCGGCAATCCAAATCGGGATCAACTGCCCGTTAACCGGGTTGATTGCGTACGAGCCCGTAAACACACCGGTTTTTTCCCGGGAAAGTTCCGTTCGATCCAAATCACTCTTTCGAGCCGCCTGTTCGCGGTAAGCCTCAACGGCCTCACGGTATTCAGGTAAGGTCAAACGTTCCACAAAGGGGTGTTCCGGTGCAATCACCATGTACGTGGCGCCGAAAAGCGTATCCGGCCGCGTCGTGAACACACGCAGACAGGCCTCGTCCGGCTTGCGTGGAAATCCGGCCAATTCGCGGTCGCGCCGCCATCCCTCGTATTCCCGCTGGGACGGAATCCCGGGTTTGTGCCAAAACGTCCCAATGAAAAAGTCCACTTCCGCTCCGACGCTGCGGCCAATCCAGTTTCTCTGAAGCGTCTTCATGCTTTCCGGCCACTCGAGCAAATCCAAATCTCGTTCCAGGCGATCCGCATACGCGGTGATGCGGAGCATCCATTGGCGCAGGGGAATTCTGACCACTGGGTGTCCCCCTCGTTCGCTGACGCCTCCCACGACCTCCTCATTAGCCAAGACCGTGCCCAGCGCCGGGCACCAATTGACGGGGGCATCCAATTGATACGCCAATCGGTGCTCGTCACGATAGCGTTCGATGGCGTCCTCACCCTGTTCAGCGATTTCGGGCGGAATGGGCAGTTCTGCGATGGGCCGTCCCCGGCTTTGTTCCGGATCGTACCACGTGTCGTAAAGGATGAGAAAGATGAACTGGGTCCAGCGGAAATAATCCGGATCGGTGGTGGCAAACTCCCGGTCCCAATCGTAGCTGAAGCCAATCATCTTCAGTTGCCGTCGAAAATTGGCAATGTTTCGCTCCGTGGCCTTCCGCGGATGCTCGCCCGTCTTTTTGGCATGCTGCTCTGCCGGGAGCCCAAATGCGTCCCAGCCCATCGGGTGGAGAACGGTTTTCCCTCGCATCCGGGCATAGCGAGCCATGATATCCGTGGCCGTATAACCCTCAGGATGGCCGACGTGGAGCCCGTCCCCGCTGGGATAGGGAAACATGTCCAGGACATAAAACTTTGGCCCAGTAGGGAGCCGAGGACATGCGAATGTCTTATTTTTCTCCCAAAATTGTTGCCACTTTGGCTCGATAACCGAAGGGTTATAACGAGGCATGGTCGCTCCTTGCGAACACTCCGACCAGAAACTCAGCGATCGGAAACGATCGTTACCAGAAAATGCCACACCGCGACATTTTTTGCCAATCTACCAAAACTTGGATTCTAGCTTTTCGAGTGCACGCAGGCAAAGGGGTTATCTTGGGCGAACAGAGCGAACCGAGGTCTCTTAAGTCCGCTGAAAACCATCTGGAGCCTCAAGCGGACACGCGAAGGGCTAAGCGATTTTCGTATTGAATCGGTTCTTAAAAAGGCTTTTTCGGAGCCCAATTGCGATCCTTTTTAGTCGGAAAGCGAGAAAGGTTCAGACGCCTTCCGAATGAGGTGATGCCGTCAGGGGCCGAAGACTGAGCCCGTGAGGTACTCCGGTGGAATCGAAAAGGTTCGTTGGCTCGGACAAGACTCGTGCGGATTGCAAAGGCGTTACTTGAGCAGCGGCTACTGCGATAAATAAACGATTTACGCAAGCTACCTTTGTCAAAAGGGTTGACTTAGGCTGTTCTATCGGTAAACATACATTGACAAAACTTCTTTCGCAGATTGGTGGCACCGCAAGATAGAGCGAATCGGGCAGATCACGGCTGGAGACGCATCGGGCCGTGTGCGGAACGGAGCTTGTGAAACGCGAGCATCCGCACGGTTTGCCCGGTGGCAGTGACTCATTGGTGCGCGATCGCACGTGGTCCTTTTCGCAGAGAATGCGAGACGATCGCGAGAGATGGCTTGGTTTTCAGGGAGAGATGGCCATGACCTTCGTTATCAAGGATTGCGCGCTTATCCCGATTTCGACGGGAATGAGGGCAAGCAACTTGAGCGAATTCAAGTTTGCCTTAAATGCGGCGCCGCCAGAGTGTATTTACCACCACTTTTGGGGTGCTTTGTTGCAATCTCGTTTTGACGATCCGGAATACAAAAATGACTTTGCCGTGTGGGTTTATCGCGATTTGCGAGATGAGGTCTTGGCGGAATTATTGGCGATCATTGATCCTGTGGATTACAGCGATCTGGAAAGTTTACGAAGCGAAATCATCGAATTGGTCGAGCAGCGAATTGAGCAAAAAGAGTGGCTGGCTTGGATTCCGGCTACCCGGCCGTTTTTCTTCCTGCGCTCCCAGATTGTGGTTTTTGATACGGGCAAAAGAGCGGAAACAGTTGAAGAGCTGGCCACTTTATTGCCTGAACTCTCTCCTGGTTCGGTTTATTACCATGTTGTGGACGCTCGGCGGCGATTCCCCGTTGGTTTGGATGATTTTTCGGCGTGGTTGGAAGGGTTGGGGCCGGAGTACGAACCATTACGCGAATCGCTAATGGAAATTGACCCTTACTTTGGCAGTTTGACAGATTTGCGCTCGCATTTATGTGAGGCCTTTAATAGTTTTCTCGAAGGAAAACGCTGATGGAAGGACTTCTCCAGCGATATGCCGACGTTGCAGGTGCCGATGCGGTAACGCAGCTTCGTCAGCTTGCGGAACCGCTCCAGGGGATTAGGGTCATCCATGTGAATTCGACGAGGGTGGGAGGCGGCGTCGCCGAAATCCTTAGCCAACTGGTTCCGCTGTTGCAAGAGCTGGGGCTGGACGTTGAATGGTGCACGATTGAGGGAAATCCAGATTTTTTCGCTTGTACCAAGAAGTTTCACAACTGCCTTCAAGGTGCGGGAGATCGACCGAGCGAACAGGATCTTCGGATTTATGAGAAGATTAATGCGGAGAACGCAGAGCGGCTCAAGGCAGTGTTAACGGAGGCCGATGTGGTGTTCATCCACGACCCGCAGCCCGCCGCCCTCATCCGATATTTCCCCGAAAGACACGGGATTTGGATTTGGCGATGTCACATTGATGTGAGCCATCCCGACCGCAGTGTGTGGCGGTACCTTCGCCAGTTTCTAAAGGAGTACGATGCGAGCATCTTTTCTCTTGCCGATTTTGCACGGGCGTTGCCGCATCCCCAGTACTTGATCGCTCCCGCGATTGATCCTTTTAGTGGGAAGAACTGTGAACTCTCTCAGAACTTTATTGAAGGTGTTGTCAAGGATTTCAGTCTTGATCTAAATCGCCCTTTGCTGTTGCAGGTTTCGCGCTTCGATCGGTTCAAAGACCCGATTGGCGTGATTAAGGCATTTCGGCTGGTAAGAAGTTTTTTCCCGTCGGCACAACTCGTGTTGGCGGGAGGAGGAGCCACTGACGATCCAGAAGGCGGTGCCGTTCTCGCTGAAGTTCGTGCAGCCGCGGCAGGCGACCCGGCAATCCATATTTTGGAGCTTCCCAGCGATGCACATCGAATTATCAATGCGTTGCAACGGGCGGCATGGATTGTCCTCCAGAAGTCCACGCGTGAGGGATTCGGTCTTACCGTCACAGAAGCTCTGTGGAAAGCCAAACCCGTTATTGGTGGAAATACGGGAGGAATCCGTTTACAGGTCATCAATCACCATACTGGGTTTTTAGTAAGTTCCCCGGAGGGAGCCGCTATGAGGATCCGTTATCTCCTCGAAAGACCCGAGCAAGCCCGGCGCATGGGGGAAAAGGGGCAGAAATATGTCCGCGAAAACTTTCTCATGACGCGTTTGGCGAGGGATCACTTGACGCTTATGGTTTCGCTTTTGCGTCAAGAAATCGAACGAATAGATACGACTCAATGGAAGTCTTAAAGTATCCCAACAGATTGGCTTCAACCTTCAAACGGTTGCGGGCGGGGACGAGAGGTGTTTTGCTTTGTGACTATGATGGAACGCTGGCGCCGTTTCGGGAGGACCCCAGCGAGGCCCGGCCTTACACATGGGTTCCTGGCATTTTGGGGGATATCGCGGCCTGGGGAACAAGAGTCTTGATCGTCTCAGGACGGGCCGCGGATGATCTCTTGAAGCTCTTGCATTTGGAAGCGATTGAAATCTGGGGAAGTCATGGTCGCGAACGCATCCAGCCAAATGGAACAAGGTGGGTTTGGAAACCCAATGCGGAAACGGAACATCTTCTGGACAGAATCGAAAACGAACTCCGACGATTGGCACCCGGAAAGCGATTAGAACGCAAGGTCGGTTGCCTTGCTATTCATTGGCGCGGACTGTCTCAGACGGATGCGGAATGGCTTCAAAAGACCGTGGATGAACTGCGAGCCAGATTCGACAAACACGGCGTGTTGATGGTGAAAGCATTTCATATGGGTGTAGAACTTCAAGCGCCAGGTCCCAACAAGGGAAGTGTGGTATCAACGATCTTGGATGAGGAAAAGGGAGCCGACATCGCGGTGTGTTACATGGGCGATGATCAAACAGATGAGGACGCTTTTCAGGAGCTGGGTGAGCGCGGGCTGAATGTTCTTGTTAGCCCGACACCCAGGTTGACTTTCGCTGACGTCCGCCTCGAGACCGGCGACGAGGTTCGCCTTTTTCTCGAGCAGTGGCGAGATGCAGTGAGAGGAGGATGCGATCATGACGAGTAAAACGGCTCAACGATTGTTGATTGTTTCCAATCGTTTGCCACTGCGGGTCGTCAAGGAGAGGGAGGGCACGTGGAGGTTGGAACGAGGAAGTGGCGGGCTAGTGACAGCGCTGGCCCCCGTTTTGCGCAACCGCGGCGGTGCATGGATCGGTTGGCCGGGCGTCCCTGCTGAGAAATCGTCGGGCAATCTTTCAGAGTTAATGGACAAGGCTGGAAAGGACCTCGGTTATCGCATTGTCCCGGTAGCCTTGTCGCGACGTGAGCAACGCTTGTTTTACGAGGGGTTCTCAAACGAGGTCATTTGGCCGTTGTTCCATGAATTCCCTAGCCTGGCCCAATTTAAACCCAGTTACTGGGATGCTTATCGAAGCGTCAATCGGAAATATGCCGAAATCATTGCGAGCCATTCGCAATCGGATCATTTTATTTGGATTCATGATTATCAGCTTATGCTCGTCGCTCAGAGCTTGCGCGATTTGGGAGTCCAATCGCATCTCGCCTTTTTCCTCCATATTCCGTTTCCACCTCTTGATGTCTTTCTCAAGTTGCCGTGGCGTTTGGAGGTTCTCAGGGCATTGCTCCAATACGATCTTTTGGGTGTGCAGACCGCGCGGGATAGGAGAAATGTGATAGAGTGCTTTCGGGCATTGATGCCGGATGTCACATGGCGCGGTCGGGGGCGTGTTGTCGTTGGGCAGGTGAACGGTCGCGCCGTGCGGGTTGGCGATTTTCCCATCGCCATTGACTATCGATCGTTTGCACGGAGAGCCAACGCGAAAGAGGTTCTAGCTGTGCGGGACATGATCCGCGCCAAGTTGCCCGACCGAAAAATCATTTTGGGTGTCGATCGTCTGGATTACACGAAAGGAATTCCCCATCGTCTGGAGGCGTATCGGGAGGCGCTGCGGAGACATCCCGACCTTCATGGCAGAACGACTCTTGTTCAAGTGGTGGTTCCCAGCCGAACGGGAGTCCCCCAGTATCGACGGCTGCGCGCCCGCATTGAACGATTAGTCGGCACCATTAACGGGGAATTTACCCGTCCTGGATGGGTTCCGATCCACTACATCTTTCGCTCGCTGAGTCCCGAGGAGCTTTTAGGATATTACCGAGCAGCCGACATCGCGTTGATCACGCCTCTTAAGGATGGAATGAACTTGATTGCAAAAGAGTACTGCACAACTAACGTCGATAACGATGGCGTTTTGATTCTCAGCGAATTCGCAGGTGCGGCATCGCAACTACAAAATGGGGCGATTCTCGTCAATCCTTTTCACATCACCGAAGTGGCTGATGCGATTTATTTCGCGTGCACGATGCCCATTTCGGAACGCAAGCGACGGATGAAAAAACTCCGTCAAGTCATTCGTAAACAAGATATCTTCTGGTGGGTCGATTCATTTCTCCGCAGTGCGTTTTCCAAGCACCTGAGCGAATTTCCCCAGCTTGAAGAATATATGCCGTTGACCTCAACATCATAGGCAGAGGGCCCGTGGTAGCGCCCAGGAATGCCACGCTACCACCGCGTCGCCAACTTGCAAAAAATCAACAGCGCGGTGTGTGACGAGTATGAACCGGCTCTTAGGTCCCGATATGTTTTGCTACCGGCGTTCAGCCAACCATGTGGGGATGTCCCCGTCAGCTGTCTTTTCCCCTGCCAGCAGCCATGCCAAATTGAACCGGGCGACGGTTCGCCCGGCGTATTGCTGTTTTCCATCACCGTGTTCGAAGAAGAGATAAATCCAGCCTTCGCTGGGTGTGCCCGGGCGACCGGCGGCAAGCGACGAATAGGCCGACATTCCCTCGTGGACAAGACGCTTGATCGGCCAGGATTGGCCTCCATCAAAACCCGCCCAAACCGTAAGCCGAATCCGTTCATGCCCCTCGTGGTCGGAGTTGCTGTAGATCAATATGTCACGCCCTCGGACTGGTAACCGAGTTAGACCTGCCATCATACCAAAGTGACCGTTGTAATTTGAGCCGCGACGTTCTTCCCCGCGATAGCGCGGACCGTCAGGCAGCACGTCGCTGACCGCCAAGTGTGTCCAAGTTTCTCCACCGTCGTAGCTCCAGGCGAAAAAACGCTTCCAAGAGAAATCGGCAATATTTTCAAAGTGATGTTTGCGTGAGCTGTAATACAGGCGGCCGTCGGTCAGCTCGGCGATCGCACCTTCCCCCGTGCCCTCATCGGGAAAAGGGGCACTTGTGTGCCAAGTGGCACCGCCGTCATCGCTGTAAATGGCGGTGTTATAGCCCCGGGGTCGATCATAGACTCTTGCGGGGCGGATTAGCCTCCCTTTGGCCGGACCATAGCACAGGGTGATCCCGTGCTCGGCCATGTGCATGGACGGCGTATGGCCTTTCTGGTCCGGATGAATCGTCACGGGAGTTTGCTCCCACGTTTTTCCGTCATCACGACTTCGGTAAACGGTTAATGGTGCTGGGGGATGCTGAGCCTGAACAAAAACAAAGATGTGACCATTTGTTTCATCGACAGTTACACCACCCCCATGAAATCCTGGGACTGCGATTGCAATTTCCTTCTCCCAGGTTTGCCCACCATCCTCGCTTCGACGACAACGAACAGACTGACTTCCCCATACGGCGAGAACTGTCCCTTTTTTGGTGACAACAATATTCGGAAATCGCTCTCCGCTGAACAAAATCTGTTTTTGAAGATCCGGCTTTCCCAAAAAAGGATCGAGAGAGCCATCGGGGATCTGCTCGTCCGACACAACTGGCTGAGCCGTATTCTGTCCGAACGCTTTGCCATTAGCAGCGAAAAGCAGGACACTGCAAAGCGCGACATGCCGAACAATCTGAACCATAACAGTTCTCATATGTTCGACCTCAAGTGACCCAAACGATGCGACTCTCCCGACCATAGCCCACCGACGCGGCAGTTTACAATAGACACGTGGAATCTGTGCGCAAGCATAGGCCTTCAGCAGTATCATCGTAACCGTTCACAGCGCAGATCGCCACTTCTTGGGACGCGAGAGGGCTGCATCATAAGGACCTGGTGGCGTCGGTGAAGAGGAGGGAGGGACGGCGTCCTCGCCGTCCGCTGATTTGGTCGCCGGGGACGGCGACTCTCCCGATGTGGCTCGGGATAGTGACCCGGCCATTACGGGCATCTTTCAGAAGGATCACCCGTCCCGCGTGAATGGTCACGTATAATGTCATCCTTCTTGCTGGCACAAGAATCCGACAGAGGGGGTTCAGCGGAAGACGCGGCAGTAATGGCCCGGAACAACGTGTAGCGGACTTGGCCACGGTCGGTTGTGACGTGATGCGGAAAATGACGCAGCGGCACCGCACGTCAAGGAATAGGGTGGTCACGGCGTGTGACCGAAGCTCACTCGTCGGACGGGCTCGGGCTTAAGAGGGCCGATCTGCCCCGCGACTCTGGTGCGGCTATCTGGAGCCTATCCCAAAGTTCCCTCTCCCTCTGGGAGAGGGTTGGGGTGAGGGCAAGCGATCGTTGGAGTCGATCGAGAAAACGCCAGCGATTTGAGCCACCCTCACCCCCGACCCCTCTCCCGCTGAACGAGAGAGGGGAGGTCGTGGGATAGGTTCTTATTACGCAGGCAGAGGTTCCACTCATTTCGCTACCCACCCTAGTCGAGGTAGGGCTTCACCTCGACGTATGTGTACAACAGCGTTTGGTCTTGCGGTCCACCTGGATTCTGCGGGGTTTTCCAATCGGAGATCACCAGCTCCGCAGTGGGAGCCGTCGCCCGAAACACAAGCCAGTGCAAATTAAGCCAAAACGGCTTTTGCTCAGTGAAGTTGCCCAAGCGTTCCCGTGTTGGAAAGGCCTGTTGATAACGGTACTGCGGTCCGGAAAGTAATTCTGCGCCTTTGATCTGAAGGGACACGGCGTGTAACTCGCGAGTAGAGTTCCCACTTTGGAAAGCCCCGTAGTCCCCTGTGAACATTTTTACCGAGTAAAGCCGTCCTGGTTCGAGGTTCCGAATAACCTGCCGAACCACGTTGGGCTTTTCCGGGTCGCGCCGCGTGACGAGAAAGCTGTCCGGACCACGGTAGTATCGACCAATAAACTTGCCAAATCCCTTTTGAGCAGTAGCAAAAACGGAATTTTCGCGGGCGGGTGAAACCTCCCAATGCTTCAAACCTTCCACGAAGTCGGGATTCTCGATATGTGTGAGCATGTATGGATCAGCGCTCAGGCGATTTGTGTTTCCTTCCAATGCGTAGTGACGGAAGAGACGAGCACACCATCGCAGTCGTTCCTCGTCGCAGTACCCACTTCGCCAGATATGCATACCGCCTAGACCGAATAAGGCCGGATGGGTGGCGATAAACTGAAACTGCATATCCAGGTAGGCGTTATAGTTGACGTTCGCATAGCCATCGGCATACGGCCAGGGGAACGAAAACACCCCAAAGACCCAAATCAATTTCTTGGTAACTCCCGGAAGTTTCTCTTCAAATGGGATCACGTGTTCGTACGGGTATTCTCGTAGCTTGTTGAGCGCCAGCTTGAGGGTTGGCCATTCCGCGATATAGGCCTCCCAGCATGGGTAGCCGCCACCCTCGATGCAGACTTTGGCGAACGGAATACTGCCTTGGTCCTTTCCAAACCGGCCAGCCGCATACGGATAGAACGCCTTACCTGGAAAACGGGTATTGAGAAGCCTGACAGCTTCTGTGTACGCCGGGTATGCTGGGTCCTCATTGTGATAGAATTCATCCACCAAGATTCCGTCGGAGAAAGGCAGCGTATAACCGGCCTGGCTCGCCCAGTAGTTGGCACAGACCTCGGGCGACGCCTCAAGCTCTTTCTTGCCGTGAAGACCCGGCCTGCCTGTATAGACGATAACTTTGCCCCCGCGCTCTTTCCAATCCTGCAAATGGCGGATTTCCTCTTCGGAAGGTCCCGACGTGATGATCGTGTTGACATGCGGCAAGACGTGGCGTTCCAAATACTCCCAGTCGTAGCGAACACCTTGATCGATGTATGGCACACTCGTGGGATAGCGGCTATGTTGAATCTCCGGCACGGCGCGAACCACAATCTGTTTCACCTTTCCCTTGTTCGCCGTAACTTCAATCACGTAACGTCCTGCCTTTGCAAAACGCATCGCCTCGATCGTCCCGGGTAAAAAGCCCGGATGTGTCACAAGGGGTAACACACCACGGCTGTCGCGGAGGCTAACTTTCACCTCGTCGTCTTGTCCGTCCTGGAGGGTCAGGCGCACAAACAACCAGCGATCGTAAGGAAGCTGCACCACGTATTCGCCCGATATGGGTGCATCGCCTGTTGCCTCGACGTTCAATAGTTCCCAAACAAGATTGTTGAGAATGCGGATGCCGCGGAACAATTCACTTCGTCCGGGCCACTTCACCGGATGTTGCGATCGCAGTAACTCCTGCGAACCCGGCCCAACGAGCACGGCCATGATCTTGTACTCGCCAGGCGCTATGTGGGCGGCATCCAGGATGACTTCCTCTCGCATCCCCACTTGGGTGGTTTGGTGGCTCTGGAGTAAGACTTTCTCATCGGGTGCAAGCAGAGTGACCTGGAGAGTCAATTCGGCGTTCTCGGCAATATCGGCAACCTCAGGCACGACCACGGAGGCCACGATCTTGCCGGGTTCTGGATAGCTGCGAACAGCCACAATAAGGCTCGGCGGGCTTGCCTGTTCCCCATAAACATTGGCCCATGGGACAATAAATCCCAGAACCAGCACATGCAGCAAGTGGGTCGGCCGCATCGTTTTCTTTTGCCAGACAATGGTTCTCGTCATGGCACAAATCTCCTTGCGTTGATGTCCATCGGATGCTCAAAGCGACACACAAACAGGAGGTTTTTACCGAAACAATCGCTCAACACCAGGGTTCGCCTACTTGTTTCGATCACCGGCTGTTGTCAATTCCTTGAGTTTTGCATAGACCACCGGATCATCGGCCGCACTATGGAACTCAAAGGGCCAATATTGATTCAGCTTGCTAAGCATCAGTCCCCATGAAGCACCATTCTTGACGCATAGCTCTGCGGCTTGAGCTGCGACGCTTCCTGTCTTGTCGTCTTCGTTACAAACGATTGGCTTTCCAAATCGCTTGAGCGCGGCAATCCGTTCCGGGATCTCCTCGACAGGGACACCATTGAAATGAATCAGGATAAAGTCGGCCACCTCGGCCACCACGTCAGGAAACCGACCATCGCCGATACCACTGGTGGAAACCAGTAGGCGAGGGCTTGTCTTTTTGGCCAGCCGAATTAGCTCCACTTGGCCTTCGGGCTTTCTCAGGATAGCGTGGTCAAAACCCCGATGGGGGAACTCATTTGCCACTTCGAGGACCACATTGGTGAAGTCTTGCTGCTCGATCCAGCGGACGGCGTTGACCAAGGCCGTTTTGACAGCCTCTTCATCTTTGAGAATCTGATCCTGTCGCTGGTAAAAACAC
>JAKPII010000139.1 GCA_029549885.1 Planctomycetota bacterium
GCCCGCCCCCTTTGTGGGGCGGGGAATCAGTCACGAAAGTGAGGAGAGTTGCTTTCACAAGTCGGAACGGATCAAGAAGGTGCGGAAAAATGTCAAACTTATCCTGTCACAATCTAGTGCCTAGTCTGGATGAGGGAAATGTACCAGTCGGCCTATCTGAGCATGAGCAATTGCTGGATATGCTCCGTCAATTCCCGGCCCGGAGTCTCCCTGCTCTACTGGCCACGTTAGCGGACGTTCGACGGCGTCTTTGTCCTTCATGCGGCGCTCTTGGTCGAATCGAAACGAGTCGATCCAGTGGGGAAACGCGATTGCTCTACCTCAAGTGCCACCGATGTAATCAAACCTGGAAGGCGAGCATTCTAACTACAGAACACAACGAACGTTGAAAAGAATCGGACAGGACTATCATGAAAGAGGAGAAAGAGCGATGCGATATCTAACCCTCGAAGAATACGAAACGATTCTGCGGGCAGGTTTGCGGCGACTCGGTCTATCGGATCATGAGGTCGAACGGCTGATCCTGTGTCGTTGGCCCCTCGACGCGGTGGGACTGGTCACCGAGGCCCACGGACGGGGCTTGACCGTGACGCTGGACGATGTGCAGGCCTTTCTGGCAACCCTCGATGAGCGATTCACGACCGCGAATACCCTTTTCGCTCCCGGAGTCGCCGAACGATTCTTTCAATGGGCGGTCGAAAGCGGTCGCGCCGGCTTGACGCCCGCCGGGAGATTGATGAACGAACGATCCGCGGACTTAGAGCTGATCCTGCAATCGGTTACGGGAGAATTGAATTGAAAAGTCTCTGCCTCACAAGCGAACTTCAAGCGGCCCGTGATGCGAGTCAATCGAATCGCGTTCGGATCGTGGCCTACACCGGCGGCGTCATCGAGCCTCCCGGCTGGGGGCCGGTCGTCATCGACCTCAGCGGCCTGCAACTCCCGCCCAGTATTCCGATTCTGGCCGATCACGAAAACCGCGTTGGGGCACTGGTGGGCAGTGGATCCCCGCGCGTGGAAGGGTCGAATCTCATCGTCGAGGGGACGATTTCCGACGCCACCGAGGCCGGTCAGACGATCTTGGAGTTGCTCCCCGATCAGGTACCGATTCAGGCATCGGTGGGAATCGATCCCGAAGAAACCCAACCGGTCAACGGGGATTCGATCACGGTCAACGGACGAATCATCGAGTCGGTTCCTGGTTTGCAGATCGTAACACGTGGAACGCTTCGCGAAGTTTCGCTAGTGCCTTTAGGAGCTGACTCCGAAACATTCGCGATTCTCGTAGCGAAACGAAAGGACTATGCTATGACTCAAAGCGATAGTGCGATTCTGGCCGAACGCGAACGCGCCAAGACGATTCAAAGTGATTGCGACAAATTTCTGGCCTGCGGCCTCGACACCGCAGCCCTGATTTCCCTCCGCAACCAGGCCCTGGACGGCGGTTGGACGCCGGAGCAATTTCGGGCCAGAGCGGCCGAATTGCTGATTGCTCAGCGTCCGGAGGCCCCCCGCATTGGCTTCCGCACCGTGACCCCCGGTCAACGCGACGTTCTGGCTGCCGCCGTCCTTCGTCTGCTCGGTCATCGAGAACTGGCAGCCAAGATGATCGGTCCCGAAGCCGCCGAGCGTGCCGATGTCCTTCGTTGCAACACGCTTTTGGACATCTGCAAGGCGGCCGTTCAGGCACGGGGCGAACACCCCACGACGACGGATGAACTTCTGCGGGCCAGTTTCTCCTACAGTGATCTGCCGGTGGCCGTTGGAACGGCGGCCGAAAAGATCGCCCTGAGTGTCTTCAATGAGGCCCCGCGATCGTGGGAAGGTTTCGCGCGGGTCGTGACGGCCAGAAACTTCCGCGAACATGTCGGCGTCCGGCTGAGTGCGGCCGTCCGCTTGGAGAGAGTCGTCGAAAAGGGCGAGATTACGCATGGAACGCTTTCTGAGGAAACGGTCACCTACAAGGTCGAAACGTATGCACGCATGCTGACCCTCAGTCGCCAGCAAATCCTCAACGACGATCTGCAACTCCTGGCAGACCTCCCCGCGGTCTTTGCCAAGGCAGCGGCCCGCAAGGTTAGCGATGTCCTCTACGAGGTCTTACTGGGCAACGGGGGAAACTTCTTCCATAGCTCACACAAGAACATCCTGACAGGGAGCACGTCGGCCCTGAGCATCAACAGTCTCGGTGAAGCGATTGCAGCGATGCGGAATCAAACGGACGCCGACGGGATGCCGATTGATGTGACGCCCCGGGTCTTGCTGGTTCCGCCGAGTCTGGAGGCCACCGCAAGGCAATTGCTTAACAGCACACAACTTGCACGGGACGTTTCGTCCGATGATCAGCAGCCGATGGGCAATCCCTGGATCAACGCCCTGCAATTGGCAGTCGAGCCTCGACTGGAATCGGACGCCTTCGATAATTCGTCCGACTCGGCCTGGTACTTATTCGGGTCAAGTCAGGACGGCGCGATCCTTCTGGCCGGACTCAACGGCAATTTGGCCCCGACGGTCGAGCAGCAGCCGGCCGATTTCAATAAGCTTGGCATGTCGTGGCGGTGTTACATCGACATTGGCGCGGCGCTAGGCGATTGGCGGGCTGCGGTTAAGGCGGCGGGCGAGTAGTGACTCCCTACGCTGGGTCGTTGTTGTGTCGGCCCGGCCGGCAAGATGCTGGCCGGGTTTTTTACTGTACGATCAGCGAACTGGACCTCTTGCGAGACTCCAGCCTTGCGTTCCTCGAAGACCTCCCGCCGCTTTTTCTCCTTGGCCACAATCTTGGAAATCGCTTGTTGGCTAACCTTCAAATCAGCAGCAACCTGTTTCTGCGGTTCGCCACGCTCAATGCGATCGACGATCACGGAATACAACCGTGGCGGAACCTTCACGCGGCAATCAAGTGGAATACAACTATTGTCAATATTTACATTGGTTGTGACACCCGTTTTTTGTGTTTTTACTTCGCGATCGTCGAGCCAATAGTGCACGAGAACACGCGAGACCCCCAGCAATCTCGCAATCTGTTCCTGCGTCCACCGCTTCTCCGCCTTCAATTGGAAGGCGATCTTTCTTTGCATTCTCTGCAATTCGCGTTTCTGCTCAGGAGACAGGTTGCGTCTGGCCATGTTGCCACGAATGACGAAGGCCTGCTTCTCCGCTTCGAATTCTCTCTGCGATGAGAAAAGTCAGCGCCCCGCGCCTTGCTGAAAATTGCTGACATTTTCGCGCGAGACGTGTTAATTATTGGTAACACATTTTCGCTCTTGTTACCGCAATCGCGTCGTAAGTCTTTTCAGGACGTTAACTTGCGCCTACACGCAATTGGGTGTGACGTTACGCGCATAGGAGGTCTGAACAATAGAGGGTGTTGAGAATGAAAACTGTTTTTGCGTCACCGTATCGGATAGCACAGGAAAGGAGAGTCATATGAACGATGTCGTTCTCACCGCCCATGAGGTGGCCAAGCTGCTGAAAGTCTCGCGTCGCCACGTGGACCGACTCAAGCGCGAAGAGGGGTTGCCGCATATCCACCTCGGTAAGCGGGTCGTCTTTCCACGGGAACAGGTCCTGGAGTGGCTGAACCAGCGGGTCTCCCGCACAAGTGAAAAGACACAGGAGGCAACGCGTGGCTGAAAGAATCGTTCAGATATCACCCAAGATCAAATCGACTTCGCGAAGCCGGGTCCTCGTCGTCGCCTGGCCGCCGATCCGAGACGGTGGCCCCTGGACCATCGAGGCCCGCGGGGATCGCGAAGCCCTGAGCGTCCGAATCGTCGTTCCGCCGATTGCCGACCTGGACGACCCCCGCGCCGAACTTCTAGCCGAAGACTTCATCCGCGCGCGGATCCCCAGGGACTGGCATGAGCTGCTCTATCCGGGAAGCGTCGTGGCAACCGAAACCCTGCTGGCCATGTCTCCCTGTGATTACCTGATGAGTCGCGATGAGGCCCGACTGATTCGGGAGATTCAGGAATTGGCGCGGGACCAGACATCCAAGACCCCCCAGGCAAGGGGTGGAAAGGTGGAAAAGGGGTGGAAAACGAGTGGATTTTCCACCTTACGTGTCGATCTATAGCTAACTTACGTCAAGGTGGAAAGCTGGAAAGTGGCATTGTGTGAGGATGAATGATGGAAGGTATCCTTCGTGGCAAGCTTGTCGGAGACATGATCCTGCTGGAACTCATCATCGAGGGTCAACCGCCTTTCCGTCAGCAGGTCCCCAAGGCGGATCGCTCCCGGTGGCGGAGTCTGGCCGAGAAACTGTCCCGCGACTTCGGGATTCAGCCGGGGGACGTTCTCAACACCCTGCAACAGGCCCTTGACGAATCGCGTCAGGCTTCGGCGAGTGACGGCGCGATCTCTGCCATCGAGAATCAGACTGCCGAATGCGATGGCAAGCCGTGGGAGCGGTTGCGAGTCTCGGTTGGCGACGCGCGACGTGATGGCCGCCGTCGTGTTATCGCGCTTGAGGGAAGCGAGGTCCTGCATATCGACGTTCTGGACCCATCAAGCGATGCCGGCCGACGACGCTTCGTTAAGCGGTTGGCGGAGCGAATCGCCCTTGAGAACGGAAAGGTTGATGATCTGCTGCGATGGTTCGAGGCCGCACTGCGGGAGGCCGTCGAGCAACACGATGTCGAAGGACTTCGCGATGAAGAAGCATCGTCCTGTGAAATAGCGGCCAGCGTCAGGGAAGAAGCGTCGCGACTGCTCGAAAGCCCGGGACTGTTAGGGGAAATCGTCGATGCCGCCGCTGCCCTGGGGGTCGTCGGGGAACGTCATTTGGTGGCATTGACCTATCTCGTCTGTACCTCGCGACTCCTGGAGCGGCCGCTGTATCTGGTTCTTCAGGGGTCTGCTTCGAGCGGGAAGACTTTTATCTTGGAAAGGACGACACAATTGCTGCCTCCTCAGGTTGTCGTTTCGATCACCGACGCGACGGCCAACAGTCTCTATTATCTCGACGATCCAAGTGCCCTGCTCCACAAGGTTATGGTCTTGGGCGAACGAAAACGACAGATGGTCGAGGAGTCGATTGATGCCACCAAGGCGCTCCGCGAATTGATTGAGACGGGTCGTCTTTCCAAATTGATTCCCTTAAAGACCGGGGAGGGACTGCAAAGCATCAAGCTGGAACTCGAAGGTGCGCCCGCGATCTTAGAAAGCGCCAGTCATAACGCAATCCCCTATGAGGACGTGACGCGAATGATTCAGGCCTGGCCGGACGAAAGCGAAGCACAGACCCGGCGGGTCCTACAAGCGTTCGCAGAGCGAAAGGCCAGAGGGGAAACAGGATTGACTGAGGAAAAGCTGGAAACGATCCGCGCCGTTCAGATGCTTTTGGAGCCAAGGATGGTCCTGGTCCCTTTTCTTCCTGAACTGGCCGAGAGGTTTCCCTGCACGCAACCCGAAGCAAGGCGGGTCTTCGCGAGGTGGAGCGCGCTGATCGAGACGTCCGCCCTGCTCCATCAGCGCCAGCGGGAAAGACAGGGGGACGCGATCATCGCCAGCGAAGACGACGCCAAGCTGACATGGCGACTCATCGCCCCGTGGGTCAAACACCGTCTCGTGGAAGGACCTCCCCCGGCGACGATCAAGGTCTGGGAATCGCTAAGGAACCACGGGGAGATGACGCAAGCGGCGCTCGCCGAAAGTGGGATTGCCAGTCGCCCGACGCTGAGGACCGCCCTTCGCTATCTGGAGCGAGTCGGGGCCATTGAGATGCTGGATCAGGGCGCGGGAAAAACAAAACTGATCCTTGTCAAAAACCCGGATTGGCAGCCGGTGGAGTATGACCCGTTCGATATCGAGGCAGAGAGATCAACACATTTCCATGTGTGCGAAGCTGGTTTCCAACTTTCCACCCTAACGTAAGTTACGTTCAAATCGCAACTTAAGGTGGAAAGTCGGTCGATTTTCCACCTATTTTCCACCTTTCCACCCCTTACGTTGGGGGTTTAATATAACCTGGAAACCTGGAAAATACCTGGAAAATGAGCCAATTTTCCACCTTAAGTGTAATTCACATCAGAACTTACGACGACCTGGAAACCAGGAAAGTGGGGGTGCATATGATAGACTTCAAGGCGATTTTCGGGGACGACGTGGCTGATACGACTCCCCCCGCGGGGTCAGCAGCAGCGAGTGATGAGGTCCAAGGGGGTCGGCGATTGCTTGAGACGCTCCGCAGGGCCGGCTATTCCCTTCAGATTCAGCGGAGCACGGCCACGCCGTCAGGGTATGTGATCATTCCCCTGGGCGAAGCCACCCCCTCGAAGGACCTCCTAGAGCTTTACGACCGCTGCCACGATGAGGCGATGAGGTACGTTCTGAGGGTTTGTGAATCCAAACGGATCGATCCCCTGGACTATCGCGATAGCTTGGTCGAGAAGGGAAAGCCAATCGCCAAATCCCTCGACACTTCATCCGGGCGAATCGATTTCAAACAACGGGGTGGCAGGGGACAATCGAGGACGGTCTGTCGTTGCGGATCGACCCAATTCCGGGACTATGTGATTCACGATGGCAAGAGCGTCCGGCGGGATTGTGCGATTTGCGGACGATTCATCGCTTTTCCCGTCTGGCATGGTCCAAGTCTCGATGAACTGAAAGGGACCTCGACGGGGACGAATTCGGACGGCGAAACGGTCGAGGGGGTATTGACAGAGAAGCAAGCCCTGTTACTATTATGTAACGATTCATGACATCGCGACGATTCAACGCTGGAGGTAAGACGATGGACGAACGACCGATCAAAGAGCGATGGCGGAGCGTGGCCCAATGTCTGCTCGACGTGTATCGGGAATCGGGTATGGGGGTTCGGGCGTTTCTCCGCTGGACCGGGATTAAAGCGCCGACTTTCTACAGGATCAAGCGGCGTCAAGCGGTGACGACGAAAACGCTGCAAAAGATCATGGATGAATTCGGCCTGGAGATTGTTCGACGGGAGAAGAAACGACGTCCGCAGCCGCGGATTTGATCGAGGGAGGGTGACATCATGGCCAGTCTGTCAAAGGACGCTAAAGGTTATCGCATTCGCTGGTACGATGAGCAAGGGAGTCGGCAGATACTTCGTTTGGGAAAGGTTTCAGAACGGGTGGCCAGGCGAATGCTGGCGGTCGTCGAGAATCTTGTGGCGGCGCGGAAATGGAATCTCCCGCCGGACCCACAGACCAAGAAATGGCTGGAAGAGATTGATCGTCGTTTCGTTGAGAAGCTTGTGGAGTGCGGACTGCTTGATGCTGTGAAACGCGCCATGCTTGGCGAAGCGGCGACGCGATTCGTGGAGCGATATCGTGATGCGAAATGCGGCCATACCGTCCGCTTGGCGATGACGAATCTTGTGAGTTTCTTCGGCGAATCGCGACCCCTCGATTCGATCACGGTGGGCGACGTGGAGGACTACAAGCGATGGCTTCTTACGGAAGCTGGCCAGAAAAAGCAAGGACTGGCCGAGGCCACGGCGGCCAAACACCTGATCTGGGCCTGCTCTCTCTATCGCGACGCCATGCGACGGGAACAGGTCAGTCGAAACCCATTTGATGATGTCGTGAAAGGGAGTCAGATCAATCGGGAACGTCGGCATTATGTCCCCGCCGAGGTCATCGAGCGCGTCATCGATATAACGCCGTCCCTCGAATGGAAACTGTTGCTGGCCCTGGCCCGTTATGCGGGTCTTCGCGTCCCATCGGAACCCTTCAGTCTGACGTGGGACTGCGTCGATTGGGAGCACGGTATGTTGCGGGTTCCCGCCCCGAAGACGGAAAAGCAAGGGAAGCCGTTTCGGATGGTTCCTGTATTCCCACCGATCAGACCGCACTTGGAGCGATTGTGGGAGGCTACCGAGTCGGGGACGGTCTATGTGCTGCACGAACTTCGGCGGCGTTCGTCGATGAAAACTGCTGAGAGTGGCCAGTGGAACGCCCTGAATCTGCGAACGCACTTGGAGCGATTGCTGACGCGCGCCGGGGTTGTCCCCTGGCCGAAGCTATGGCAGAACCTGCGGGTCTCAGCGGAAATGGACCTCTTGTCGCGATTCCCACCCGCTGCGGTCTGTGAATGGATCGGTCATACGCCTGACGTTGCCAGATCGCATTACTATCAGATTCGGCCAGAGGATGTGGCGCGTGCCATTAACGAGCCGTGGACCTCATTTGAGTCGTCAAAGGTGGCCCTAAAAGTGGCCCCGCAAATGCACGCAAGGCAGCGCACAGAAAAGACTGATAAGAATAGTGAGCATTCCGAAGTCGTTTCTAGTCCACAACTTGCGCCTTCAAGCTATGTAGTGCAAATACCCCAGATGACCCCGACGGGATTTGAACCCGTGTTACAGGCTTGAAAGGCCTGTGTCCTAGTCCTGGCTAGACGACGGGGCCAAAGAAAAGTTAATTATCGCCGCTGGACGGACGTCAGTCAACCGCGGGTGCGGTCGTGACTTTGGTCGCGCCTGAAAGACAAAATTAAACCGGATACACAATGTGGTACTGTGGCGCTCGAAGGCTAGCTACTCTTGGCGGCAGCACGCCCACCGTAATACAATTCGCGCATGCAGACCGTGGAATCCGGTGTCGACGGTGGGTTAGAGTCACTGCATGAGTTAACACGCAAACTTCAAACCCACCCGGAGTTTCAGCGAATTATTGACGCTTTCCACTCCGGTAAGGGGGGGCAGATCGACGGAGTGGTGGGGGCAGGGTCTGCGCTCTTCGCCGCTGCCGTTGCAGATTCCACCCAGTATTGTGTTTTGGTCGTGCTCCCAAATGCCCAGGCGGCCCTGGGCTTTTGTGAGGATTTGAAACTTTTCACCACTCAGACTGCTACTTACTTTCCCAGGTTACACCGGGTTCAGGTTCCCCTAAGTCCTGACGACGAGGCCCTCGGCGATCGGCTAAGAATCCTGCGGTCACTGATATCTTCCCAGGCCCCTACCCTGATCGTCACTTCGATTGAGGCCATTCTCCAAGCTGTTCCACTGGTCGATGAACTGCGCAGTCGTGTGGTGTCACTCAGGGTTGGCGATACGCTGAATGTCAGCGATCTCCTTCAGCGGTTGTCCGACTGCGGTTTCCGCAGTGTGGCCACCGTGGCCCTGCCCGGCGAGTTTTCGCTCCGTGGTGGGATTCTCGACATCTTTTCCGCAGAATGGTCGGCACCTTTGCGGATTGAGTTATTCGGGGATCAAATTGAGTCGCTCAGGCGGGTAGACCTGGAGACGCAGCGAAGCGTGGAACGGCTGAACGAGGTTCAGTTCGTTCTACCTAAACGGGAGACGGAGCTAACGGCCACACTGTTCCAGTACTTGCCCAAGGATGCTTGGCTCATTCTGGCAGATCCTCAGGCCATTGACGATACAGCGAGGGACTACTTCCGGAAACTCGATACGGATCAGGGCCATGTGCCCATTGAGCAGATTTGGACTCAGTGCGGGCAGTTCTCTTCCATGGAGCTATGGGATATCGCACCGGACAGTGGCCCGACAGTTTTTCACCTGGGGATGCAAACAGTCGAGCGGTTCTCTGGTCAAATTGAACGGATTCAGGCAGAACTCGATTCCATCGGGCAAGACGAAAACGTGCGGATTGTTTGTCCGACGACGGCCGAGGTCGCTCGGCTGAGTGAATTGTTGCGAGAGACGAGGACTGCTAAAGAAGGGCGTTTGCGGTTTGTTCAGGGACGGCTTACTTCAGGGTTTCGCGTGCCGTGGGATCATCTTGTCATTGTTGGGGCGCATGAACTGTTTGAGAGGGTGTCGCGCGACATCGCCCCCCGGCGGTTTGTGAGCCGTCCGATCAACGATTTCTTAGATCTTCGCGAGGGAGATTTGGTGGTCCACGTAGCCCACGGGATTGCACGCTACCGTGGGCTAGTTCTTCTTGAGAAGGGAGAACAGGCCGAAGAACATCTTTTGCTAGAGTTTGCGGAAGGGACCAAGTTATATGTTCCGGCTTCGAAGATTGGCCTGGTGCAGAAGTACGTCGGCGGCACGAGGGCTCGGCCGAAGCTTTCGAAGCTAGGGGGGCAGGCATGGCAACGCCAGAAAAAGGCGGTGGCCGAGGCCGTTTTCGATCTCGCAGCAGAAATGTTGGAGTTACAGGCGATTCGGGAAACGCGTCCCGGAATTGCCTTCCCGCCGGACTCCATCTGGCAACAAGAGTTTGACGCCTCCTTTCCCTATGAGGAGACGCCCGATCAGTTGGAAGCCATGGAGGCCATCAAAGCCGACATGATGCGACCTCGCCCTATGGATCGGCTCCTCTGTGGGGACGTCGGGTTTGGCAAAACGGAACTGGCGATGCGGGCAGCTTTCAAGGCCGTTGACGCAGGCTATCAGGTGGCAGTTCTGGTGCCGACAACGGTCCTCGCCGAACAACATCTAAGAACATTCCGCGAACGGATGGCAGAGTTTCCTATTCGGATTGAAGTCCTTTCCCGATTCTGCACAGCTAAGCAGGAGGCTGCCGTTCTGGAGGGTCTCGCTAACGGTTCCATCGACATTGTCATTGGAACGCATCGCCTCGCTCAGCCGGATGTGGTATTTCAGAATCTGGGTCTGGTGATTATTGACGAGGAACAGCGCTTTGGGGTTGAGATTAAGGAGCGTCTCAAGTCTTTCCGCAACACGGTGGATGTGCTTACGATGACGGCCACGCCGATCCCACGGACGCTTCACATGGCCCTTGTGGGACTCCGGGACATCAGCAACCTGGCGACACCGCCGCAAGATCGGTTGGCCGTGGAGACTCACATTTGCGTTTTTGATACACAATTGATCCGACAGGCCGTTCTCCGCGAGTTAAACCGCGGCGGTCAGATTTACTTCGTGCATAATCGGGTCAACGACATTGACGCGGTTTATCGTATTCTGTGCTCAGTGGTACCTGAAGCCCGTATTCGAATTGCCCACGCACAACTGCCGGATCATGAGCTTGAAGAGGTGATGTTGTCTTTTGTGCGACATGAATGTGACTTGTTACTGACAACGACCATTGTGGAAAGTGGTCTCGATATTCCAAACGCCAATACGATTTTCATCGATCATGCCGAGCGATTTGGACTGGCTGACCTACATCAGTTGCGCGGTCGTGTGGGGCGATACAAGCACCATGCATACTGTTACCTGCTGATCCATCCTCATCAGCTGTTGAACCCAAACGCACGCAGACGACTGCAAGCCATTGCCGAGCTGAGTCATCTCGGTGCTGGTTTTGCCCTCGCTATGAAGGATTTGGAAATCCGCGGTGCCGGGAATATTTTGGGGACGGAACAGAGTGGGCACATCGCGGCGGTTGGGTACGAACTTTACTGCCAGCTTCTGGACCACGCTGTGCGGCGGCTCAGGAACCAGCCGCCCCCAACGCACATTGACGTGAATATCGATCTCCCCTGTCAGGCATGCCTTCCTGAGACGTTCGTATCCGATCATAGGACCAAGATTGACATTTACCGCAAGTTAGCAAATCTTTCAGATCCTGCCCAGGTTGACGATTTTGCCGAGGAATTACGAGACCGATTCGGCCCTCTACCACCGCCGGTGATTCGGTTGCTGAAGTTGCAGGAAATCCGTATCCACGCCCATTGGTGGCGAATTAGGGAGATTCGTCAGGAGAACAATTTCGTGGTCTTTCACTTTGTGTCTCGCAAGAAAATGGAGGCCTTGCGGGCCATGGTGGATGGTCACCTCCGTATCGTCGATGCCCAGTCCGCATATCTTGTCGCCGATGATTGGGTCCGTGACGTCGATCGCCTTATTTCCGAACTAAAATCGCTGTTGCAGCGTCGTCCTGCGAACCTATATAATTCCGCCTCCTAATTCTGCAACAAGGCGAGGAAGTGTTTTTTGTGATATTAAGCGGAGACTGGGTTGAGATTGAGGTGAATACGGTTCGGTGCGACAACTCATCTGGCCGATATTAGCGGTTGTGCTTGTGGCGTGTGTAACGGTGCCGTCCTGTTCGAAAAGGACAGAAGACGCGGTGGCTGTCTGCGCAGAAGTCGTGCGCAAATTGCTGGGACCTGTCGCTCAACGAGCGGACGCCTCGGAAACTTCAGGAAAGGCCACACAAGGCGATTCTCTAGAGGCACCGAACAGTTCCTGGTATGAGCGTCGGACGTCTCCTTGGCGTGAACAGCGCCAGCTTCCCCCATGGCCGCCCCGATTTGATGACGCAACGTCGCAGAATACTGGGGTTGCCCGGGCGGAAAGCTCACGCAATACCGACCTTGCACCTCCCCCTATGGCCAATCAGGTGGTAGGAGATGCCCACCAGCTTTATCCCGCAACAGCCCGACCAGAGTTCGTCTTGCCCACAGGGAGGCTTGTGACGGTGATCGATCCGATGCAGGCAGAGGCTGTCCCGCTGGCCAGTCAAGTTACGGATGACGGGGCCAATTTGCCCTCCGTGCAAGCGAGACTATCGCCTAGCACCAATCCTCCTCCCGTATTTCCTTCGGTTGAGACATGGCAGGTCCCCTCGGATGATGATCAATCTCGGCAAGTCAACTTGGCATCTCAGCAGGAAGTTGTGGTCACAGATGAGTCCCCTTTAAAGTGGTCCGAGGGCCCTGCTGTGCAGGCCGCCACGGCCAAAATCGAACGGGGTTCGTCGGTTGGCTCCGAAGTTTGTGAACAAGTCGCTGTGTTAGCGAAGGTAGGAGGAGATGTCATCTTGGCTGGCGAAATCCTTGGCGCCGTCAACGAGATACTGCTTTCCTACCAAGATAAGGTCCCGCCCAGTGTTTTGGAACAATACAAACGCGACCTGATGCGGCGCCTTCTCATGCAACGAGTCGAAATGAAGCTCGTATATCAAGATGCGAAACGTCATTTGCCAGCGGAGGCTGTTGAGCATTTTGAAAAGGAAGTGAGTAAGCTCTTCGACGAGAAAGAGTTACCAGAACGCCTGAAAAAGATGGGACTTAACAGTCCTCAAGAATTCGATGCTCGGCTGAAAAAGTTGGGTAGTTCTCTGGCCCATGAAAAGCGGGCATTTGTGGAGGCTGTGATCGCGCGAGAATGGTTGCGGCAGCAGACGGAGCGTGAGGCAAATCCACTGGCGACGGCTTCGCCAGAGGAATTGCTGGCATATTATCAAACACATATCCAGGAATTTGAGAAGCCGGGATGGGTGGAATGGCAACAAATCACCGTGAAGAAGGACCGTGGTCAGTTGCCGTCGGAAGCCGCTGCCCGCGCCGCC
>JAKPII010000382.1 GCA_029549885.1 Planctomycetota bacterium
CGGCGAGGCCGTTCCATCCCAGCCGCCTGGCGAAGCTTCTTTGACCGCTATGCAATCGACAACCGGGCCTTACTGGCCGCGGTTCCACGGACCACGGGGTGACAATATCTCTGACGATACAGGGCTCCTAGAAAGCTGGCCTAGCGATGGGCCGCCGCTGGTGTGGAAAGTTGAGGGGATAGGCCGAGGTTACGCGAGTGTTACCATTGCCGATGGAAGGATTTTCACGGCCGGCGACATCGACGACAAGTTGATCATCACGGCGATGGACATGAATGGTAACATTCTTTGGCAAAAGCCGAACGGGCCGGCCTGGACCAAGAACTACCCTGGTTCCCGCGGAACGCCGACCATCGACGGAGATCGTGTTTATCACCTTGGGGCATCGGGCGATCTGGCTTGTTTCCAAGTGACTGACGGCAAGGAAATCTGGCGGCGAAACATCATGGAAGATTTCCATGCGCCTTTACCGGAATGGGCCTTGGCGGAGTCCGTCCTGGTCGATGAACGATGTGTCTATTGTACGCCCGGAGGACCTGAAACGTGCGTCGTGGCCCTGGACAAAATGACGGGTGAATCGATTTGGAAGTCCGAATCGGCGGATGGCGACACAACGGGGTATGCCTCGATACAGCGGGCGGAGTTGGAAGGGATACCGATTTTACTGACCATGACGGCCAAGGCCGTGGTCGGGGTTCGGGCAGATACGGGAAAGCTCCTCTTCCGACATCCCCACGAGACGGCATACGACGTCAATGCCTGCATGCCCCTTTACGCCGACGGCGTGGTAGTGGTCAGTACCGGTTATGGAAGTGGAACGGAGGCGATTCGCCTCACTCGGCAAGGAGATACGGTCGCGACGCAGCAAATTTGGAGTAATCGCGAGCTTGACAATCATCATGGTGGTGTCCTCCTGTTTAACGGCTTCATTTATGGATCCAGTTACAACGGGCGGTGGCTTTGCCTGGACTGGGAAAAAGGGGAGAGCCGTTACGCTGATAAGGGGGTGGGAAAAGGCTCGTTAACTTATGCAGATGGGATGCTTTATACTTTCAGCGAACGAAGGATGGTCGGACTGGTGAAAGTGGATCCGACCAAACATGAGTTGGTCAGTAGCTTTCGGCTCCCTTCCGAAGAGCGAGATCCATCCTGGGCCCATCCTGTGGTCTGTGGTGGCCGACTCTATCTCCGGCACGGGAACCTCTTGTTTGCTTATGACGTTCGCAAACGGCCGTAGTGGATGCAGAACGTCACGCTTGGTGACAAAGGGGTTCGTCTCGCGGTTTCCGATGAATTGACCTTCATGAGATAGTATTCGCAGGGATGGCGAGCGCGTGGCCCTCCAACAAATCGCGCGGGCACTCGGTATTCAGTTACTTGCGGCCGATGGATATCTGTGATTTAATGGCCGCAACGTAACCAACGCATTGCCTGCGTAGTTTGGGGACCTCTTTTTCCGAGGAGGGTCAAGCGATGGGAAACATCTATATTGGTGCCAATCTTGAATTCGTCCGACATGCCGACAAATCGTTTGAATGGGGCGTCCAGAAGGCGGCCGAATTGGGCTACGAATACGTGGAACCCATGGTCCATTGGGGCCGCGAGTTGATGTCCGAGGCCGGTTATTTCCATAGCGTATCCATGCTGGACGATCCTTATCGCATCCGCAATACCTGCGAGAAGGCGGGGGTCAAGATTTCCGGCCTTTCGGCCCATTGCCCTCTCGGAAGGCCGGAAGTCAGTGTGGAATACTTAAAGCAGGCCATCCGCTATGCGGCGGAGTGTGGTGCCCCGGTGGTGAATACCGATGAAGGCCCCAAGCAACCGTGGACCACGGAAGAAGAGGATTTTGTCCTGATGCGCTATACCCTTCGTGAGGCCACATTCGTGGCGGAACGACGTGGGATTTTGATCGGTTTGGAACCGCATCAACAGTACAGCAAAAGCCCTGATGGTTTGGACCGCATCGCTGCCCTCGTGCCTTCGCCCGTGATCGGAATCAATTTTGACACGGGCAATGCCTACCTGGCAGGTGAGGACCCCATCGCTTGGCTAGAACGTGTGGTGGACCGACTTGTTCACGTCCATGCCAAAGACATTTCGGTAGAACAATCCGAGGCTGAACGAGGGAAAGTGACAGGGACGGCGGTTGGGTGCGCATGCGGTGATGGCGTCATCGATTGGCGAAAAGTCATCCAAGTCTGCCGAAAGGCGCCGCGCGATATTGTTTTTAGCGTCGAGTGTGGCACGGTCGAACAGGCCGAGCGGAGTATCAAGTATTTGAAGGAACTTTTGAAAGAGGTCTGATCCTCACATGGGCCACGCGGACGAGGCGAAACCGATCACCGCGGAAGGCCCTTCCCATTAGTTGGCCATTCCGGAGGACGTCTTTTCCGACACATCGGGACCTTGTTGGACCGCATATAAGTGCGTCAATGTGGTGACGTACAAAACGCCATTGGCAGCGACGGGTGTGGAGGCGATGGAATCTCGAAGGTTGATTTCCGCTAAAAGTTGTTTTTCGCGAGATGCGGCAAAGGTCCAGAAGACCCCACGGCGCGTCCCGACGTAAACCTTTCCATCCGCGACGAGCGTGGATCCCCAGGTCTCACCCCGCAGGTCATGCGTCCAGTAGGCATGACCTGTTTCTGCGTCCACGCAATGGAGAAATCCCCCGCAGTCGGCCACAAAAACAAGGTCACCAGCAATCGACGGGGTTGAGCAGCAGTGTTCCTTGAGGGGATAAGACCATAGCTCGTGGGTGGACGTGATGTCGCCCTTCCCGCGGGCATTGATGCATTTCAGCCACGCCTCGCGCTTTCCCCACCAAATGTCCCCACCCACCGTCACGTAAACCCGGTCTCGATAAAACACCGGCATGCTCTTGATGTTACTGGGGCTAACCTTCCGGTTAGTAATGTATTGATGAACGTTCTCTTTTGGCGCCGTGGGATCGCAATCGAACTTCCACACACGTTCCAGGGGAACGACCTCGGTGGATTGCCAATCCTGCGGCAAAGCACGGAAGGCATAGACGACGCCATCACCCCCGCAGAAGAAGATCAAGCGTTGACCGTCAACTACCCCGAGTGCCGGTGAGGACCACGTGGAGTGGAAAACCCGTGGCCCGATCTTTTCATCATCTTTTGCCACGAGTCGGCCTGTTTCCTTATCGAGGACAATCAGACTCGGCGCATCCGGCGCACGAATCTTGCGATGCGTATTGTCCACACCATTACCCGTGTTGAGATACAGGAATCGACCATCGAGCAGAATCGAAACATGGGCCCCATCGTGAGGGTAGATGCCAGCCTGGGAAGGGAGGTCGAAAAGCCAGATGATATCCGCATCCAGATTGGTCACCTCTAGGGGAGCCTCACCGGGCGGCACCATGTGACGGCCTTCGTCGGTATATGGCCCATCATTGCCATTGGCCTGGCCCTCAAGGTCCAAACACACCACTTCAAACCGGTTCGTGACGGTGTAAACTCGGTTGCCTTCCACCGTGGGGGGAGAGCACATCGAGATACGCGGCCAATCCAGATAGGGATCATCCTCCCCAAGTCGAGGAACGACAAGCTGCCAGATTAGCTCTCCGGACTGTTCATCCAAGCACATCAGGATCGCCCGATCCCCTTGGTGACGTGGATCGCGCGGCTTGGCATTGTTGACCCCAATGAAAACGCGACCCTTGGCCACAACCGGGGAGGAGTACGTGTTTGTCCCCAATTCCACAGCCCATCTGATGTTTTTGCCCGTCGCGGGATCAAAATCAGCCGGAAGGTGCTTTTCTCGCGAGACCATGTTCCGGCTAAAGCGTTCCCCCCATTGGGGTTGATCATCCGCCTCGCATACCCCGAACAACCCAAGATGGGCGAAAAAGGTTCCTATCAACAGGAAAGCTAACCGACGCATGCTTGCGTTTGGCCGAGTAATGGCAGGAGGAAGATTTCGCATGACAGCGACTCTCTGAATGTCTGACACGAACTGATGGCAGGAAAGGCTTGGGGATCGTCTTTGGCTTGTCGGGAACTCCCGTCCACAGGGTGCCTTTACATTCTCACGTATCCCTCGCGTTTTCGCAACTCCTGTCAATTTTCACAGAGGCTGTTGGCCGTGTACCTTTGCTCAGTCCTGCGCAACACATCAACTAACCCTGTGCCAAACAATGCGCGACGGGGTTCCGTCCTGCGGATTATGACAATAATACCGAGGCGGTAACTAACATAAAACTGTGAAACACGACAGAAGGGGTAAGCTTTTCTCGGCCCGAGTCGTTTTGCAGAAGCTATGGTTTCGTAGGTTTGGGCCCCATCTGTTATGTTGTCTTGGCCATTTGTTTCAGCCTGGAGTTTGCATCGGTGATGGAAGATCCAAGTCAGACTGAGCATTTTGCCGACAAAATGACTCACCGCTCTATTCGGAGGGAGTACGATCGTTCGGCCAAGCAAGTTGTTTGGCTGGTCGTTCTTATTTGGTCGAGTGTGATTTTGGCGAGTCTTTGGGGGATGTTTCTGGCCGACCCCATGGTCCGCTCGATTCAGGGGGCAGTATCGCTAGCACTCCTTTGGTCCGCAGGTTTGGGGGTGATCATCCTGTTTGGGTACCGCTGGGCGGACTATCGCACCCGGATTGACCAAACGATGACCCGACAGATAGCCTTTCGGCTCTTTACCCGGGATACTCCGGCAGCCGTTGCTCTTGTGGATGCTTATGGCCGTTTCCGGCTCGTGAGTCCCGCCTTTTGTCAACTTCTCGGTCGTACGGAAAAAGAGCTAATTGGCCAACGGGCTATCCGCTTTGCCCATCCGGATGATGCAGCGATTCTTCGTGAGCAGTACCGACTGCGACGCCGTGGGCAGTCATCGACCTATCAACTGCGGGTCATCCGTGCCGACGGTGCAGTGAGATGGCTGCTGGCCGCGGTGTGGCCCGTTTACGACGACAAAGGCCGATACTGCGGCGGTCTTGGCCTGGTTGCCGACATTACAGAGCAGAAACAAGCCGAAGAGGAACTGCGACAACACACACGCGAGTTAGAATCGCTTGTTCAACAGCTGGAAAAGGCTCAGGCCGAAGCCCGTGCAGCCGCCTTGGCAAAGACGGAATTCCTGGCTACGGTCAGTCACGAACTACGCACGCCCTTGACGGCCATCTTGGGCTATGCAGAGATGCTTTTACTCGAAGGTGATTTGACTAAGATTCCTGCGAACCGGCTAAATGCCATCCAAACGATTCTTCGAAACGGCGAACATCTTCTCCAGATCATTAATGATCTGCTGGAAATGGCGAAGTTAGAAACTGGCCGATTGGAGCCGGAAGTACGAGACTTCTCACTTCCGCAACTGCTCCACGATGTGGTTCGCCTGATGCAAATCCGGGCGGAAAGCAAACAGTTGGCCTTGCGACTGGAAATTTGTGGACCAATCCCCAAGATGATCCGCAGTGACCCCCTACGAATCAGACAAATTCTGATTAACCTTGTGGGAAATGCTATCAAGTTCACGGAGTTAGGATCAGTACGGATCGTTGTTCAGGTGCCGAGAAATGAGGATGGTACCTGTTCCTTTGTGTGCGAGGTTATCGATACAGGCATGGGTATCCCGCCCGAGCCTTGCGATAAGATCTTCGAACCGTTCCATCGGGGTGACCCGACGTCGCGGCGAAAGTTCTCCGGTACGGGCTTGGGCCTGACCGTCAGTCGCTTTCTAGCACGACGGCTGGGTGGCGACATTACCGTGGTGAGCGAAGTGGGTTTGGGGAGCAACTTCCGATTGGTCATACCTTTGGGTCTTGCCGATCAGTACGAGTGGATCACCTGCACCGCGGATGACCTCGATGTTACCCAAAAATCCATTCGTGAAGTCCAAGCCGTAGCTAGCGCGGAAAAAGGTGCGCCCCTCACCGCCAGGGTTCTGTTGGTCGAAGATTGTCCAGATACCCAAAGACTGTTTACCCACATTTTGTCCCAGGCCGGTGCTGATGTGACCAGTGCCTCAACGGGGCGAGATACGATCCGCTTAGCCGTTCAAGCCATGGTGGAACAGCGGCCTTTTGACTGTCTCCTCCTCGACATGCAGTTGCCCGACATCGACGGTTACCACGTCGCTAGGATGCTCCGAGACTCAGGATACACTGCACCCATCGTCGCCCTAACGGCGAACATGACCCCCGGCGAACGCGAGCGGTGCCTGGCCTCCGGATGCGACGACTTTGCCACCAAGCCAATCAAACGGCAAGACTTGGTGAACCTTGTGGCCAAATACGCACCCCAGACGGGCGGACTGGCCCCGATTCCGGGCGAAATGTCTTCGAGGCCGTCTTTGACGACGGGGGCCCCACTGCCGCAGCCCGCGAGCAACTGAGGACCGAACACGCACGGTGCGTCAAAAGGTAGGAAGAATCAAACAGTAGGAAGACACGCCGGACCAAGGGGTTCGAACGTCTTGTACGTCAAAATGAACTCGCGGTGACCTAAGGCCTCGGAGACTGTTTGTTTCCCGCCGGCGACTGCAATCATGAATTGCCATATTCGCTCGGCGACTTCCTCCAGCGTGCTTTTGCCCGTAAGAACCTCCCCGGCGTTGATGTCCATGTCGGATTTCATGCGGGCATATGTTTCGGGATTGGCGCAAATCTTGATCACGGGTGAAATCGCCGAGCCAACAACCGATCCCCGGCCCGTGGTGAATAGGATGAGATGGCACCCGCAGGCGATTAACTCCACGATCTCGGCGTTGTCCGCGATATTGGGGAACCCAAAGCGGACCTCACCATCGGGAACAACATCTAAAAGATACAACCCAGGGGACGGCGGAAGATCACCCGGCTTGAGGACACCAGTGATCGGGCGATGTCCGCTTTTGAGGTATGCCCCCAGCGACTTTTCCTCGATGGTTGTTAAACCGCCCTCTGTGTTGCCTGGGGCAAAACTGGCATGTCCCAGGGTAGCATAATATCGGGCTGCCTTCTCTACGCAAGCACGTAACACGTCGGCCAGTTCCGGTCGAGCCGCCCGTTCGGCTAAGAGCGATTCACATCCCAGCAATTCGCCGGTCTCTTCGAAGATAGCCGTCGCACCGCTATCAACAAGTCGATCAAAGACGAGACCACACGCCGGATTGGCCGTGAGTGAACTTGTGGCATCCGAGCCGCCACAAATGGTCCCCACGACGAGATCACGTAACTCCATGGGACACCGCGGTACCTTGGCCAACTCCGGGAGCACACTCTTGATCCATTGCCGTCCCGCCTTAATCGTCCGTGCCGTCCCGCCAATTTCCTGAATTACAAGAAGCTCCACAGGCCGTCCTGATGCCGCGATCTCCGCACGAAGGCGGGCGCGATCGAAACTTTCGCATCCGAGTGAGACCAATAGAACCGCCCCAACGTTGGGATGGGTTGTCACGCGGCTGAGGACCTTGTGGGCGTATTCACTTGGGTAGCATCCAGGAAATCCAATGAGTTCCACGCCACGATTAGCGAACGGCGAAGCGATTTCCGCAGCCACGTGGTGCGCGCACTCCACCAGATAGACGACGACCAAGCAATTGCGGATGCCTTTTCGCCCATCAGCACGGAGATAACCTTCCCACTGAGCTGCCGTGCCCGATGTTTGTCCCTGGGACGCCTGCAACTCTTGTCCAGGAGTTACCGTTGTCATTCCGTACCTCCTCGTTTTTGCGCGACGACGACAACTTGCGGATATCCTAACTGCGCGATTGCTCGCCCTCCCCGGCGATTATTGAACTGTGGAGTCCGATCGCTCGATTTCGGCCGGGCTCGTCCCCTGTTCCAGCTTGGGCTCATTGGGCTCGTTTGGCGTCGGGGATGGCGTCGGGCCTTCCTCAACGACCGGCGAATCTTGCGAAGGCAAACTGTCGGAAGAGAACGCTTTCGAGTTTGCAGAAATCTCGCCCTCGGCCGAGGGTCCAGACAGCGTTTCCACAACAGCCGACGTGCCCACTGCGGAATTCTCGCCAACTGGCTCACTTACTGGCTGCGTGCTTACGTCAGAGGCCGGGCTGGGGCGTTCGGGTGTGGGAAGGTAGTCGCTCGCTAAATTGTGTGTGTGGACCCATTCGCCGGGTTCAATATTCCGCGTGGCATGTCCGATCGGTTGACCAAACTTGATGATCTTTTCGCCCTCGGCGATAGGACGAGTGGCCACCTTGCCCGCCATCGGTACGTTGGAAATGATCTGGATCTTCACACGGTCCAGCTTCAAAACGGTCTCCGCCTTAATCGGGGCGGTGGCAATTGCGATGTTATCTCGCGGATGTAACCGCAAAAGTTTTGGCTTCATATCGCCGATCCTCAACTGGCCAAAAATCCTCAGGTGACAGCTCCGTGACCCTTTCCGCAGGCAGATCCCTGTTGAAAAATCTCCCCTCAGAGAGGGCCATTTCCTGCCAAAAAAGATGGCCGACGTTCAAATACATAACCTACCACGGCAGATGGGCGAAGACCAGAGGCGAATCGCTATCGCCGGGTTCTGCGGCGGAGTTGCTCACCCGTAACCGTATTGTTCCAACTCTTCTTCCGTCATGCCGTAGTAATGCCCATATTCGTGGAGAATCGTGATCCGTATCTGCTTTTTGAGACGCTTCTCGTCCACATAACCGTCACGACCGACGGCGGACCACAGTAGCCCCTCCCGGTAAATGGTCACGCGATCTGGTAACGTAACCGAAGGTGCGTCGAAGTGCTTCTCGTTGAGCGGTACCCCGGTGAATAATCCCCACAGTTCTCGCCGATTGCGTATCCCCGTTTGGCGCATCACCCTTCGTGAAGGATAATCTTCAACATAGAGGGGGACTTTGTCCATTGCGTCTCGGACGAGCTGTGGCAACTCCTCGATGACTTCCTCGAGGATGCGGTCGAAGTACCTCCGAGAGTGTTTATCCATAGCCCGAGCCAAGTAATTCAACCGATGTGGTTTTACTGCTTTTTTCCGTGTTCGCCGCTGCAAGTGTCCTCGTGATCATCAAATGCCAGTAATTCAACACAGACCCACGACCAGGATCACGTGACTTGCATCACCGCGCGTGATTGGCCCATAACTGATGATCGAATTCCCACCCTTTATTTTCGCAACCTGTCAATCGGGAGCCGAGAATGTGCTCAAGAGCGAGGTTGCGCGTAATTATCCGTTTCTTCGGCCTGCCTTCTCGCGGCGAGGTTTTGTTACGTTCAAGTTCGCTGAGGGCGTCAAGCCGGACGAAGGTTTTTCTTTAGAGGCCGTTTTCGCACGGACATGGGGATTTTGCTTTGGCCGTGTTCCGGCGTCCGATTGGCAAGTCGCGGCGAACGAAGTGTGGGCAAAAGTTGCCAACATTCCCGTCGGCTGGATTCATGTTTGGCCTCGGGACACTTCCCCGCCAGGACGGAGCGAACCCGAAAAGCCATGGCCAGCCGAGATCAGCCAAATTCAACAGGTCTTAATGGAGCACGCGCCGACCAAGGCGATTCCCCCCAATGTGTCGCAGGAAAGTACCCCATGCCCGCCGGGCGTTTGGGTGCTTGATTGTGTGGTGGTGGAACCAACCGAGTGGTGGATTGGGATTCACCGGGCCGGGAGCTTGGAATCCCGTTATCCTGGGGGCAGGTTCCCGATTGTTTTACCAGAATACGCCGTTTCGCGGGCATATTTGAAGATTGAGGAAGCGTTGCGGTGGAGTGGGTTCAAGATTCCCGCCAATGCCCGCTGGGCAGAATTGGGCAGCGCCCCTGGCGGGGCGAGCCAGGCGCTGCTCGATCGAGGCTACGAAGTTTTGGGGGTAGATCCTGCGGAAATGCATCCGCTTGTGTTATCCCACCCCAAATTTACCCATCTGCGGCGACGGACGCCCCAAGCTCCCCGCCGGGCGTTTCGAAAGGTCCGCTGGCTGGCCGCCGACATCAATGCCGCGCCCAACTACACTTTGGATGCCGTCGAGAGCATTGTGACTTATCCCCAGGTCAACATCCGCGGGATGATCCTTACATTGAAGTTGCCGAACTGGCAGCTCGCCGAAAACATTCCCGAGTACATGGAGAGGATTCGCAGCTGGGGTTATAACATCGTAAAGGCCCGTCACTTGTGGAATAATCGACAGGAAGTCTGCGTGGCGGCCCTGATGAAGCCGTTTCGTCGGAAGCCCTCCCACTCGTGACCCGCCCGGAAGTTTTGCACAATCGTTAATTCTTTGTGATCTGGGAAGGCCACGTTTGATTTGGAGGACCGTGCCGTTGTGGGCATGCACCTTCATGCAAAAAAGAAGTGAGCAATACATTGCTTGGCTTTGCCTGTATCCGATAAGCATAAGGACACCTTCGTGACGCGTCGTCATCGAGCACAGTCAAAGTGTTTACTGATTGAGATGTCACGGAGGGTTTTTGCAAGCCGCGATAGGAATTCAACCAAGCCTCTAGCCTTCTTCGGAGGAAAACGATGGAGTTTGCAACCCCCTGTTTTCATGTGTCATTTTATGTTGCGATCCTCGTTGGTTGGCTTTTGCCTTCGATTGGAGCGGGCTTAGAACCGGGGCTGTACCCTTCGACGCGGGACTATCCATTTACCCGAGCTATGGCTCCTGATTATCCCAATTTGCCTAGTCTGCCAACGCCGGGCGACAACTCCCGCTCGGCGACTGTGACCTCCTCGCGGCTTGAACAGGCCGGGGACGATGCAGAGGATGCGATTATAGAAGGGCCGGACATGGCGCTAGAATCGGCTGATTCACAATCGGCCGGCGCGATGGTCCGAGAGGAGGGAACCAAACCGGACGATGAGGGTCTTGAGAAACAGGACGTCATGGAGGCACCTCAATCGCCCGATGGGCCGAGTGCTGCTCCCCAGAAACCAAATGCTGATGGTGATTCATCCACAGACAAGCCGTCAGCCCGAAGATCGACTATTGACCCAACCTCGGTAGGACGTCCGCTAGCCGCGGGAATCGCCAAACTGGTGGCTCCCGAGATTCAGGCTCAGATGGAAAGCGGGAACATTACGGGCCGATTTCAGCAGTGGCGCTCTTATGCGGCGTCGCGTCTGGCGGCAACGCGGGCTAACTACACAAGTTCCGAAATCAATGGCATGGCACGCTTGAAGTGGTACGAGCACCTCCTGCTCAATCCGTTGAACGTGCCTCATGAAACAGAGGAATTTACGCGACTGCTTCACGCCGGTTTTACGGCCAAATCGAGCGAAGGCTTCCGCTTTGCCCTACGACAAGCACGGTCAAAAATGGACGTGCCCGACGCGAGTTTACCTGGCGACCTGGAAACACTATGGAAGTCGGAAAACAATGACCCCTACAAGAAGCTGGAGAACATCTTGGTCACCGCACGAAAGACGTGTGCGCGGACTGTTGAGCCCCTCACGCCCGCCGAGCTGAACGAGTTGGCCAAGCAGCTTAATTACGTGCTGACCACTAATACGATTGTTGGCCACACCGTTAACAGCCGCGGCAGCGCCATGAGAATGGTCGCTCTGCTACACAAGATGGATCGGGGCGCGCAGTGGGACTTGGCCGAGATCTTAATGGGTGTGTGCGACAAGGAGTTTCTGGATTCATTGCGCACATCTGCTCCGAAAAGCGGGCCGGCAATTGCGGTTGCCGGGGTCACCGGCGAGGTACTGAGAAGGATCGACACACCCGCGGGGACCATTCTCGTGGGAGGACCAGGAAAAAATGAATATCGCCTGGAAGAAATGAAAGATGTGGCGGCCATCGTCGATGTGGGCGGGGACGACGTTTATCTGGAAGGCACGGTGTCG
>JAKPII010000386.1 GCA_029549885.1 Planctomycetota bacterium
GAGATTTATCCCGATGGTTACATGCTCGGTCAAGAGTTGGGCAGCGATACGGGCGAAATCAAACGGCACCGCGCTTTCTTCCTCTTTGACCGCACCATCCCGGTGGGCTTCCGTCGGGGGTACGATCTTAACGTGGATCAAGGCCTCTTGATCAAACGAATCATTGAATGAAGGATCGTCACAACACGCTGGGCAAGGAGGTTGACAGGCATGTCTGGTGAGGATGTTGTGAATCCTGAGGGTGACGGTCTCGCCGAGGATAAGGCAGTCTCTCTGGAGGACCTAGCCCGGGCCTTTGCTGAGGCCACCGGTCAGTCGTTCGACCTTCCCCAGGGCGACGAGACGACTGAGATAGATTCTATTGGCGAGCCCTCAGAGGAAGCGGCTGTGCCAGATGCGGTCGCGGCTTCCGCGGAGGCGGACGTTCCGGCAACGCCCAAGAGTATCCTGGAGGCGATCCTCTTTGTTGGTCATCCGCACAATCAACCGCTTTCTCCGGCTCAAGCGGCGGAAGTCATGAGGGGTGTGCAGCCGGAAGAGATCGCCCACTTGGTGACGGAACTCAACGCCGGGTACGAGGCCACTAATCGTCCTTATCGAATCGTTTTTGAAGGCGGCGGTTATCGTATGAAATTGCTTCCGGAATTCCAGACACTTCGGGAGGGCTTTTATGGAAAGGTCCGGCAAGTCAGGCTTTCCCAGCAGGCTCTTGAGGTACTGGCCATTGTCGCTTATAAGCAGCCCATCACGGTAAAGGAAGTAAACCAGATGCGCGGCCGTGCCAGTGGTGCCCTCCTCGCGCAACTGGTGAGGCGGGACCTCATTACGGTTTCCACACCTGTTGATCTCACAGGGAAAAAGGGGGTTCCTCAGTATCGCACCACGCAGCGGTTCCTCGACGTGTTTGGCCTACAAAGCCTGGAGGATCTACCCCAATTGGGCGAAGCATCATTGATCAAGCCATTGGATGACAGTACGCCATCAACGCCTGGATCGTAGCCGATCAAGCCCAGACGTCATCGAGCAGAATTTCCCGCTCGGATCAGGACAATAAGAAGCCGTTACTTTCCGCGGCGGCGGTCAAAGTCTCGTCTGAGTTGTTCAAATTGAGCGGACAAAGAATCGAGAAAGGCGTCGCCCGTACCCGTCCGCCGAGCTTCCGCCGGTTCGTAGGGGATCACGCGCGGTGGGCCGTTGGGTTCTTGGTCCTCCTGGTGTTCCGGTGTGATCTCCATGTGATGATCGAGAAGGACTTCCACTAACCGCCGAAATTGCCGCAGTTCGGTAGACCACCGATTGCGTTCTTCAAGAAGTTGCCGACGTTGGTCGGCCAGCATTTCCAGCCATTCCATGGCCCGGTGCCGAAGCACCATGACCTCAGTCTCCAAGACCTCGCGCTGCCGCTGGGCCTCGTTCAGGTCCTCCTCAAGCTGGCGGATTCTTTCCTCCCATTGGCTCACATCCGGATGAGTGTGTCCCGCGTCATCAGCGGCCTGGGAAGTCGGACGAGCCATCGTCAGCGAGCGGAGTTGCACGACAATCTCGCGGAGAGACTGCCATTCAGCCTCGGAGTGTTGGGCTTCGGTAGCACGGCGCTGAAGCTCTTCCACCTGCGCCTGGATGGCCTGGGCCTGTCGATCCATTTCAGCAGCCCGGGCATTAAGCTGTTCGCGGAGTTGGGCCAGTTCGTCCTGAAGTCGCCGTTGCTCGGCCAGCGACTGCTCGAGGGAGGCGGCTCGCTCGGCCAGTTCTTTCTCCCGTTGCTGGAGATGGGCCACGTGCGCCGCCTGCACTTTTGCCCAATCTTCAAGGGCCGTCGTCAATTCCGCGAACATCGCATCCAGGACGCCGGCCAGTTCCTGTTGACCGGCGGACAACTCGCCGAGCCAGCGTCCCAACACTCTTGTGGGATCGCGGAATTCGCTCGCTGCCGTTTGAGGGGATGCGTCCATGGCCTAGGAAAACGGTTAAATGGCTGGCTTTACGGCCCTCCTCGTTCAATCGCAGTCTCAATCTCCCGGCGACGCTCCCAACACGTGGTCATGCTTCGGTATGCGCATGTTTCGTGTCAGTGGCACTCAATCTATTGTTTCGCTCCCATCGTCGGCCCACGTCGGTTAATTCGCGACACAAACGAACAGTCGAATTCAAGACGCGACCGCCACTCCCTCGACGAGCACCCTCAGACAAGCCGTCTTGCCAGGGTACTCCATATGTTGACCCCGCTAGAAAAACTCTAGCTTACGGGATGGACAATGGCAAATGGCAACGTCGCACCCCCGCTTAGAGCCTCTCGCACAGTTCCCTCTCCCTCTGGGAGAGGGTTAGAGTGAGGGCAAGTGATTGTCGGAGTGGATCGAGAAAACCGGCAGCGATTCGAGTTACCCTCACCCCCGGTCCCGCTCCCGCCGAACGGGCAAACGGAGGTCGTGGGATACGCTCTAAAGGCAAACCCCCTTACACGGGGACAAAGACCTTCTCCTTGGCCGATCGGTAAGCGGCTTCCACCAGCCTGGCCATTCGCAGGGCCTCCACCGGACCATTGATCTCGGGTGGGCGACCATCCAAGATGCACTGGGCAAAGTATTCGCATTCGGCCTGATACGGGTTGATTTTTTTAAACGGGATGGGACGGAATTTGCGGACGACATCCTTATTTTGGGCAGCATCGTACTCTGCCGAACCGAGGCCGAAGATGCCCTCCATCGTTCCCCCGACACTTTGACCAATCGTACCTTCTGTAAAGATGGCCCCGGCCGAGCCGTAAATCTCCAACCGTGTTCGGCTGGCCTCGTCGGGAATACACCAAAAACAATCAATGGTAGCGTGCGCCCCGGAGCGAAACTCCGCCAAAATGGTTGAGGCGTCCTCGGAGCGGTAGGGGTGTACTAAGTTTCCGGTGAGGGCCGCCAACCGACGAATCGGTCCGACAAAGAACTCCAGCAAATTAAGCAGATGCGTCGCCATATCAATCAAGGCTCCACCCCCGCCGGTTTTGGGGTCCTGCCGCCATGCCCCGGGGATCGGCGGATACCAACAGGACAGTTGTGCCCGCAGGTAAACGACCTTTCCCAACCGCCCCTGCGAAATATTTTCCCGAATGACCTGATGAGCTCCGTGGAACTTCATCATATAGCCTTCTTGAAGGAAGACCTTTTTTCGTCGGCAGACATCAATGGCCCTTCGTGTCTGCGCGACATCCAGGGTGAGCGGCTTTTCACACAAGATGTGCTTACGGGCGGCTGCTGCCAGCTCAATCTGCTCGAGGTGGCAGTGCACGGGAGAGGCAATGTACACAGCATCCACCTCGGGATCAGCCAACAAATCCTCGGCTGTAGTGTAGGCTCGACGAATGCGAAACGCCTCGGCCACCTTCTCGACGTTCGCCGTATCCATCACGGCCACCACCCGCAGATTCCGCGCGCGGAGCATGGCAGGAATCGTCTTGCGAAAAGCAATCCCACCGGCGCCGATGACCCCAAAACGGACCTTCTCGCCCATGATACGGCTCCTCTTTTCTAAAACGATGTTTTGATTCAACTCGCCCAGAAAAGCCCGTCCTAGCCCTTGGATCGCTAGCTGTACGCCTTGATCACCTTCACCAAGGCCGCCGCAATCTGTTGCATATCTTCCTCGGAACACGTGGGAAAGGCAAAACAGGTGAAGGTATGGGTTTCGTGCCACAAGGCGTTGGGGACCTCGACGTTGGAGTAATCGACGCTCTCGGGGTTGGTATATTCCTTTGATGTAAACGGAAAACCGGTTCGCCCGAAGCCCCGCCGCTCACGGTATGCCCGTTCTGTGTGACACTGGGGCCAAAAGACCTTCCACACGGGGGCACCTTCCGCCGTTGCCGCCTTCACAAACTGCTGGATGTCGCACCCCATATTCTCAATGTCCAACGAGAAGGCACACACGTAAAAGCCGTTCCGCCTTTCTTCCGTGTCGATGGGACCAAACTTGATCTGCGGTAGCGGCATGAGGGCATCCATGAGGATGTGGGCGTTGCGACGTCGCCGCGGCATGTTCCAAGTATCCATCCGATCCAGCTCGGCCAATCCGATGACGGCCTGCATCTCCGTCATGCGATAATTCCAGCCCAATCGCGTGTGGATGTAAGGGAGTTTTTGCTCCAGCTCCAGGAGATTGAGACGCTCTTTCACGTCGTAACCGTGATCCCGAAAACTGCGAGCCTCCCAGGCCAGGTCTTCGTCATCCGTCGTTACCATCCCCCCTTCGCCGCCTGTGGTAAAGGTCTTGTTTTGGCAGAAGCTACAAGCCGCGATGTGGCTCAAAGTCCCCGTCTTTTTGCCCTTGTACTCGCCCCCAAAGGCCTCGGCATTGTCTTCGATCACGAACAGATTGTGTCGTTTGGCAAAATCGTTGATCTTATCCATGTCGCACACATTGCCGTACAAATGGACGGGAATGATCGCCCGCGTCCGCTCGTTGACAAGCTTTTCTGCCGATTCCACGCTGATGCAGTGATCTTCGAGGTTGACATCGGCGAATCGTGGGATGGCCCCGGCCTGTAAGACGGCAAAACTGGTGGCGATAAAGGTGTAACTGGGAACGATGACCTCATCACCTGGCCCAATGCCAAGGGCGGACAAGGCCACGTGCAAGGCGGCGGTCCCGGAGGAAACGGCGATGGCAAAGCGACTTCCCTGCCATTCTGCGAAGCGCTTTTCAAAGGCCATACCATGGGGACCCGTCCAGTAATTGACGCGCCCGGATCGGAGGACCGCCTCTACGGCGCGAATGGCTTCTTCTGAGAACTGTGGCCAACCAGGGAGCTTGTTCGTCACCGCCCGCGGACCACCATCAATCGCCAACTTTTGTGAGACAATGTAATCGAACGACATCACAGCACCTCATGCGTTAGCACAAGACCACTTCCCGAAACGACCCTGTCGCTTTCTTCCATCGGTCCTCCCTGCCTCACGACTAGCCAACGGCAAGAGATGTTTTAGCCCACAGAGATGGTCATTGCAAGTGTTCCGGAAGCGAAGCGATAAGAGGTCCAGAAAAGCGCACAACCTGGGCGATGGGGGCGAGAGTTAACTCGCCCCCATGAGGCCGTTCCCTGATTCCCCAGGTCCTGCCCCCGTAGCCTGCCCTCGGGTCAATAAACCCGCTGCCCGTTTCGGCTCGCCCCTTAAGAAGTTGCCCCTTCACCCCCTTAGTCTGCCCCAGGGCCGTGGCGGCAGTGCCTAACAACGCAGCCCTTCGCTATTTACCCCTTTTTCAAAGCCTGCCCCGAAAGCCCTCTTTCCTCCACACATCACCCCTCTCGGCACGCCGGCGCACGGCCCACTTGCCCCTTCTCTGTCCCGGCCCCGCCTTTCCTGCCCCTTCTGCGGAAACCCACCTCGCTGGCATCACTCACCAGCCCGCCCTGCTTGCTTCCTACTCTTAGGATATCCACCACCCCGGACAACCCATGTCCAACCTGGAAACGGTTTTTTCGGATTGCGAACCGCCTTTCGGAAACCCCGATTTCCGGGAGGATGGTCCGTGGCTTTTTCTGCCGCAAACTTTTCTTTTTGACTTCCTTCACGGTCTTCCGCCGGTTTTTTATCATCCCGTCTGGCAATGGACCTGCGGCGAGGACACAATAATAGACGGTCGCCAGATGCGGTGTCCCGTTTTTTCCCGACGTGGCAAACAGTTAAACGTCGCGACAGCGTCGGCCAACCCAGTGTGATCCCAAAATTGAAGGAGGGAGCGATGACTTACCAGGAATCTGATCAAGCGTTCGAGCCAGAGGCCGGTGCACAAGCCCCGTCGCCGGGTCAGGAAGCACCAAGGAGCGCGCAGGCGCAGCCTGATGCCATCAGCGGCCAAT
>JAKPII010000414.1 GCA_029549885.1 Planctomycetota bacterium
CGTCGCCTTTATTAGGTAGTCCGGATTCATAACCGAGGCTTCCTGAAGGGTGTCCACCGCGCCGAGAAAGTGTCCCAAGGCATGGATCAGCACCATCAACTGAGCCTGGGCGGAAAACGTCGCCTGGACATCGGGCAACACAATGTGTGTGTCAAGCAGCCGAGGTAAAGCATGGAAACGACCATCTGCGGGCACCGTAATTTGGCTACTAAACCCAATGAACAGCCTAGCTTCCTTTGACATGACCTTCGCCCGAAAATCATCAAGCACCCCTTCAGCGGTGGTACGATTATTGTCCGAAATCCAGCTCCCCGCGCTCACAACCTGGAACCGAACACGACAAAACCACTCCAGGAAGCGCGAAGCTTCCGCGATCTGGGCGCGAAGCCGAGGCTCCCACAGCGACTGCCGGGCGGGCTGCTCTTCGTCAACGAAAACCGCGACGGGAATCGTCACGGATGTTGGCAGCTTCTTGTCGTTGGGGACCAACCAAACGCCGGGACGAACATTACCTGTTTGCACCGGTGCGATCGTTATGGTCCTTCCCGCGTCATTATCCGAAACGCGGACTTCATAAATCCGATTGAGCACCAGGTCTTGAACCGTTGTAGCTTCTCCAACAGAAACTCGAACAGTCACCGGAGAAAAACGCACGATGGGTATCAATCCACGAGGGGGAACCTGATAACTGGTCGAGGCGTCATCGTGATTCAATAAATCGATCCGAATCGCGTGGTCGCTGCGATTACTAATAACGACGACAGCCGCCAGAGAAGAACGGCCCGTTTCCAAGCCAAGGGCTAGCGCGAGCGCAATACAAGACAATACCGCTCGCGGGGCGACTTGGCGCCTTTTCCCGGGTAACTGTTGGAAAAACATGCTAAATCAGTATGAAGACAATGATTCTGTCCGAATGATTACAACGGTGGTCAGCCAATGCTCGACCGCAGCACCTAATTGGCGGCCGTGTGGGTGCCCGTTGGTTGCAGGCCAACACGCTCAAGAAGCTTGTGGATGGAGGCCATGATGACCTCTTCCACATTCTCCGCAAAAGGCCCCGGCATCCCATAGTAAATCATACTCGAAACTGGCTCATACCCACCACCAAGAAGGACATGTTTGGATGGGATGTAACACATCACCTCATTGGCATACCCAATGACGACAAGGTTTTCATGAGGATATTCCCGTTTGCAACGGAGGGCGTACTCCACACATGTTTCCCCACCGATCGCCAAGATGGTGAGGCTCTTGTCGAACCGCACCACCTGCAATGGCAAGGCTAACGACCGCATCGGTTGCCCCTTGTCATACAGCTCCAACATGCGGCGGGCACGGCCTTCTCGGTAGATGTCCTTTGCAGCTAAAGCCTTTTCCAATTCTTCCTGGAACATTTCGCGTGTGTGAGGAGCAAACTCAAGCTCGGCTTCTGCGACGGCTGCGCGGATCGGGCCTTTTACCTCTTCCATGGGCCCTTGAATGACCTGTTGCACGGCCGCGGCCAATGACTTGCCATGTTGGACAACATAATCAACGGCACCTCGCGGATTTGGGTTCTGATCAGCGCCGCAAAGGATCGTAAACATGGCCGTCACACCCGGCAGGGCTTGCTCCAACTCGGCCTGGGCAACGCCCGCATAATCCCCGTGAATCTTGTAGAAATCCTCACCCGTGGTCCCACCAATGGTCGTGTTATGGCATGCATAGCCAAAAAGGATTGCCCGCAGCTTCCCGTTCGGCGTACTAACGGTCAACACCGGAACATCGTGATCCATCGGGCCTGTGGGGTTCACCCCCAGGACCACGTTATCTCCTCGCAACTCTCGTCGGTTAATGGCGAAACCGGCCTGGCCATGACCCACCCTCAACACGGCGGGTTGCATGTCTTGAAGCGCCTGGTCGATTGCCGTCAGCAACTTTTCGTGCAATTGTTTGGCATACTCATCAATCGTCGCTGCCTCTTCCTCGGTCAGCTTGTACATGGTCCGCAAATTGCCGCCGACCACTGGACCACTGTGGGTGTGGGAGCACGTCAAAAGGATTTCCTCCCGGTTGAGACCAAATCGCTTCTTGGCCTCATTAAACAAATTCTGCGAGAAGTCGTGGTCAAATCCGATAAGATCCGTCGTGATGATAACAATTCGATGTCCTTCCTTGTCCCGAATAGCCAGCGTCTTTGCCCAAATCTCCTGCAAAACACCCACGGAAGGTTTATTCCGCGCTGCGTACCCCGACAATCGGATCGGCTTATCGGGTGTGATGTTGACCCTTCCGATCCCGACCTCGAAATCCTGGGCGGACACAGGAAGACAAACCAAAAGTGCCAAAACAAACCATACGTGTTTCATAGTTTGTTCTCCTCTCAACGAACCGTTGACGATGTACCCCCATGCGAGTTGATTATGGTTTTGTCCGCTGCACTTTGAGCAACGTGGCAATCGTTTCTTTCAAGATGTTTTCATTCTCCGGAGCCAAGTAGGTAGCCGTCGGTTCGTAGCCGCCCTCCTCAAAGGCCTTGGCAATACAGATGTAACCCGGCCCCAGATCACCATACGCGGCCACGGCCACAAATGCATCTGGGCGCAAGGACTGCGCATATAACTGGTACTCCACAAAGCACTCGCCCGGCAGATGGACAATCACGGCATCATTCAAGTAAAGGGCTTGTAGGGATAACGACTTTGCCGCCCTTTGAAAGAATGAAAGCCCACACGCGGCACGAACTCGTTGCACAGGATCGACACTTGGGTTCGCCAACCGGCTACGCAGGTCTTCTTCCCGATATCCTGGATCGGACCGAGTCACAAAGCGAAACGGTACACTTTGCCAGCCGATGGACCGCAAGGGTTGGTACTTTGTGGTTCGCGCGGCCTGCACCATCGCTTGGTATAACCGCTCTGTTAATTGATCGCGGGCTTCACGACTGCCATCATTGTACTTCCCCATCGTGACATTCCCAGCGCAGCCGGTGAAATAAATCTGAAACACCCCCTCCTCCTTTTCGAGGCGGGCCCGCGCAAAACCCGGAACATCACTACTAGCCCGCGGATCTCCGTAAAAACTCTGGGGATGTGTGGCGTAGTAATGAAGCCGGACAATCGGCCCGTCAGCGTTGGCAAAGGTCACGGTTCTTAAAAGCGGATCAATAAGCCCTTCGGGTAGATCGCGGATTTGGGGGTCTTTACATGAGCTATACCGCGTCACCAAACGGCCATCGGGTGTCCAAGCTCGCCGATTCGAGGCCACACGATCCACCTGTGCAGCGCTGAATCCAACCTGAGTCACGACCTGGAAATGGTTCAGCGACTCTTTCACAGATTCCTTTAGCCGGGTCGCCACAATCCCCAGAAAATCCATGTCAACATAACGAATACCGGATTTAACCTCATCCAAAAATGGCTGCGCACCAGCGTCTGTGTAAGGTGCCGTGTGTTGGTGGACTGTTTGTAGCGCAACGTCATCGGGACTTGTGCCCGCCCCTTCTGCAAGGGCACTGCGAAACATTTCGTAAGTTGAATTGCATACGCCACACCAGTCCATAGCGCATAGCACATATCGCCTTTGACCGTCATCTAAGACAACACCTCTCGCTTCAAGGGGAGTCTCCACCTCTTTGACGGGGACCAGCCAGATTAAGGGGTGTCCATCGGGCGGCGGTGTCACATCGCAGCGAAACGTGGCGATTCGGAAAGATGTTGAATGTGACGGCTCTTCAGCACATAGGCAGCTAATGGCAAAGCCCAGAATGACCATGGCCAAAAGTGAGAAACGTCGCATCGTTTTTCCTCCGCTCGGCTCGGCATCAGACGATAAGCCAAGGCCTTCCCGTCAACCCGACATTAGTATATCCAGACCGTTCTGAGTGTCCACAGGAGCAGCGGGAGCGAAGCCGGTCGTGATTTGACTTCCACTCATGCGAAGTGCGGCCACGACAATCGGTGGTCTTCCATTGGATCGGGCAGACACTAGGCCTGCCCCTCCTAGCGGGTGGAAAACGCACGTCCGATTAGAAAACACCACCATCTCAAGATGGGCGCTCACCTTACAGCCACGCCATCTCGCGGTCTTCCATCATAAGGCCTACCTACGGCATGACGCCCAACTTTCCATTGTGGTGTGGGCTTATCGGTCCCTCGGGCAGTATCTTAACCACATGCGCCGTTTCATTTTGGTTGTGCGAGCGTCTTCGGAAGGCGAGGTTAACCGCACGGAGGCAGTTCTGAAGGAGCATTGTCAGACGTTGACGCGGTCATTAGAGTGAATTACAAATCCTTGCTAATAACGCTGGTGCGAGTTGACGAGATAGGAGATGTGCGATGCCAAATGAGTCGTCGGTGACAAAGGGCCACCCTTTTCGGATTGCGGTCCTTATTTCCGGAGGCGGAACAACACTTAAGAACCTGATTGAAAAGGTGAAGTCAGGCGAATTGCCCGTTTCGATTGTCCTGGTCATATCGAGCAATCCTCAGGCGAAAGGGCTACAATACGCTGAGGAAGAAGGGATTCCGGCGATCGTTGTCGATTGGAACCAATATCGAGATTCCAACTCGTTCAGTGCCGTCATCTTTAAACATTGCCAGGAGGCGCGAGCTAACCTTATCGTAATGGCTGGATTTTTAAAGAAGCTTGTCATCCCTAATGAGTATGAAAATCGGGTCGTGAATATTCATCCCTCACTGATTCCCGCCTTCTGCGGGCAGGGCTTTTACGGATACAGGGTTCACCAGGCTGTGTTAGATTACGGAGCTAAAATCAGCGGATGTACCGTGCACTTTGCAGATAATCTTTACGACCACGGTCCAATCATCCTCCAGCGGACCGTGCCGGTCCTGGACGACGACACGCCGGAGACCCTTGCCAAGCGCGTCGCTGCGGAGGAGTTCAAGGCCTACCCAGAAGCCATCCGCTTGATTGCGGAAGGTCGTGTGCAAGTGGAAGGGCGCAAAGTCCGCATCTTGCCCCCGCCCACGGAATCAGAACTTTGATGAGCGACACCACAGGCGTGTCTGTGCACTTGTTCTTTGCCGAGTTATATTAGTCCGCCAAGTGTCGACACCGATCGTTACCGTTTTAGCTGCTGTGGGAAATCGTATGCCATTGGATCCAACGCTTCATCCCGACTGGGAGATTGCCCTGGAAGCGGAGTCCCGAATGAAGACGTGTTATCAGCTCGCGGACGAGCTGGGATTAACACGTGATGAGCTATTGCCGTACGGGCACTATATCGCCAAGGTCGATTATTTGAAGGTCATGGAAAGGCTCAAGGATGGCCCGGACGGCAAGTTCATCGAGGTCACAGGTATTACGCCAACGCCGTTGGGTGAAGGCAAATCGACCACGACCATCGGGTTACTGCAGGGGATTGGGAAAAGGAAGCGACGGGTGACAGCGTGCATTCGGCAACCGTCGGGCGGTCCAACCATGAACATCAAAGGCTCGGCTGCCGGGGGCGGACTATCCCAAGTGGTACCTCTTGCGGAGTTTTCTCTCGGCCTAACGGGCGACATCAATGCCGTGATGAATGCTCATAATCTGGCCATGGTCGCCCTCACCGCTCGATTGCAACACGAGCGAAACTACGATGACGAACGCCTCAACAAGATTGGCCTCAGGCGGTTAAACATCGATCCCACGCGGGTGGAAATGGGGTGGACAATCGACTTTTGCGCCCAGGCCCTTCGCAACATCATTATCGGCATTGGCGGTCGGATGGACGGCTACATGATGCAAAGCCGGTTTCAGATCGCCAGTTCGTCAGAGGTGATGGCCATTTTGGCTGTAGCCCAAAGTTTGGAGGATCTTCGCAAGCGGATTGGTCAAATCATTGTGGCCTACGATAAGAAGGACCGGCCGATCACTTGCGAAGATTTGGAGGTTGCCGGCGCAATGACCGCCTGGCTACGAAGTGCCATCAATCCCAATCTGATCCAATCCATTGAAGGCCAACCTTGCTTTGTCCATGCCGGTCCCTTCGCCAACATCGCCATTGGCCAATCCTCCGTAATTGGCGACCAAGTGTGCCTGAAACTGGCCGACTATCACATTACGGAGTCCGGCTTTGGAGCCGATATCGGCTTTGAGAAGTTTTGGAATGTGAAATGCCGTTATTTGGGGAAGATCCCGAACGTTTCGGTAATCACGACAACAATTCGCGGGCTCAAACACCACGGTGTTGCCGCCGGGGCACCGCCGTGCTTACCAGGACGTCCCATTCCGAAAGAGTACTTTGAGGAAAACCTCGCCTGGCTTGAGGCTGGGGCCGCCAATCTGTTGCATCACATCAATACGGTCAAGAAATCGGGTGTCCATCCGGTTGTCGCCATCAACGTATTTCCCACCGACACCCAAGAGGAGATCCGTCTTCTCAAGCGTATTGCGGAGCAGAGTGGCGCCAGGGTCGCGGTCTCCAATCACTGGCGTTACGGTGGGGATGGGGCCTTAGAATTGGCCGACGCCGTTCTCGACGCCTGCGAAGAACCTGTCCATTTTCGCTACCTTTACGACATGGATACCCCACTCAGCGAACGGATCGAGAGAATTGCCCGGGAGGTTTACGGAGCAGATGGCGTAGAATACTCTCGGGAAGCAGAGGCCAAACTAAAAGAATTCGAATCCAATCCGAAATATCGCGATTACGCGACGATGATGGTGAAAACCCATCTCAGCCTCACACACGATCCCACGGTGAAAGGCGCTCCTAAGGGGTGGACCCTGCCCATCCGTGACATCCTGCAATACGGGGGCGCAAAGTTCCTCTGTCCCATGGCGGGAGAAATCTCGCTC
>JAKPII010000421.1 GCA_029549885.1 Planctomycetota bacterium
CAGATTGCCAGGGGCAGTTATTTTACCCTTCGTTATCTCAAGTTTCGTGGCCAAAAGGTCAACGGGATAAATATCGACGACGGCGGCGATATCGACTCGCCGACTCACCACATCCGACTGGAGCACATCGTTGTAGAGGACGTTGGACCGAAGGGCAATTTCGATGGAATTAAACTGTCTGGCGTCAGCGACTTTGTGATCAGCGACTGTCGCATTGAAGGCTGGGGCGGACAGGCGATCGATATGGTCGGCTGTCATCGCGGGCTCATTGAACGGTGTACGTTCCGGGGCAAGGAGGGCTTTTCGCAAAACACCGGTCCCCAAGCCAAAGGTGGCTCATCGCAGATTACGATCCGCCGCTGCCTCTTCATCGACGCGGCACAGCGTGCGGTGCAATTGGGCGGCTCAACCGGTTTGGCATTCTTTCGCCCCCGAGGTGTCCTTTACGAGGCAAAGGACCTTCTCGTGGAAGATTGTGTCTTCGTCGGTGGTGACGCCGCCGTGTCCTTTGTGGGGGTCGATGGATCGGTCTTCCGCCACAATACCATCATCCGACCAAAACTTTGGGTAGCTCGCATCCTGCAAGAGACCCGCGAGCCAGGATTTGTCCCGTGTCGGAATGGAGTTTTTGAGAGGAACTTGATCCAATTCCGCTCGGACTTGCGTGACTTCGTCAATGTAGGTCCTGCCACGGCCCCCGAGACGTTCCGCTTTGCCGACAATTGGTGGTATTGCGAAGACAGGCCGGCGGCTTCGAAACCGCGGTTACCGGTAGAGGAAACCGGGGGGATCTACGGAAAGGACCCGCAATTGAGAGAAACACAAGGCGGCTGGTGGAAGGCCGAGAATCCAGCCGCCGCTGCTTACGGGGCGCGCTTGGAGGCTTCAGACTCGGCTTGACTCCCAGCGGTCGTGCTGTTTCCATTTCCGTTTTCCGGCAGGCCGAGGGACTTTCGGATCATCGGCCCCAGGAGAGGATGATTGAGGAACTTTAGGTCCTTTTCGTCGGCGATCTCACGAAGATCGTCGCGCGCCCGGAAAAAGGCTTCGACAACTTCAGGATCCCACTGGCGACCAGCCCCAGCCCGGATGATTTCGTCGATCTTGTCGTTGGGCATCCGGGTTCGGTAAGGACGGTCACTGGCCATGGCGTCGTAGGCGTCCGCCACGGCCACAATTCGGGCAATCTGGGGAATGGCCTCGCCGACGAGCTTTTCCGGATAACCACTGCCGTTCCAGGCTTCGTGGTGGTGGAGAACAACCTTGTTAATGTCCTCGAGTTGCTTTAGCCCTGAGAGAATGCGGAAGCCGGTTTTTGTGTGGGTCTTGATCAGCTCAAATTCCTGGTCGGTCAATTTGCCGGGCTTTTGGAGGACGGCATCGTTAACGCCGATCTTACCAATGTCGTGCAGAAGACCTGCCAGATAGACTCGCGACAGTGTCTCCGGACGGTAACCAAGCTCCTGGGCCAACCGGACGGCAATGCGAGCCACACGGTCACTGTGACCGCATGTGTAGGGATCCTTGGCGTCAATGGCGGAGGTCAACGCCTTCACCACACCTGCAAGAAGCTCGGCCTGCTGCCGGTATAAATCGATGTTGCCGCTGTGAACTCCAATAATCGTGGCCACGGAATGCAAGAGGTTCGCTTCCATGCTTCCAAACTGTCCCCCTTGGACGTGATTAACGGCGGCCAGATACCCAAAAAGGTTCTCGCCCTCAAGGATCGGCACGGCAATCAAGTTTCGTAGCTGGACCCCGGCGAAGTGGAATGGCGCTTCCACAAAGTTCTTGACAACAGGGTCCTTAGAGGAACGGACCTGAAAATGATCGGCCAACGCGAGGAAGGTGTCCGCACTGAACGGGAAATCCCCGGCCGTGAGTAACACCGACTTGGTGCGAATATTTCCCAGAAAGTTGTCGTCTTGTTCGGCGACAGGCAAAAACACTGCGCCGATTCCCTCGGCGGGTACAATTTCCAGCAGCCAGGTCGCGGCGGTCTCAGCAAGGGCTTCGTCGCTTTTTGACAACCGTAGGTCCCGTGTCAGCCTATGGAGGAGACTTATCTCCTCATACACCGCGGCCATGTGGACCGACATCTCCTCCATCTGTTTTTCCAACAGGGCCAATTCCGTCCGTTGACGGAGCTGCCTCAGGCTGGCCGTGGCGACCCGGAGCAAGGCCTCCGGTTGCCAAGGCGTCTGTCGAATGGCCCAATCGCGAATTCGCTGCGGATCCCCCGACAAACTCCTGGCTTGCAGGGAGAGGTCCTCGTCCAAGCCCACAAATCGGGAAACAAAGGCCCCAACAGCCACCCGCTCCTCATCGGCCGACTGTTGATAGGGAACGGCCAGGAAAATGAAAGGGTCTTCTTCCCAGACGATTTCCGGCTGGCGTCGCTGCGACACAACGCGGCAAAGGATACCGAATAACTCCCAGTCGATCCGTAGCTCTTGATTGGCAGTCTGGAGCTCGCCCGAAACCCCGTCGTAAACCGAAAAAGCCGTACCGAAAGACTCTTCAAGGGCCTCCAAGAGCTGTGCGCCGGCCCCGCGTGACGCCTCCGATTTCTCCGGAATACCAGGGGAATCTCTTCCACCCAGGAGACGGGGTAACGATTCCGTGTCAACCAGGCTAGGAGCCGAGAAACCGGAGATCGACGCCATGTCAGATTCCCATCCCAAAAAAACAGATCCCGACGCCTACCGGGCCCCATTAAGCAGGCCAATGTTAACGAACTATCGGCGGTTCCCTAGGGAAACTCTAGAACACTTTTTGTGAAAGATCAAAAGATAGGCAAGCTAGGAAGATTGGGGACACCCCAACCAGACCGGTGCGCGGTATCTATAAAACGAAGCCGCGTCCCGATCATTCCATGGGTTCGGGACGCGGCCGCTTCCGGGAGGGACAAAGGGGAACGGGGAATCCAAGGACAGGGAGTGTTTCAGCTCACCCGGTTACTCCCGAGCATGATCGCATTAAATCGGCCTCCTCCGAATATTTCTCTCTGAACTCAAGCCACCGACCTCGTTCTTTGAACCATCTGCACCACAACCATCATTTATGCCTAATTGGCATGTCTAAAATATCATATACATTTGCCCGCGCTGCGGTCAAGCCCGATATCCCCAGAAATCTTCCCGCCCATTCAAACGACCGATGCCACCAAATCGGCGGCAGGTTACGGCCAGATCGACCCGATCCGCAGAAGTCCCTCGCCTCTTGCCAAGGGATCATCTCATTTCCGAGAATGACCGTTTGCGACAGTACCTTTCCGCCCGAGACTGATTTGACCTTTAAGGCAGACCACTCGGCTTGATCTGCTTTGCCCTTTGTTAGGAGATAACGACCATGCCGAAGATTGTGGATTTGACACTACCTATGCTGGATGGCGGTCCGAGCTATCCGAAGGATCCTCAGCTTCGCCTCAAAGATTTTCGCAAACTCCCGGAGGATGGGTGTAACGTCACGGAAATCACGATGGGCTCGCACCAGGGGACACATCTTGACGCCCCATCTCATTTCCTACAAAACGGAAAGTCGTTGGATCAGATTCCTCTGGAGCGATTCTACGGTCCGGCTGTTCTCGTGGACCTGGCCCCCGACGGTGAACTTCCTCCCAAGACGCCGATCACCCCCGACATGCTTCAACCTTTTGCCCCGCTGTTTCGTGAGGGGCATCGGGTACTTTGCCGGACGGGGTGGTACAACCACTTTAGTCAGCCGGAATATTTTACCGATCTACCATCTCTGACCGCCGAGGCCGCCCGCTGGATCGCCGCCCGACGGATCAGCCTGCTCGGGATTGACATGCCGACGCCCAGTAAAATCGCCGGTCGAGAATGCCATGAAGTGTTGTTAGGACCGGGCGCGGAGATCGTCCTTGTGGAAGGTTTGACAAACCTCCATCTTCTGCCACGAGAATTCATCTTTGTGGGTTTTCCGCTCAACCTTCCCGGCCGAGACGGGTCCCCTATCCGAGCGGTGGCCATCATCGAGTAGTTCACTTTCGTGTACTGCACACGACATAGTGCAATAGTGCGAGAATCACCCGGTGTGGCTTGAACCAGAGAATTACCGAAACAGATATGACATCCCCTATGGGCAAAAATGGTAGCGCCACGAATTTGCGGGGACACGAGTACGAGGAAGCCGATTTTCGCGCGGCCATGCCAGCCCCGAAGGAAGGGATTTTTCTGCCGGGGACTATGATTGAAGTCATTCGGGTTCCGACGTCGCCCGGCACATATCGTCATGTCCTCTTTGATTTTGACGGTACGCTGAGTTTGATCCGGGAAGGCTGGCCCGACGTCATGATCCCCATGATGGTGGAATGCCTCCTCGAAACGGGTACTCAAGAGACAGAAGAGGAACTGGAAGACACGGTACGTGCCTTTGTCATGGAGTTAACAGGAAAACAAACGATTTACCAAATGATCCGCTTGGCGGAAGAAATCAAAAAGCGTGGGGGAAGGCCGCTCGATCCGACCGAGTATAAGCGGATGTATCACGATCGGCTCATGGCGCGGATCGCTCACCGGCGGGAGGGTTTACGTTCGGGACAAATCCGGCCTGAAGAAATGCTTGTCCCCGGCTCCCTTGAGCTGCTGGAAGAATTGCAGCGGCGCGGGGTGCAGCTCTATTTGGCAAGCGGTACAGACGAAGTTTATGTCCGTGAAGAAGCGACCCTGTTGGGACTGGACCGGTATTTCGGTGAGCACATTTATGGAGCCATTGACGATTACAAACGATTTTCCAAGGCCATGGTCATTGAACAAATCTTGGCGACACACCGGATTACGGGCAATCTCCTGCTCGGATTTGGCGATGGATACGTCGAGATTCAGAATGTGAAAGAAGTGGGCGGAACCGCCGTGGCCGTGGCCAGTGACGAAGCCAAAAAGAGTGGCCAACCCGATCCCTGGAAACGCGAACGTTTGATCAGCGTCGGGGCCGATCTCGTAATTCCAGACTACCGGGATTGGCAAACGTTGATCGCTTACCTTTGGGGAGAGATCACGGCGCCTTGTGTGCCGCGAGAGAGTCTTGGGAAAGAATGTGTCTGAAAACTTGAGAGGCCAATGGGAATATGGGCTATCCGCAATTTGATCGATCGCGGTTAATCCTGCGGCCTTTGGCCGAGCGAACTCACGACATCGATCGCAGCATCCTTTTAGACCCAACAACGGTACAGTCGTCATTTCACCACCCGGCAATCCCGACATTGGCGGTCCGGATTCTCGAGGCCCGAAAGCGGGGCGCAGCCGTTATCGCCTTCTGCGGAGCGCACGTCTTGAGAACGGGAAACGGTCCCCTTTTGATTGACCTTATGGAAAAGGGGTTACTGACCCACTTGGCTCTTAATGGGGCGGGGGCCATTCACGATTTTGAATTGGCCCTGATTGGGGCAACGTGTGAAAGTGTTGCTCGTTATATTCGGACGGGCGAATTTGGCTTGTGGCAAGAGACAGGCCGAATCAATGACGCCGCTATCATCGCCGCAAGAGAACAAATAGGGTTCGGCGAAGCCCTCGGACGGATGATCGAAACCGAACGGTTCCCCTACCGCGAGACCAGCGTGTTGGCGGCAGGCTATCGGCTGCGGGTGCCGGTCACCGTTCACGTCGCCATCGGCCAAGACATTGTCCACGAGCATCCGAATTTCGATCCGGTGGCCATCGGCCAGGCCACTTACACGGATTTCCTCATTTTCACGCACAGTGTGGCCAATCTCGAGGGCGGGGTATTCCTAAATATTGGCTCGGCTGTGGCAGGTCCTGAGGTTTATCTCAAGGCCTTGAGCATGGCCCGGAATGTCGCGCGGCAAGAGGGACGCGAGATTCGCGACTTAACGACGGCCGTTTTTGACCTGGTGGCCATCGGGAGTGATTGGCGTACTGAGGCCCCAAAGACGGATCCCCGGTATTACTATCGCCCCTTCAAGACGGTCCTTGTCCGCACGGTTGCGGATGGTGGCACGAGTTTCTATGTCCAAGGAGACCACCGCGAGACGGTTCCCGCCTTGTATCGCACACTCACGACTTTCCAGAAGGAGCTCGACACACTCGACACAACAGTGGAGTGGCGGTCACAATTCGAACGTCGGGGAGCCAGTCGGATGAAGCAGGTTGAACGATTTGCGGGATTTAGGAAAGACCGCCTGGAAGAGATTCTTTCCCGCTTCAAAAATCTTCGCGTCGCCGTTGTGGGTGACTTTTTTCTCGATAAGTACCTCGACGTCGATCCCCGATTGGCAGAGACGAGCTTAGAAACCGGTAAGCTAGCACATCAGGTGGTGCGGGTCCGCCACAGCCCGGGGGCCGCAGGAACTATTGTTTGCAATTTAGCGGCTTTGGGAATCGGCACCATTTACTGCGTGGGATTGATCGGGGACGACGGTGAGGGTTACGAGTTGCGGCGAGACTTGGTCAACTTAGGCTGTCACATCGAGCATCTCCACGTTTGCCCCGATGCTATGACCCCCACGTATCTCAAGCCGCGGGACATTACCGATCCTTCGCTGGCCGGGGAGCATTCTCGGTATGATTTCAAGAATCGATCTCAGACGCCGCCTGAACTTCGCCAAAAGATTGCCAATTCGCTTTCGACACTCCTGCCCCAGGTTGATGCCGTCATTGTCTTGGATCAAGTCGAAGAAGCAGACTGCGGCGTGGTCACGAAGGACCTAAGAGAACTGATTGCGGAACTGGCCCCTTGTCATCCTGGTGTGATCTTTTGGGCAGACAGCCGGCAAAGTATACGAGAGTTTCGCCACATTCATCTTAAGTGTAACCAGTTCGAATTACTTGGAAACGCGCTCGACCCGTGGCGGCCCGTGCCCGACTGGGATATTCTCATCCCGGCCATGGAGGAGTTTCGCAAGGTTAATAATGCACCTATTGTGGTAACGCTGGGGAAAGACGGAATGCTGGTGAGCGATCCTGCTCCCACCTGGATTCCTGGGGTGAGGGTTTCCGAACCGACAGATCCCACGGGCGCCGGCGATAGTGCCACGGCCGGCGCTGTGGCGTCTCTGGCCGCCGGTGCAACGCTTCCCGAGGCCGCACTCGTGGGGAATCTCGTCGCATCTATTACGATCCAGCAGTTGGCAACCACGGGCACCGCCCGGCCGGAAGAGCTCCCTCCCCGTTTGGAAATGTGGCTCGAGCAGCAAGCACAAACATAACGCCCACGTTACCTTGAGATTTACATCGACTGCTGCGTTGCTACGGTATCACCACATGAATTTTGCCAATTTGGTCTGCGGCAGGACTTTATAGCCCATGTCGGATTGGAAGCCTACCATCACCCATCACCTGACCAAATGGCTGCGGCGAAACAAACCCGCCATACGGGCACTGTTGGGGGATTTTTTGCAAGCGATCGAAATAGAACAGTTCTTAGCACTCGGCACATCGCAAAACACGTTCTATGACAGCACCAAAGAGGATGATCTTACCCAAAGCTGGGCCGCCGAATGGGGACAAGCGGACCACATTCCACTTGCCGCATTTCCCGTGATTGTTGCCCAGTTTTCCAGTTGGCTCATTACGGCGGTTGCCGTCCATGGTCTCTCCCATTGGAACGTGCCAGACCTTCCTAAATCGCCCGATCTATTCGCCAACGAAGTAATGCGGTGGCTGGATGAAGATTGCGCACGCAGGGCCGGTTCGTCTGGTTTGTGGCACTTACTTGACTGGCTTGGCATTCGACTACCGTGCATCGCCAACCAGGGCGATGCGCATCGTTTTTTCAAACACCTCGCCGAGTGGGCAGGGCAATTCTTTGAGCAATGGCATCAGCAAACGGATACCTGGTGTGACTTATTCCAGCCCCTGCACACGGTGCTTGTCCCCAAGAAGATTCGTTTACGAATGGGGGAGTTTTACACGCCCGATTGGTTGGCGGAGCACATCCTGGCCGAACTCGACTACCCGGGATCGGATGCCTCGCGCCTGTTTGATCCCACATGCGGTTCGGGCGTCTTCTTGACGGCAGCCGTGCGACGTCTGATTCCTCATTTGCTCGCACCCCACAATGGGTGGAAAACGGGTGGGCGTAGTACCGGTTCACAATCCCCTCAAACCCGGGCATGTCCAGAAAGCTTAGCCCTCGAAGTCGTTCGCGGGGTTCTTAAGGATCAAATCGTGGGCATGGACACAAATCCACTGGCCGTGGTGGCTGCCCAGGCAAATTTGCTGTTGGCCACAATTCACACCCTGTGGCGGATTTGTCCGGCAATGCGCTTGCCGCTGGATGCGGTACTCGACCATCCCAGCCCCATCCGGTGTGGTGACCTTCTCGATTCCTCATGGGAGACTCCCACAGCGAATGCACGACCTATGGGTCCAGGCGCAGAACGGCAAACTAAGCCGCAGATTCAGCCACAGTTTCATTTCCTGGTGGGAAATCCGCCGTGGCTTCTTTGGGACAATCTGACGGCGTCGATGAGAGAACGGCTCGCACCTTTGTGTCAGGAATTGGGATTGTTTGACCTATCTGGGCGAGAGGCACGACATGGCGGGGCCAAACGCGACGTTGGCGTGGCGCTCGTGTGGATGGCGACACAGTATTTGCTGCCCGGTGGCAAGATGGGTGTGGTGCTTCCTGCCACACTCTTCCGCGGGGGAAATGCTGGCCGCAGCTTCAGACGATTCACTGTAGGGCCTGAGACGCCGTTGCGGGTCCTTCAGGTAGAAGACCTTTCCGGACTGCCGGTGTTTCCGGGAACCATCCGGAGAACCGTCCTATTCTTTGCAGAAAAAGGTTTCCCCACGCGCTATCCTGTTCCGTATTATGTCTGGCATAAAGAAGCTGGACAGCGAGAGATGGACAACGGCAGGCTACATGCTTCCCGCACCAAACTTGTGGCAGTACCCTCTTGCCCTGATGACACCGCGGCCCCTTGGTCGATCACAACAGAGAGCGCTCGTAACATTTGGCAGAAAGTGGCGGGGCCCTCGGAGTACTCCGCCTACCTGGGTGCGAATACCGCCGGGGCTAATGGCGTGTTTTGGCTGGAAATCATCGGCCACGAGTGCGGACTTGCCGTGGTGCGAAACTGTGCTGAATCCGGTCGCCGAGCAACGCCACACTTCCAAGGCCCCTTGGAGCCAGATTTGCTCTATCCCCTTTTGCGATGGAAAGATGTGATCCCGGCAGGGGTTGCCTCCACGGTCATTCTGCTGGTACAAGATCCCCTGACTCGAAAGGCCATTCCAGAGGAGTTGCTCAAAGCCCGCTACCCGCTTACTTATGCCTATCTTAGCCAATTTCGAGACATCCTCGAAGCTCGTGCTGCACGGCGAAAGCTTCACCGCAAGGAACCTTGGTATTCGCAGTACAATGTGGGTCATTACACCATGGCCCCACATAAGGTCGTTTGGCGGAGAATGGATTGGAAATTTCGCGCCGTGTTGGTCGGTCCGCAACCACTGGGAGAGTTAGGGGTCCGACCGGTCGTTCCCCAAGAGACCTGTTGTTTCATTCCGGTGGATTCGGTTGAGGAAGGGGCGTATCTTCTGGCGATTCTTAATAGTCGTCTTGTCCGGGAAATTGTCCAAGCGTCGGCCCTGCCCGGCTCACGTGGCTTTGCCTCGCCGCGGATTCTTCGGACGCTCGCCATTCCCCGTTTTGACCCCCGAGTCGATCTTCACCGCCGCCTGGCGGAGATCGGTCAAAAGGCGTCTTCCACCGGTCAAGTTTCCTGCGACAAGTGGCTTGAAGCAAACAATCTCACGGACTGGGACCGTTGCCTGGCCGAACTCTACGGCCTTTCGCCGAGTGACTACGTGGCATTGTGCGAAAAGAGCGTGTGAAACTACAAAGGGCAAGTTTTTTCACGGTTAGGGAGATGAACCATTGATTCCGAGGCGGCTCAGCCATCGTCCGCGGCTTGGTTTGTTCTTTTCTTCTTCCGGGGACTTGGACGGTCCCAAGGCCGCCAGTTTTTCTTCGAGTTCGCGCTGTTTTTCCTCAAGGACCGCTCGTTCGCGCGCGATTTTTGCGCGTTCTAGCGAAATCTCTAACTCGGCCTTGCGGAGCTTTTCCTTCCACTCCTCTTCCAGTTGCCGGAGATGCTCCCGCTGCTCCCGCAGAACCTCATCCTGATCGAAGAGCCGCTCGATGGCTGCGGCACCTACTGCCACCGAACCAATGCTGGTCGATTGATCCTCGAGTAACCGCCGCAACTCGGCAATCTCACGGTCTTTCTCGGCCAGCGCGGCCTCCGTTTTCTTGATAACATCTTGAATCCGTATCCGTTCGGCCGCACGTTCGGGGTTGGAATCCTCTTGCGCCTCTGCTTCGAGAGCTGCGAGAATACGTTGTTTTTCGGCCTCCCAATCGAGAATCCGTCCGTCGGACGAGGTCACCACCGGCTTGGTCCCCGATTGTTCGATCTGCGCCAGTTTTTTCTCCAATTCGGCGTTTTTCTGCCTGAGTTCACGGATTTCGACAATGGCCATTTCGTAGCGCTGCTGAAGGTCCGAAGATGCCTGCGGGTCTGATTGTCTCCGTAGCTTTTCCAGTTCTTCTTCCAATTCACTACACCGAATGACCAAGGCATTGAAGGCAGACTCTCGATCATTCCACTGGGCCCGCCAGCGATCTTTTTCGCTTTCGAACTCCGCCCGCAGTTGGGCCTCGCGCCGCTGCCACTGCTCGGCGTCCGTTTGTTTTTCTGATTGACTGATGGCCAACTGTTGCTCGAGGTGCGCCTTGATCGATCTAAGCTCTGCCATTTCCCGCCGCATGGCAGCCAATTCGGCCGTCAGTTGCGCATACAGTTGGCTCCGGTTCTCATTTTCCGTTCGGAGGGATTCCCCACGTTCCTGGATGCTACGCACCGCCGAATCAAGCGCTGAAAGAAGCGGCAAGATTTTTTCCGATGATTTCGATTCTCTCTGAGAAAGCTCCGCCCGCAAGGCCTCGACCGTTTTAGCCAACCCCCCAAGATAGTCCCCCAATTCCTGCTCGGCGAGGCGGAACCTTTCCTGCTGGCGCGAAAGGACTTCCCGGCAGCGTGCGCGGTGCTCATGCAAGAGTCGAACGACTTGTTCACCCGCCGCCAAAGCCTCAGAAGATGATTCGGAGGTAATCATGAGCGATTTTGTCTGTCTTTTGGCTTTCGTTGAGTTTCTTCGGACTAGGGTCGCACCTTCTGGCTCGATTAACGGGGAGAACGAGCTTTTTTCCGATGGGACTACTGCCCAGCTCGTTATCACACAGATCCCTCTTTCATAGGTCTAGGTTGCAGGATTGGACGAGTCAAATTGTCATGCCAATTATGCAGATTGCCAAAAACCTGCCGAATTTGCCGGATAAAAACAAAAACAGGGGAGAAACGATCGTTTCTCCCCCCTGTTGAAGTATCGGGAATATTCGTTGCAAGTGACCGTTCACGGGGAGCGGAGGATTTTCTCGAAGGATGCCCTTCATGCCAGCGGCTGTCGTCCTCTGCCATCTGGGGAGGGTTATCATCCTCGGTGACCAAATCACCGGAGGGCGAGGACGGCGTCCCTCCGTCTTCTTCGCCAACCCGAGGAACTCCTTAACGCGCAACCCCTTGAGTCCCAAGAAGTTGCTAATCTTCCCCGTGAACGGTTATCGTTGCAACGATCTGAGCGCTACTACTGAGCATCTTTTGTCACACCTGGAAAGTCATCCGTGCGGAAAGGTGAAGCCGGCAGATCGGCCTTGTTCCACAAATTGACCACCGGATAATTGGCCCAGCCGAAACGCACCGCCACCGGTTTCTCGACCTGGTCGCTCCACACGACGACGGTGTCACCTTCGATCTTGGCCTCGGCGTTGACGAACTTTCGGTCTTCGCCACAGATGGTGAAGCCCGTCAACTTATCTCCTTTGCAAACAAGGCCACCATCCACGTGAGTAAAGTAGAGGATCACCTTGTTTCCCTGGATTTCCATCCGTTCGTAGATCGGGCCGGAATATTCAATGTCCTCACCATAGGCAAGTGCCCGCGCCGCAATCGCCAAACGGTCACCAACCGGCTGCTTTTTCTTGGGGTGGATGTTATCTTCCTCACCGACGTCGGTGATGACGGCCATCGCGGTGTTGCGGCAATTGAGCATCGTCAACAGTTGGGCTTCACGCAACTCTGCCCAAGCACTCTCCGTTGGTTCCGTTTCGATCTTCATGTAAGGGGCAAGCTGCACAAAAAGGAAGGGAAAATCGCCCTGGTTCCACGCGTCACGCCAGGACGCGATCATCGCGGGGAACAAGGTCCGATACTGGTAGGCCCGGCCGGCGTTCGACTCCCCCTGATACCAAATGGCCCCGCGGATGGCGTATGGGACAAGAGGTGCAATCATGGCGTTGTACAGCCCAGCGGGGCTGTGCGGATGCTCGGGCCCCATCGGTGGGCTGGGAGCCCGCTGCGTGAATGTCTCGCCTCGCTCCTTGGCTTGCCGGGCCTTTTCACGATGGGCCTTGAGCGCTTCTTCGTAGCGCTTGAGATTCTCCGGGTATTTCGCCAAGGCATCGCGGAAGCGATCAACGATGGGCGTTAACTCCGGCATGCAGGCAAGTTTGTTCCAATTTGTCCAAGCCTCGGCAGGTGTTCCGCCGTAAGAAGTATTGATCAATCCCACGGCAATGCCAAGTTTCTTTTGAAGATGCCGGCCAAAGAAATACCCCACAGCGGAGAAATCGGCGACAGTTTCCGGGCCACACACAGCCCACGCCCCAACGACGTCCTTTTGGGGTTCAGGCTTCGCTTGACGCGGTACTGTAAAGAGACGAATCATGGGATTGGCCGAGTTAGCGATCTCTTCCTCGGCGTTGGCGGAATTCCTTACCGTCCACTGCATATTGGACTGCCCACTGCAAATCCACACCTCACCGATCATCACGTCTTTTAAAACGATCTGGTTTTTTCCTTGAATTGTCATCTCATAAGGACCACCGGCCGGCAACGGTTGAAGTTTCACCATCCAGTCGCCGTTGTTATCCGCCTTGGTCGTGACCTTTTGATCCCCCAGCCTAACGGTTACTTCCTCACCGGGATCTGCGGTACCCCAGACCGGGATTGTCATCTGTTGCTGTAAAACCGCATGGTCGCAAAAGAGCGCCACCGGTTTAACGTCGGCCAACAGACTGCCAGCTACAATCAAGACAAGCCACGTTGCCGACAGTCCCCACATCAAACGCCATCTGTTGCTGCTAATCCTCATGTCATCCTCCTCGCTCCATGTGGGAAAAAACAAAACGACGTGCCTTCACCCCAAAAACCTGTGATTATTCTGACGCCAATCAGAGTACCCCGCAAGCACCCGCAACGTGCAACGCCTCATTTCGTCTCACTACCGATGATGCGGTGCTGAGGGCACACCACTATCCGATGATCTCGGATTTCTCGTTATTGGCTAACAATTATGTCCAACTCGGCAATGCAAGCGAATTGTTTTCCCCGGATTTCCCGGCGAGCAACAAACTTGATAAATCGGGCGATTACGGGGCTGGAAAACTCAATGGTTCGTTCAACCGGTCGGGCGTCCCATGTCCCCTTCGCCACGGCCTCACCCCAGTTTTCGCCATCTCGGCTGACGTAAACCTCAAACTCGGCGATCTGGCCGTTGGGGTTCCCATCTTGCCGTGGGAGGACACGTAAGCCCGTTATCGTCAGCGGTTGTTGCAAATCGATCACGAACCAGTGAGGCAACTCGGCCGGTTCTGGCGTCCACGCCGAATGCCACATGGTCTTGGGATCGCCGTCAATAGCACAGGCTGGTTCAAACCCCGGCTCAAAGCTGTCGGCACTGGCCTTGGCACCCAGTTTCTGCAATAGCGGTGGTTCTCGCCAAAGCGTTTCCCACTCCTCACGCTGCAGTGCAATGAGAGGTTGAACCGGTGTGGATCGAATGTAATCAAGTAAACTGGCCCGAAGCTGACGAGCGACCACACGCTGCGTCAAATCACTTGTGATGTCGATCGAACAGACGAGCACGCGGCCCGTTCCCACCTTGGCCTCCCAAACGAGTCCGAGTTTTCGTGCCTCGCACCAGTCATCAATGGCCTGGACGATAGGCCGCAGGTTCTTTGGCAAGCCATCAAGCACCATCGGCTTGCACGCATCGAGTAACTCTTGCCATTGCCAATCCGCGTGAAAAGCCGTGGGAAAACTTTTCAATGCGGGGTGCTTCGGATCACACAGAATCCCCACCATGTGAACCTTCTGCGAGGGGAATGTGACACGGTTCCAAAAGATCGGCTGAAATGTCCCCAACGTATCACCGGCAATGATCTCCGGTCGTGGTACCAGCAAGACCGATTGCCCCTCTTCAGCCAGCTTCCAGGCCTCTTCAGGGTCACGGGTAATAGTAATCCCCTCGGTCTGTGCTGGTTCTGCAGGCCGTGGATAAACCCAAATGTTCCAATCATTTTCCCAGGATGTCCCTTTGACTCGTGCAACAAGCGACAGCATGGTCGGGACTTTGAGTCTTTCGATTTCGCTAAGAGGCACGCTTAAGACGTCACCTTCCGCCACATTACCGGTCGGAACATCGCGCGGTGGCAGCTCTCCCCGGGCGATCACCTCCGATTGCTGACGGAGTTCCCACTCGATGACAGCGCTCTTCAAGTCCCGAGGGCCATAATGGGCCAAATCGATCCGGAACTCCAGCGTCTCGTCCGCGGTGAAAATCCGCTTTTTGAGCCGGGCGAGAGGCACCATACTGTTGCAAAAGCGCCTGTATTCATCGGCTGTGCAATAACCCTTGCTTTCCCAAAAGGCATCGAGCACACCGACGGGAGCCGTTCCCTGTCCCGGAAAGTCGTGCAGATCAAGGAGCTGAAAACCTGCCATGCCCGGCGTTCGCAGGGCCGTTTCAATCTCCTGCTTGTATAAGGCTACTTGAAATCGCCCCGATGCCTTGATGAAGTCCTCGGCCTGATCCCACATACCCTTCTTCTTCAGAATGTCGCGGAAGACCTCCACGTTGGAGCCACGGAAGAAGCCCCGATACTTTTCCGGCTCTGAAACGACATTGGGATAGGCACACCACTGACCGATTTCATGACTGAGGGTGGGTTTCCCCAATTGTTCTATGTATTCGCGATAGTCATCCCAGGTTTGCGGTGGCTTATTGAGTTGGAGCGGTCCCCAGTTTTGTAATCGTGTCCGAGGCTGGACGTGGAACTGATTGACTGCAAGCTGTGGCCAACCGGACCCCGCCGAATAACAACGCCGTGGATCGGCCGCAATCTGCGTCTCCACCCATTTGGCCAAGAACTGATTTGAATTCCGTCCGCCCGGTTCATTGCTCGCCACCATAAGCAGAAATGACGGATGATTGCCATAAGCCCTGCGAATCCGCTCGGCCTCTTCATAAACAAAGGCATCTTGCGACCCGCCATCCCCAAACGAAGCCCAGCACGAGCATTCCACCTGAAGATAGAAACCCATTTCGTCGGCAACCTCAAATGCCGCCTGGGGTGGGCACCAGGAATGAAAGCGCAGGTGGTTCAAGCCGTAATCACGCGCCGTGGCAAAAACCTTTCGCCATGATTCGCGGTCTGTCGGTGGATACCCGTGGATCGGAAAGATACAGCATTCCAAGGTTCCGCGCAGAAAGATCGGACGACCGTTGAGAACGAATTGCGTCCCCCGAACCTCCAAATCGCGAAGGCCAAAGGTCACCGTCCGCGTGTGCTGAAGGCCCGCCGGATCCCCTGTGTCCCGAGTCTGAGCTGTCTCCAACGTTACCTGGAGTGCGTAGATATGAGGATGGAATTCATCCCATAGGAGAGCCCCCTCGCCCAGATGGTAACGACAGGTCACGTTTGCTCCTTCGGGGGACCAACTGACGGGATAGACCACTGGTTCCACACGATGGACCCTTTCAGAAGGAGAAACCGCCTCCCGGCTCAGAGTGTGCGCACTCAGCCGCAACTGGCCTTGCCCGGCGCGACCCGTCATGTTGCCAATAGTGACTTTCACGTCCACCAAACGTTCCTTCGCATTGGGAAAGACTTGCACGTCTTCAATCCACACAGGCGGTGTTGCCTGCAGCTCCATCCTGCCGACGATGCCGTTCCAGTTTCCCTGGGTCTCATCCGAGACACTGTGGGCGCTCTTTCCCACGGGAATAAGGTAGCTATTGTCCACGCGAATCGTGATCTGGTGCTTCCCCGGCGACAAGTATTTCGACACGTCATAGACGTGCGGTACGGCAAGGGAATTCTGACGGCCGACTTCTCGATCATCAATCCAAACGCGGCTTTCCCAGTGGACGCGCTCCAGCGTGAGGGTAATGTGGCAATCTTTCCAGGTTTCGGGAATTACCACGTCGCGCTGGTACCATGCCGCGCCCACATAATGGCGCGGTGGTGTCAAAAAGAAGGGCGAGAGAAATTCTTTCCCTTTGAAGTATGGGGCAAAGAGGGGATCGTCGGCCCGCTTCAAACCGATTCCCGCCAGCCACTGACTTTGTGGACCCGGCGGATCGCCGTAGCCCTGAGCTTGTAAAAGCCCTGGGAGCTGAATCTCATCTAGTAGGCGATTGGTCCACCACTTTTGCTCAATACCGACGTTATCCCGGTCAATCTGAAAGCGCCATGCGCCCGCTAAGGGCATGGATTCAAATTGGGCAACGACCTGTTTTTGCAGGGCGATAAGCCCAAGCGCGACAGAAAGCCACAAACCACATGCATAAGCTCGGCTCCGCATCCTTAAGTCTCCTCACGATGAACCACGTTCTACGAATCGCCAAGAGTTATGCAATCTAATCAAATCGTTAGGAAAAAGCCACCATCCGGCAAGAATGTCCCGTGACAATCCGGGGGAACTACTGTGACAATCATCTGTGTTATAAAATGCATTATTCCGATTTGCCGGGCTTGCATGGTGTTCTCAAGTCGCCAATTGCGAGCGGCACTCGGAGGCTATCTTCACCAGGGCAAGATTTTCCAATCGAGTGGGGGTTTCGCGTGAATCCGGACGAATTGAAGTACACCAAGACACACGAATGGGTCGCCATTGAGAAAACATCCGATGGCAAGACGCTCGCGGTGGTGGGGATCACCGATTTCGCCGTGCAATCTTTGGCGGACCTCGTCTTCATCGAGCTACCTCCGGTGGGCAAGGAGGTTAAGGCGGGGGAGCCACTCGGTCAGGTCGAATCGGTCAAGGCCGTCAGCGATATTTACAGCCCTGTGACCGGGCGCGTCGTTGATGCCAATTCCCACGTTGCGGAGCACCTCGAGGACCTTACGGCAGATCCCTTCGGACGAGGTTGGCTGGCCAAACTCGAGGTCACCGATCCGACAAGCCTATCAGGCCTTCTTGACCGGGCCAGTTATGAGGCCCAATGTGCGGCCGAGGCCGAAGAACACTAAGCGTGGTCACGTGCGGGCAGAACATCTTGCCGGACTTGCGAGGGTTTTCCAAGGCTTTGATTTTTTCGGGGCACGATGGGGAATACAAAGGGCGGGTATTACGCATGGCTCGGCGACCAAGGTGGTCGGTGAGTATGATTCTTTGACAAATGATGTTCGGTTGTTGGCCGATCGTTATCTCGCGGCAGATGGCGATGGCCGTCGCTGCCGTCTTTTTAGGGTTAATGAGACATGGCGTATTTACCGCAGACCGAGGATGAAGTTCGGGCAATGCTTGCGGCAATTGGCGTGCCCGATATCGACAGCCTCTTCGCTCCTATCCCGTCCGATGTGCGACTTAATCGCCCGTTGCAGCTTCCACCGGCGCTCACTGAGCTGGAATTGACGCAACACTTGGAGGAAGTTGCCTCCCAGAATCAAGGGACGCATCAATTCACGTGTTTTCTGGGAGGTGGAGCTTATGACCACTTTATCCCGGCCGTGGTCGATTTTGTGGCCTCGCGGAGCGAATTCTACACGTCTTATACCCCCTATCAACCGGAGGTCAGTCAAGGTAACCTTCAGGTCTTTTTCGAATACCAAACACTGATCACTCAACTGACGGGGATGGACGTTTCCAATGCCAGCCTCTATGACGGGGCCAGCGCCTTGGCCGAAGCCGTGCTCATGGCCCTTGGGAGCCAGCCGGGACGACGGCGGGTGATCGTCCCCGAAAATGTCCATCCCGAATACCGCACAGTCCTCGCGACGTACCTGCGTCACACGTCGGCCGAGATCGTCCTCGTGCCGACGCCCAAGGGAATCGTGGAGCCGGAAGCCCTTTCCCAGGCGTTGGACGCAGGCTCGGTGGCATGTGTCATCCTGCAGCAGCCGAACTTCTTTGGCTGTGTGGAATCGGCAGGTCGCATTTCCGAGATCACGCATCAAGCGGGGGCCATCCTGATCGCTGTGGTTGATCCGATCAGCTTGGGCATGCTTCGCCGACCAGGCGACTACGGGGCCGACATTGTGG
>JAKPII010000423.1 GCA_029549885.1 Planctomycetota bacterium
CACCCAACCACGTGGGCCGCGGCTTGCCTTAAGGTAGAGGTTTTCGGGGATGACGTGAGTATGTCCTTCCGCATGGTCCCAAGCTTCTTCCAGGTAGGGCCGCAGTCGGACGAAGATCGGTACTACCCTTCGGCCACCTCCCGGATGGTGTTCGGTCTTGGGGGATGTGACGATCATCCGGCCATTCGGCAAATCCACATCCTCCCAACGCAACGACAGTACTTCGCTAGGGCAGCGTAGGCCTCCGAATCGACAGAGGGCAATAATCGTCCGCCAAATCCAATTAGGGGCCGCGTCGATCAGTCGTTGCGTCTCTTGCAGCGTGACATATCGCCGCCGTTCCCGGGGATTCCCTGCCGTGTGTGTGACCTTGGCGAAGGGGTTGGTTTCGATCAGGCCATTATCGACGGCCCACGTGAAAAACTGGCGTGCGGTTTGGAGTCTCCGGCTAATGGTTGCCGGCGCTAGCTTTCGGTTGACAAGGTACACCCGAAACGCCTCCGCCCGGTCTCGATCGATGTCGGCAAGCTTACATGTGGGGCCGTAGTAGGCCAGGAGGTCACGACGGACGTGTTCCCACGTGACGCGGGTTGCCGGTTTTACGTCCAATCGGGACGCGAAGAATCGCTCCAGCAAATCGCCCAAAGTCGCCCGTTGCCGGGGTTCTACTAGGCCGGCGCGTGCCAGCCGGTCATGGAGGTCATCACCGATACGTGCCAGCCACCCCACGGTTTGCGAATCCAGGGGAATTCCCAGCCGCTTGGCCGTCAATAGCCGCTCAACCATGTGGGCCACTGTGACGGCGTCTTTCTTGGGGATGTTGCCAAGCCGCAACGTCTTTCGTTCGCCGTCTTGGTAAAACCGCACACGCCAACCGGATGAGTCTTTGCCTAAACTCGCCATAGCCTACACGCTCCCGTTTTACTCCGATCGCATCTTCAGTTTATTAGCTCCCTTGAGGTTATCGCTTATCACAAGCCGGCTATGTGTTCGCATGACTTTTGGGCCTTATCGTCCCTCATCCGGGCCTTGGGGCCTTAAATCTAGCCGAAGAAGTCCATGTTTTGTCTCTGGAAGCTACCCTCTCAGCGTCAAATAAGCTATTACGCAGCTTGGTTTTAGGCGTAACAGTCAAAAAACGGTTAAGAAACGGTCAAGCGCGAGTGTCTCCGGCTTAGGCGGACCATTTATCCCAGAGCACAGGATCACGAGATTTCAGCGTGTAGTCTCCCATTAAGATCACCGGTTCGGCCTCCGCTTTCAAGCGATCAGCATACTCCAGGGCCAGCTTGTACAGTGTCACGGTCGGCACTTCGGAAAGGTCGCGCTTGTCGAGTTCGCGGACAATGGCTTGAAAGCGTTCGCCTAAGATTTCGATCCGCTTGGCTTTAGCTACTGCATACTGTTCGTACAGTGCATCTAACCGCAGCGCGCGGGCGTTTGCAATTTCCTTCTGAAGTTCCCGGCTCCAAGTGATTAAGGTCTGCTTAGATACGCCTAGTTGTGCCGCAATGCTCTCGTAACTGTGGCCTGCCGCTCGCAGTTCAATGAAACGTTCCTTTTCGTTCATGGTTTTCATGTGTTCTTCCTCCTATTGAGCTTACTAGGTTCCTTGAGATTATCACAAATCACAAGCCGTCGACGTGTTCACATGACCTATTTGCCTTGTAACCGCTTCCCAGGGCCTCTGGGGGCCGATTCTGGACCCGCAATAGCCCTTTGGACGCCATACCACAACGGGAAGCCGATGAAGCGTCCACAACGGGCACAATCCCGCCGCAGGGATTGACCGCCGTGAATTGGGTGATCAACGTACTCGGTGGACCCACATGGACATATCGCAACGCCGTTAGTCGATCGCTTGCCTTCAGGGCGGTTTCGTTGTAGTCGTTCGCGGACTACCTCTTTCAGTCGGGCCAAGCTCATCCGTCGCTGATACTCATCACGTTCCCACTCTTCCTTGCGAATGGCGTCGATCAGCTCTTGTTTATGAGCCCGAATCCTTTCTCTGAAGACTTCCCGGATGGCCGCGGGCCCGTCAACCCGCAATCCCTCCGCCGTCAGGGATATTGACAACCCTGCCTGTCGTAATTCGTCGAGTAATTCTCTTGCCGTCATATGATCTCGTACCCCGGATCAGCTTCAAACCAACTGTCTTGCCCATTACCACTTGTGAGGGATAAGCTGAGTAAGTCATTCTGGGGGTATGTTGAGTCGGATTTATGAATATTGCCCATAGACCCCCGGAAGCTAGTGTCACTAGTGTCACTGTCGTCGTAAGTTGTTTCTAGAACGTCGCTTACGTCGTGACACTTGTTTTCGTGGGTGACACTACTGCTTCCCCCTAGTGTCACTGCGTAAGTTGTTTTCACTTCGTCACTTACGTCATTGGTGACACTAGTGACACTAAGATCGGAGTAGGGTAGCAGTTTTTCTTTCAGTTCGGGTACCGAGTAAAGTCTCTGGCGGTTCGTACGCTTTGTCTTGACGCCGAAACTTCGCAGTAGCCTTCCCACTTGGTCTGGTGAGATCGGTTGACCGCGGGAGTAGCGGCACCACGGGGCATCCTCAATCCCCGCCAGCAGCTCGCTTAACCGCTTTGGCGTGATTTCCTGTTCCGGGTAGTCGCTCAAGACAAGTAAGGCGTCTCGCGCAAACAGTTCACGGGTGTCTGGAGCATCGTCAACCGACAAGGTCACCGCCGCCCGATGGGCCAGCGCCGGCCACTCTCCGCCTGCGGCCTCGGCAATGGCCAAGAGGGGTCGCCAGTTATCGGCCGCCCGGTCGTTTAGGGCCCGCGGGACAGCGATCGCCGCCCGGCTGAGCGCGGTGGTTAGTGTGCCGTCTTGGCTTAACGCCATGAGCTTGCGGGCGATGACGGCCAATGCCTCGCGGGCCGGTCGGTCGAGGCGCTCCACCCCTTCGCTGCTCGGCTTGCGGGTCATCGTGATCTTGATCGCTCGATCGACGATCGTTCGGTTCGGTTCGCCGATCATGCCAACGGCCTTCGGCCCCCAGCAAGAGAATCGGCGAATCTCAAAACGATCGCCCACCGGGACGGTCCGAATCACGAAGGCTTGACTACGGGTATGTCCGGCATTGAAGACGCAGCGGAGGTCCTCGTTTTCCTGGCCATAGGCGTCGAATTCGTCGGCAAGGAGTGTCAAGGGGCCGTATTCTTCGAGGAGTCGATAGACGGCCGATCCGGTGATGTTGCTACAAGAGACCGGGCGGCAGCACACCTCGGCAAGCAGCGTGAGCAAGACCGTTTTGCCGCAGCGGGGCGTGGGCGAACAGACCAGGAGAATCGGGCAGGTTGCGGCCTCGTTGTAACACCAGGTGAATGCGACCCACAATGTGATTGCCGTCGCTTGGTCTGTGGTGAGCCAGACATGCCGCACGAGGCGGTGTTTCAGCTCGGCCAACACTTCGGACAGGGCCACGTCTTCGGGCCACGGTTCGGGCCATTTGAGTTCCACAGGTTGCCCTTGGGGTTCTGCCACGCCCGGGGCGTGGGCCTGGTCCTGTTCCGCGGCCCATTGCAGCAACCTGTCTTCCAGTGTCTCGCGAGTAGGGGCCAGGCCGGGGAATCGCTCGCAGACCTTTTCCAAAAAACAATCGCGGGCCTTCGCCGATGAGAGGTTGACCGTGTCGCAAAAGATGGGTTTCCCATCTTGTCGAAGGATGACCTTTGCATGGCCATTTTTGCCGGACGGGCGAAACTCGAGGTTCAGTTGCTCAGTGTTCACGTGTTCACTCCTATCGACAGAGAAAAGCCTTCGGCAGCATCAATGGCCCGGAAAAGGTCGTCGGGCGTGCCGCCTTGACGGACCCACGCGCGGAGGTCTTTGGTGCCGGGTGGCGGTTGGATCAGTCGGAGGTCACTCACGTGGAGGATCAGCGCCCGGGCCAGCTTTCTGCCCCCTTCCAGACCCGGCGCGTCGTTATCGGCAACGATGACCGCCTGCGTCGGCCTCAGCCGTCGGACCAGCTCCACAACTTGCGTTTGCGCACCAGTACACGACGGGCGCCCAAGTGCTTGAAAGCCCAACGACAGGGCCGCTGCGCAGTCCGTCGGGCCTTCTGTGATGAGTAACTGTCCCGGTCGGGGTTGCAGGTCGATCGGTAGGAAAAGCCCTTCGCTTCCGCCTCGTAAGGACAGCTTGGAACCATCAGAACGACGAAACCGGATGCCGACGATGTGCCCCAGGGCGTCCGACATAGGGAAAGTCACCGCTTGCCGCTGGTGGTCCCAGCCCACTTGCAGTCGGAACAGGCTTTCAGGCGAAACCCCTAGGCTATGGGCGATGGCCTCAAGCCGGGGATGCCCGCGGGGAATCTGACAAGCCTCGACATACTTCGGCAAATCGACTTTCGGGGTCGATTGCGATAGCTTCAGCGTGAAAACTCGCCTTGAGCCTCGGCGGGATGGGCTGTCGGCGAATAGATCGCTCATACGCAATCCCAAAGCAGCAAGGATTTCGTTCGTGTCACATCCGGCATGACAGTAGAACAAAATCCTGCCGTCATCACCAACGCCCACGGACAGGCTGGGGTTACGATCATCATGGGCAGGGCAGATAGCAGCCCACCCATTGCCCGATTGCCGCGGTTGGCATCCTGCCTGCGATAGCAATGCAATCACGTGGTCAATCGTCATTTCTTTTTCTGTACTTGGCGAGATAACCACTCTTCCAATTCCTTAACCGGGAACAAAAGTGCTTTGCCAACTCGCAGACACGGGATTTGCCCATCATGGGCTAGTTTCCAAACGCTCCTCTGCGAAAGCCCCAGGATTCGGGCAACTTCCTTGAGTCGATAGGCTAAAGGTTCGCGCATGTTCATCATTGCATCTCCTTTACATCAAAAGCGTCTCTAGTATAGTTCTATTGCGTCTCTGATAGATTATATTTCTACTTCGCAGAATGCGATGCGTTTGCAGATGATTCTATGTGCACTCTCCCATTTTAATGCGTCTCTATTAGATATATTCCCGCGAGAGGGGCACCTTTGTCAGCAAGACGCGAAATTTTGCTAGAAATTGCTATGTCTAGCGATGCCTGCCCCCCAAAGGTATGGAATTGCAGATGAGGGCGACGGCTTCACCCCGAAAGCGGAGACGGCGGGGTGTATGTAGTGGGCAGCGGGTCGTTGTGAAGCCGAATCAGGGTACGTTCGAGAGAGGATTCGTAGAGACGCAGAAACACGGGATCGGGCTGCGGCTGCAATGCGATGCGGGGTTTCTGATAATTCGCCATTCCTCCGGGGGTTAGGCGATAATACACTCGCCCGCGCTTATCGCAATTGGATTCGACGTATCCGCACCCTAATGCTTGCAAGGCGAACCTCTCGACGGACCTATAATCTTGATTGTGGGCCAGGGCTGTTTCAGACACCCATTCCCCCGCGGGAGCATGGCTGAGTAGGATCGCCATGAATAGCTGATGCTGGTCGTTGGAATAGCCTACAAGCTCGCCTGCAGTGCAAATACCTAGCGGTGTCAGGGTTACGTTGGTGATGAGAAAATCCTTTACATGACGCCATAAGACGCAACCCCGACGCTCCAAAGCCCTTAATGCCCGCATCGTGTACGAGTCTTCAGGGCCTTGCCAACGTAATCCTCCGCAGGAAGGGTACAAATAACGACATTCCCAAACATACGCCCAATAATGCGCGTCCGGGTCCC
>JAKPII010000432.1 GCA_029549885.1 Planctomycetota bacterium
CTGACCATCGGCGACATCGGCCGTGATTTCCACACCCCGATTGATGGGACCTGGGGCAATGATCAAGATGTCGGGCTTGGCCCGCGATAACCGCGCGGCGTTCATGGCGTACAAACTCGCGTATTCGCGCACCGAGGGGAAGGGGCGACGAGTTTGTCGCTCGAATTGAATCCGGAGGAGATTCAAGACGTCTACCCGGGGGAGAATATCATCCAAATTGTAGGAGTACTCGACCCCCAATTCCCGCCATAGAGGAGATACAAGCGTGGACGGACCGCAAACAATCACATGGGCCCCCAATTTGGTGAGTCCCCAGATGTTCGACCGTGCGGTTCGACTATGAGCAATGTCTCCAATCAGGGCCACGGTGAGGCCTTCGATACGTCCCAAGCGGCGCCGGATCGTCATGATGTCGAGCAACCCCTGGGTAGGATGCTCGTGGGCACCGTCACCAGCATTGATCACCGAACATCGCAAGTGATTGGCGAGGAGGTGCGGTGTCCCCGGCGTGCTATGTCGAACAATGACCGCCTCAATGCCCATGGCTTCGAGATTGCGAGCGGTATCCACAACGGTCTCGCCCTTGGATAGGCTGCTGGTCGAGGCGGCGAAGTCCACAACATCGGCCCCCAGCCGCCGAGCAGCCAACGAAAAACTATTGCGGGTCCGCGTGGAATTCTCGAAGAAAAGATTGACGCACGTCTTGCCCGTCAGAACGGGCCATTTTCTCAGCCCCCGATCGAAGGCGTCACGAAACACATCGGCCGCGTCAAGAATACAAAGGAGTTCCTCCCGGGACAACTCCTCAAGACTTAAGAGATGAGACCTATTCCAGCGCCCCCGGAATGGCGCTAATTTTGACTCGATGTCATCCATACAGAGAACTCGCACCAAAAAGGCTGAACGTTCCTCAGGTCACCAGCGATACCCATCATGTCGGAAGACCATAGATACCATCGGGCCCAATTGGCGTAAAATCAACCTAGCCGACGATTCTACGACTTAATACTCAGTACTGCAAGGACCACGATTTCGGACGTGTTTGGAAGATCCGTAAATCCCCGCTGAATGATCCTCTTAGAGGACACGTCATGTCCACACGACCTCGGTTTATCGTTTACGTGATCGGGTCCCAAGGCATGGTGCAGCGAATAGAAGCGGCACTCCGTCCTGTGAAACTGATTTCGGAAGTCATCGCCGTTAGGGACGACGCTTTGCACAGTCAAGGCGACAGCACCGCTCTTACCGAAGACGCGGACACGAACGGAACCTCGTATGAGGCAACTTTGGCCCTCCTGGTTACCGACACCACATGGGACAAGCTTAAACTCTTGGCACTTTGCAGACGCTATATGCCATATCGCCACGATCCTCGGTTAACCGCTGTGCTGCGGGTTGGCACGAGAGAAGGGCAAGGAACTCACATTTCGGCGGGGTGTCATGCCGCGGACCTTCGCGCCATCGTGTCGCTGTTACGGCGAAACCTGGAATTGCGCCACTATTTACTGGAAAAGCAATCCCTCGTTAAAGCCCTACACTCGATGGCCGTTCGTGATCCCCTAACGGGGTTGATCAACCGTCGCGGCTGGAAGATCGGCATCAAGAAGTTATGGCAGGAAGCCGCAGGACGTGATGGCTTTTTGGCAGTTGCCCTGTTTGATTTGGACGGTTTCAAAAAAATCAATGACCAGTTTGGGCATGCCTTTGGCGACCATGTCCTAAAGACTGTGGCGGCACAGGCCCAGAAAGCCTGTCGAAAGGGGGAC
>JAKPII010000449.1 GCA_029549885.1 Planctomycetota bacterium
CCAAAGAGGGGACCTTTGGCCTGCGGGTGGCCGAGAGCATGGCGGTGGATAGCAAAAAGGGTGGCCAAATTGTGAATAGTGAAGGCCAGACTGACGCGCAGGCTTGGGGGAAAAAGGCAAAATTGGTTGACTATTCCGGGCCTGTTGGAGATCAGATTGTGGGAATTGCCGTGTTAAATCATCCCACCAGTTTCCGATTCCCAACGCACTGGCATGTTAGGACCTATGGTTTGTTTGCGGCAAATCCATTTGGTTGGCACGATTTCGTGGGCCGCTCCGATGTAAGTGGCGCCTACACCCTCGGCAAAGGCCAGTCGATTACGTTCGCCTACCGGATTATTCTCCACAAAGGCCGGGCTGAAGATGCCCGAATCGCCCAGGCCTTCGAGGAGTACGCCGCCCAACCGGTGGGTGATCTGCCTTAAAAGACCCTTTTCGGCGCGTGAGTCACCAGTGGCCCGCGACGGATTCGTGGGGCGGGGAGTATGCGCTTGCCAAGAACCTGCCGTATCTTGCCCAATTTCTTTAGCCTTGCCAGTCGTTTCAAGTTGTAGAACTGTTACGATTGATTGAAGGCCGGTCGGGACGGGCGTCGAAGTACTAGATCAGGGATGTTGCGCCCCACGGAGGGGCTGCGCAGACGTTTCGCCTGAAAATAGAGATGAGAAAAGGCCCAGCCTTTCCGGCTTGGGAAAGAGACAATGAGCCAAATTGTGGCAAAGTCCCCCAACGGATTACCGGGCGTACCCGGCGGGTTGCTCAATAATTTTGCCCAGTGGGTGGCCGATATCGGTGCCCGCACGATGGAGTGGACTATCGGCCTGGGTAGCATCAGCCTGTTTTTTGGGCGGACACTTCGCTGGCTGGTGACAAAACGTCCGCGCCGAGAGACGATCCTTTGGAACTTCTATCAGATTGGGGTCCTCAGCCTGCCGGTGGTGGCCCTAACAGGGACGTTCGTAGGTATGGTCCTGGCCGTTCAAAGTTACGCCCAATTCAAAATGCTAAACTTGGAGACGCGGCTTGGGGCCGTTATCAACATGTCGCTGGTTCGTGAGCTTGGCCCTGTCCTTGCGGCCACGATGTTGGCGGGCCGGGTAGGAAGTGCTATGGCCGCAGAGTTGGGAACGATGCGGGTGACGGAACAGATTGATGCCCTTAGTGTGATGGGGGCCGATCCCATCCATTACCTGGTTGTTCCACGATTTCTGGCCTGCCTGTTCCTGATTCCGGCGCTTACCCTAATGGCGGATTTCATGGGTGTCGTTGGTGGGTATTATTACAGTGTTTACCTTTTAAATATTGACGCTTACTATTACCTTCAGAATTCCGCCAACTATGTCGGATGGTTTGACCTGGCCGCCGGGACCTTTAAGACCCTATTTTTCGGCGCCGCCATTGCCATTGTGGGCTGCCATCATGGGTTTCATTGTGATCCTGGTGCGGAGGGTGTTGGGCGGGCGGCGACCTACGCATTCGTTCATTCGTTTGTGATGATCCTCCTTTTGGATTTGATTTTGGGAATTGGCCTGGATGCCCTTTACAACGTACTGTTTCCGCAAGGTCCGCGTCTCGTGTAACTTGGCGAGATTGTCAAACGTCCTCAAGCTTCGTGTACCGGGAGACCTTTCGGAGGAACGAAATGCGGTATTGGCAGGGGCGTTATGGCTTAACCCCCATTGATTGTGTTTCATGATCGCTCAGGCAACGACGGAAGGAACGATTAGTAGCCCATCATCTAAGGACCCGGTGTTGCTCGAGGTCGAGCAACTGACCGTTGCCTTCGGACGGCAGGTGGTCCTGCGCGGGATAAATGTACAAATCCGTCGCGGGGAAACCGTGGCCATCCTGGGAGAAAGCGGCTGCGGAAAGACGGTTTTTCTCAAGACACTGGTGGCACTGCAGCGGCCGACGAAGGGGCGTGTCCTATTTGATGGGCGAGACCTGTTTCAATTACGGCCACATGAGTTGGCCGAACAGAGGATTCGCATGGGGTTTGTGTTTCAACAAGCGGCCTTGTTTGACAGCATGACGATTGGTGAGAACATAGCCTTTCCGTTGCGTCAGCACACCCGATTGACAGAGGACGAGATTTACGAGGTGGTCAAGGCCCGCTTGCTCGAAGTGGGACTCCCCGAAAACGTGCTGCGGAAGAAGCCGGGAGAAATTTCCGGCGGCATGCGGAAACGGGTGGGGTTGGCTCGGGCACTCGCGCTGGAGCCGGAGCTTATGCTATACGACGAGCCAACTACTGGCCTCGACCCTATCATGAGCGATGTGATCAATGAACTCATTCTTCGGACGCGACGTCAGCACCCCGTTACCAGCGTGATCGTAACCCACGACATGAGGACGGCCACGAAGGTTGCCGATCGAATCATCATGCTTTATCCTCTGACGCGACTTAAACCGGGAGAATCTCAAATACTCTACGATGGTCCGGCGAGCGAAATTGAGTCGGCGGCAGATGACCGTGTCATTCAGTTTGTGCGGGGCGAAGCGAGGGAACGGCTGATGGAAATGGCCCGCGAGGAATCGGAAAACGCGGTTGAAATCGGAGGGGCCGCCCATGGATGAGCGTTTGATGCAATTTCGCATCGGCGTGATGGTCCTTGCCAGCATTCTGATTGCGGCCATCCTCATTGTCACGTTCGGGGAGTGGCGCTGGCCATTTCCCGCGGAATACACGGTTTATATTCGCTTCCCAGAGGCCCCTGGTGTGGCCGAGCGATCCCCGTTGCGAAAAAGCGGCATAGTAATCGGCTACGTGAGAAGCGTCGAGCTAACACCGGAAGGAAATGTCCTGGTGACCGCCCGCGTGGAACGAAAATACACGTTGCGGCACAACGAGGTGTGTCGTCTGAATCGAGCCCTCCTGGGGGATTCCATTCTGGAGTTTTCCCTCTCGCCCGATCCAAACGCTCCTAAAGACATCGTCAAGGACGGCGATGTGATAAAGGGGGTTGTTCCCCCGGACCCCATCATCGTGCTGACCAATCTCCAGGAGCGCCTGGTGACGGCAATCAATTCCGTGAACGAGACATCGCAAGCCCTAGGCGATACCGTTCGATCGGTCAACCGAATCCTCACGGAGAACGAACAGCAGCTTAAAGAACTGCTAAGTAATGCCAATCAGACGGTGACAGCGGCTCAACAGACGGTGACCAACGCCAATGAAATCATCGGCGATCCCGAATTGAAAGGTCGCTTAAAGGAGGCCCTGAGCCGAGTTCCACAAATGGTCGATGAGATTCGCGCCACCTTAGACGAAACGAATCAGACCATTCGAACGGCACGAGCGAACCTTGAGAATCTGCGTGGCGTTACAGAACCGCTTGCCCAAAATGGTCCCGCCATTGTGCAACGCCTTGATAACAGCCTGACGAACCTGGAGCGCGTCAGTGCCCAATTGGCCGAGTTCAGCGAGGCCCTCAATCGGGAGGATACGACTTTGGGTAAGCTTGTCCGGGACCCCACGCTTTATCAAAAGCTTGATCGGACTATGACGAACATCCAATCGTTAACGCAAGACCTTCGACCGGTAATCAGCGACCTGCGGGTATTCAGCGATAAAATTGCTCGTCATCCCGAAATGCTGGGCGTCCGTGGTGCCCTGGAGCGTCAAGCCGGAACAAAAGGCCTTCCGAATCTTCCGTCCTTTACCAATCAAGGGCAGGTCGAGACATACCCGATAGAGGTTCCCGCGAGCAACCAGCGGTTCTCCGTTCTTCCTGGGACGTTACGCTGACCGTGTGGACTTTCCTGGTTGGTGATTTCTAGGTGGCCATTCCGCGTGCAAAGGGGCCCTTCGTCTGGTTGTGGCGAGCTATCGGCCTTGGCAGGGAGGGGAATTGCTTCAGTGAAAGAGGAGCAGCCAGATCAGCACGTGGACGACGAAAAACACCGCCGCAAAAATGAAGAAGACTTGGCCCTCGATCAAAGAGTCGAGGAATAATGCTAGGGCCAAGGCACCTATGTAAGCAACGATCCACCACATCAGGCGAAACCGAAGAAAAACGCCAGGGTCGGGACGGTGAGCGCTCATGTCTAGGGCACGTTCGACAAGAATCCGCTCCAAGTCACGCTTCTTAATTTCACGGCGAATCCACTCGGCGATGGGGCGGGCCTCGGCATCGTCCTCGAGAAGTTGACTCAAGGCCAGAGCCTGATCCTGCTTCCCCTTGAGCAGCAGGAGCTTAGCCATGAGCGATTGGGCCTGGACATTGTTCGGGTCTAAAGCCAGGGCCTGACGTAGGGAGTTTTCAGCCTCCTGATACTGATGCATCCGTAATTGTGCCGCTGCCAGAAGACTCCACCCTACCGAGTTTTTTGGATCGGCTTGTTGCGCACGTTGAGCTGCCTCTAAGGCTAGCCGGGGGCCGCGATAATGGACCATGAAACGGGCATATTCGCGAAGGATTTGCGGGGAACCACCACTTTGGGCGACGGCCTTTTCCCATGCTTCTTGGGCCCAACCCAGGCGGTGTTCGGCCTCGGCGGCTTGGGCAAAAAGGCTTAGGACCGTGACATCGTCGGGCGATAATTCCCGAGCACGGCGCGCATCCTCAAGGGCATCGCGGGAACGCTGGAGGTTAAGTAACGTGTAGGCCCGCATACTGTAGGCAACAGGATCGGACGGCGATTCTGTCACCCATTGGTCGGCGAGGCTAAGCGCGCGAAGAAATTCCTTGCGATCAAGTGCGACAAGCACCGTCCGCAGTTTCTCTTCCCGCTCAACCGGGTCCATAGCCCATTACCTTGAGCTAATAGTCGGAGATGAGGCCTTGGCCTCTGACTGAAGGAACGTTCTCATCTCCAATCGGTGATAGGGTCGCTTCGTCACAGGAGGAAACCCCGCTGATAGGTGCATCACAAGGTCTTCTGGCTCGAAGACGACGGACTGAATTGACAAGAAGCCCAAGTTGACATCGTCCAATTTCTTCTGAACTGTAGCGACATCAATTTTGGGAATGTTATATGCCTCAAGCAATTCTCCGTAGCGTCGCGAAATCACAAACACTTTAAGTTCAGGTGTGCAAAAGTGATTGGTGCACGCTAGCAATCCCCGCTCGGCCTCGCGGACTGCGACGGTTTTTGGCGTGATTTCGGCAACGACGGCTCGCTTAGGGTCGCAAAGGGCGATGTTCAAAAGGGTTGTACGAGGGCTTTTCCTAAGATGGGCGATGGCCTCTTCAACGTTGGAACAATGCTCCATGATTTGCCGCGTCATCATGGCGTAGGGTATTCCATGGGGGGAACATATCGGTGAACCGTCGTTAGTAAAGTGTACTTCATGCACCGCCAGACACAGACCAGCGTCATTCATGCCGGTTAAACACCCAACAAAACCGGGAAAGCCAATCGAGACGAAACGATGCCCCCCGCCGTCGGACTCATAGACCTTCACAATCGTGTACCGGTAAAGCTGGCGTGGCGAAAAGAAATCGAGGTTGCGACCAAAGAGGACCTTTCCGGTGGCACTTCGTTCGGGAAGGACAATCAAGGAGGAGCAGGCAATACTGCGGTAAATATCAGGCAACACGTTGATGGCAAAAAGCTCGTCGTGATTCAAACCAGCCGCCTCGGCCATAGTCACCAGTTCCCGCCGATAGTTCTCCGGCACATATCTCCAGAAATTCCGTCCTCGCGCGATAAGCCCCTCCCAGCCCCCGGGATAGTTCAACTGGCGGAGGAACTCTTGAGGGGCAATGACTAAATTCGCTATGGCGTCGGATGTTAGTTTTGACTCCTGGATGGCAATTTCTTCTGGTTTTCCACGCAAAATCAAGACCGGAACCTGATTCACGATACGCAACTCGCCCCGGTCATATGTTCCCGCTTCATAAACTGGGGCCGACGAAGCCTCAGACTCTTCAAGTCTTTGCGGTAGTACCGGAAAAGCGTCTTCCGAGGCAAAGATGTTATTCAGCACACGCTGCAAGACTGACCAGGGTGCTGCCGACCGAGGCTGGCTTGCTTGCTCTTCGGCAACAGACACCGACGCGAAACGCTGGTCAAGCGCTCCGATTCCCGAATAGAAGGTAACCAGGATAATTCCCCAGACAAGACAAACCTTCCAAAACACAGAAATCGTCACTCGAGCTCCCTTGCTGGACATCATTCGCTGACCCTTGCTCTTAGAGTAGTGTCACACAAAACCCTTACTTCGAGACCGAAAACCGTATGCCGCGCCCTGCATTGTCCATCCTAGACGAGATTTTTCAATGCGGCAAATAGGCCGTGCAATATACAATGCCGCCGGGTGGGACTCTCCGTCTCAACCCATTCGTGAAAATCTTACCCAAAACCACTCAATACTCAATGCGAATCACCAGTGATCTGCGGAAGTCCGGGAGGAGAAGGGGCGACTCGGTTTTGCCCACTTCCCAGGCGTTTTTCCACGGATCATAAAACCGCACGGTTTTGCTCTCTTGGACGCGAAAGTCAGGCGGAAGTTCCAGCTTTATCCCGTGAAGGGTTGCCGGCGGTTTTCCCTCGGCCAGTTCCGTTTGCCAGGCGTTCTCCCGATCTCGACACCAGATGAGTGTTTTTCCAGTGCCCTTGAGGGCGTAGACGTAGAGCCGCGGGTGTTCCAGCTCCACCGGTTGAAAGTGCTCGGCTGGGGGATCAAGATCGCGGACGACCTCGGCAAATCGGCCAAAATGCCACCACAGATTGTTTTTATCAACATAAACATCCCAGTGCCAAATGTGGCCTGGTCCTGCGGCGCCCGCAAAAAACGGGGCAAAAAGAACGTCGTGAAGGATGATACCGTCTTTGTCCTTTTCATAAAGTTTGAAGGGACCGCTGTGGCTTGGCTCGACAGCCCCGCTTTCTGCGAGAAGGATCGGCTTTTGAATGCCAAACGAGCGGAGGTCTTTGATCGCCTCCGCAGCGAAGACGGCGACTGGGCCGTGACAGATTTTCCAGGCTGCCCCGAGGTCAAGATAGCGATGCACTTGCAGGACATCGTTGCCGGGAAGTTCACATAGCCGCCGGTAGCGTTCACGTTTGTTTTCGTGATCGTAACTTCCCAGACTTTGCATGGCCAGGTTTTGCGGGAAAAGGCGGTGAAGCTCCGGAAGCATCTCGGCCGTCCACGGTTCCCATACGTTGACCCTGACGGCGTCCATCTCATTCCATAATTCCCACCCGAAGATGATCGGATCACTGCCATAGCGAGCGGCGTACCAGGCCAGCTTTCGTTTATATTGGGCACGCCCCGCTTCGCCCAGGAAAAAGTCGGCCGTATCTTTGGCCGGCCCACCGTTGGCGATTAGGTGCTGCGGTTTAGCCGCCCAAGCCTGCGTCCCTTCACCGAGGTGCCGAAAGTGTTCCGTACACAACTTGAGGCGAATCCCATACTTTTTGGCCAGGGCCAGCAGGCCGTCGATACGTTTGGCTCGCTCTTCATCGAATACCCCGCTTCGTTCATGTTCCACATCAAAAAACGGACTGCTTAGCCAAATCCGCACGAAATTGCCTCCCTCGGCGGAGAGCTTGGAAAACCACACTTCCATCCCGTCCAGACTATCGGTCGGCGGGCGAATCATATTCAGCCCGATGGGAATATAGGGCTTGCCGTCGGAAAGCTCAAAGTAACGCGGATCCCGCGGGCTAATGCGAACATAGGGCAGCGACTCTTCTCCTCGAGAGACGACGGCAGAGAACCACCCTGTCGCCATAACAGCCATGATGACAAAAAACTGCCTTCGGAACTTCATCGTGGGATTCTCCTCGTCCGCTAGCTTGCGATCTGCTCCCATTTTCCACGGGTAAAGTCGGGGATTTCTACGGGTTTGCCGCCTTCATTGAGAGACTGCTCAGAAAGCGGCATAACGCTGCTCCAAGCGGCGGCGTCATAGACATCGACCGGGACAGGCCCACCTTTCCGGACGGCCTCCGCGAACTGCTGAATGACAAAGTAATCGCCGCCACTGTGGCCGGTCTTTTGGGCTTTTTCCGCATGTTCTTTCCACAGAGGATTATCAAACTCTTCGACATATGGCCCGGCAGGTTCCCAGGCCTTGGCCTTGGAGCGCCCTTCTATCCAGACGGAGTCGATCCGCGAATCGTAAACCGCCTTTGTTCCCTGGATTGTGTAATAAACGGTGGTAGGGTGCGGCCGAGCACTCATGACGTCGTATCTCACATCGATCAGCACTTCCTTCGCTGTTTTGATAAGCACTGTGGTCGAGTCCCCCGCCCGAAAGTCGATTTGCCGAGCAGGATGTCCCTCGGGAAACCGCTGCTCCACATAATACCGCATTGCCGCCCGGCCCGTTTCAGCAGCCACCAAGCTGACTAGACGATCGCCTTTGTTAATGCCCAGCCACTTGGCCACCGGACCAAGGGAGTGCGTGGAATACCAGTTCCCTCTGTGGTCGCGCTTGATTTCTCCCCGCCAAGTGAGCGTGCCATCGGCCTCGAAGGCCAAGGCCCGGCAGTCGTGGACATATCCGCATTCCGCGAACGTGAGCTGTCCAAAGAGGCCCGCCGCAATCATCTGACCGATGGCGAGCACAGGTCGCCAGAAGCAGCAATTTTCGGCCAGCATATAAATCTTGCCCGTTTCTTCCACGGCATTGACGAGGTCCCAACACTCCTGGACCGTCATGGTGGCGGCCACTTCGCTGAGCACGTGCTTCCCTGCCCGAAGGGCATCCACCGCCATCACGGCGTGCCATTGCATGGGCGTAGCGATAAGCACCGCCTCCAGGTCATCGCGCTCTAGCATCCGGCGATAATCGGTGGGCGTGTCGCCATAAGTCGCTGGTTGCTGCCCATCCCGCATTTCGGCGATAAGTTTGCCGGCAATCTCTAGTCGTGCCGGACGAATATCACAGACCGCCGGGACCTCGGCACCCTGTTCCAATAGTAACCGTAATAGGTATGTTCCCCGACCACCCACACCAATAACACCTATTCGTAAGGGAGCACCTTGCGGGGCGGTTTCTTGAG
>JAKPII010000456.1 GCA_029549885.1 Planctomycetota bacterium
GTCTGGCGAACATTAGTTTTCTCCTCACTTCGCCGGAGGTTACGAAATCCACTTTCTTCATTAAACGAGCTTACTGTCTTTGCTACACTTGTTAAAGATTCTTGGTTACACCTTTTTGCAAGATTGAAACACGCCGTCAAGAGGTACTAGACGCCGTGAAGACGAGCTAGCAATCTGCCTGTCAAGCCTTTCTTACAAGAGCCAAATCGTTTCATCCCCTCTCCCGCCACATGCCCTCCTCTTTTCCCGAGGCGCATCGAGCGTTCGGTATTATACGGTGTTTCGCCACGAAAAGCGAGATACGGGTGCTCGGCATAAAATTGTCACTCAATTGAGGGCGAACAACCGCCGTCCATTTGACGGAAAGACCGCCCTGCCCGCTACGCTGTAGCGCGCGACAGTTACACACTCGGGATGCTTAACGAGCCATCCACTCGTTTCGCAGCTTCGGAAGACTTCTCCCAATCCGCTGGGAACTACTTGTCCGTTGAGTAGCCCGGCGGTAAGGCCTTCTTCCAACCGGCGTGAAGCAATTCGGCCATCTCTTTTCGTACCTGGGCGTATGCCGGATCATCCACGACGTTCTTTGTCTCCCAGGGGTCTTTCTCCAGATCAAAAAGCGCAGCGGGAATAGCGCCTTTCTTAAACTCCATGTAACTATACTTCTTCGTGCGGACACACTCGCCGAAGGCGTCGCCGTCATCCTCGACAATAAAGGCCGCCGTCTTCCATGGGCGATTGGGATCGGCCAAGAGCGGCGCAAAACTGATACCTTCCATGTCCTTTGGTAGGTCGATCTTCAGAAGGTCACCAATGGTGGGCACAAGATCGACGAACTCGACGATTTGGTCGCAGGCCTGACCATTGCCTGGTGCGCCGGGGACCCGCACAATCAGTGGAGCCCGATGCGTTGCTTCCAACATCGAGTATTTGGACCAGAAACCATGGTCGCCGAGATGAAATCCGTGGTCACCTAGGACGATCACGATGGTGTTTGTATCTAGGCCCGTTTCTTCCAGGGCTTTGAGGATCATGCCGACATGATTATCGACCATGCTCAAACAAGCGTAGTACGCGGCGATGGCCTCCTTACTTTGCTGTTTGGTCGGCTGTTTTAGGGTGAAGATGTCGGGATTGCCGCCAAACGCCCGCTTGGGATAGGGGAAATTCACCAAGCTTTCCGCAGGAGCCGGAGGATCGGGGATATCGGCAGGATTGTACATGTCGATATACTTTTTGGGCGCAAGCAATGGCGTATGGGGTTTCGACTGGGCTACCGCCAAGAAGAATTGCTGCTTTGTCTGCGCGAACTCCTTGAGCAGCGCTACGGCCGTGGCCGCCATACGGTAATCCCCCTCCTCTTCGGGCGCTCGTCCCGAGTCGCCGTAGCGGTCGGACTGCTGGCGTCGCCACTCGCGGTATTCTGGGCTCTTTTCATCGGCTGGGGGCTTGGGAACGCCGGCGGGTCTCGCTACGGGTGGGAACTTGATCACCGGACCGGGGCCTTTCCAGCCCGGCGGAGGTGTGTACATCTCGATGCGATCGAACACCGAAAGTTGCTTTTCGGCGTAATCCGTGCGATGAAATAACTTGCCGATCACGGCCAAGTAAAGGCCACGAGTTTTCAGATACTCGGGCAACGTCAGCATTCCTTCGGGCAGATGGGCGTCCATTTCCTGGCCATTGCTTGTTACACGAGTGGTCAACGGACGATAACCTGTGAGAAACGATGTCCGTGACGGATTGCAGCAGACCGCCTGGACGTAAGCTCGATCGAACCGCACAGCCGTTTGGACGAACCGATCCAGATGCGGCGTTTTGCAGATGGGATTACCATAGCACCCCAACGCCGCGGCATTGCAATCCTCGATATCGATGAGCAAAATGTTCATCTTCGATGTGTCGGGCAGCGATGGCGCCTCGCCGACGGCCAACAGGCAGTTAGTCAATAGCGTTGCGGCCAAAATGACATTCATGGTAGGACCTCCCCAAATCAGGAAAACCACCTAAACCGACAAACCACACGGCTTCTGCGCCGAAGTGGCACTAGACCGCATGCCGTTTTCGCGGCATGCTCGCAACCATTATAGAGGAATTACTTTCGGCTTGCAGGATATACCGGACCCTTGTCCGCAGGGCACTCTCTGGATCGCACCCATGGGTTCCGAATCGAGGGTTAACGGTTTTTCATGTTTCGCAACCCGTCTCTTTTCGTTTGGCTTGTTGCTTCTTTAGGTGATCATGCCCTATGATATGATTGGCGGCGTGCCGGGGTGATCCGCAGAATCTCCGAGAGGACGCGACTATGAAATCTTTTGTCTCCCGTGGTGTACGGTGGGCGTCCGTAGCGTGGCTACTTGTTGCCTCGTCGGTCTGCAGTCGGGAAGCCCCGAGCTTCCACTTTCGACGCGGGCAAACAATGGTTGCCGCGAGGCGTTTCCAGCTTCGTGAAACCCAGACAAACCTCCCAGCAATTGAGCCCGGAACCGAGCTCGTGCTTGTCATGCGGGAATCCGACAAATTGGCGGTTTCGGCAGAGATTTCCCCGGAAGATGGTCTCTTTCGCTTCCCCCGATGGGTCAACGGTTGGATCAATCAGAAAGACGCCGTCCCCGGTCGTGGGGGAAAACACTGGTGGGCGCATCTTCTGTCCGATGAGCAGCGCAATCGATTAACGCAGCTGGCCGTGGAGGGACTCCAGTCAAGAAAGTACGGCGTGCCGACCGCTGCGGCTTCCCTTTTGGGGCACTTGAACGCTCAGCAAGCGGCCCGGCCTCTGTGGGATATACTCGAAGTAAAAGAGCACTCGTTAGCTTGGCAAGCGGCCCAGTCGTTGGGCAAACTGGGACCGGAAGGCCAGGCCCTTCTCCGCGAGGCTTTGCAGCACGAAAAGCCCGAGGTACGCCGGTTGGCTGCCGAGGCCCTCGGTTTTTACGGCGATGAGGAATCTTTTCCTGCCCTTCGCGCGGCGCTACAAGATACAGACGCGCGAGTGCGGGAGGCAGTGGCGCAGTCACTTTTCCGTTTGGGAGACGAGACGACTGTGGCCGCCGTGTGGCAAAAGGGAGAATCCGTGAGCTTTCGGATTAGGGAAGGAAATCTCTTGGATGCCACACTCTGTGAGTTGGCAGCGGGTGGACTGGCCAAACGTGGCGATGCCGGGATCGCCTTGCTCCGGGAAGGGTTCAAGCACTCCCACCCCTTCGTGGTTCGCTCGGTAATAATCACGGTTGGGAAATTCGGCTACCGAGAGTTCATCCCTGAACTACGAAAGGCGATGGAGAGTCCGGACCAATCGGGGATTGCAGTGGCGTCTTTGTACGTTCTCGGTGACGAGCAGGTGATTCCTAAGATTCGTGTTGAGTTAGGATTTTCCGACCCGAATCGGGTGGCTGTTGCCATCGAGCGATTGAACCGTGCCGGTGATCGTGAATCGGTTCCCAAAATCCGCCGGTTACTTGAAAATCGATGGCCTCAGGTGCGGTCGGCTGCGGCAAGGGCGTTAGGGAGTTTCGAAGATGGCGACAGCATTCCCAGATTACGAGCAGCATTGCATGATGAGGCGGGCAGCGTCCGCGCTGCCGCGGCCTGGGCCTTAGGTAGGCTTGGCGATTTGGAGGCGTTACCTGATCTCAAGCAAATTCTTGCCAGCGATCCATTTGACGGTGCTCGACAGTCGGCGGCGGAGGCGATGAGCATGTTCGGCGAGGCGGGCAAGAACGCCGTCGCCGAGGGGTTGCGATCGGACAATTCTTCTACCCGATGGGCTGCCGCTTCCGCGCTACGGTATTTCGACCTTGACAAAGGACTGGCGTTACTTTCGTCGGCAGTGGCGGACCCCGTGCCGCGCGTGCGACAAGCTGCCGTCGAGTCGTTAGGGCGCATCAGCAAGGAGGAAGCCATTCCTCTCTTGGCGGAGGCCTGTTACGACGTGAGCGAAGGCGTCTCAGCGGCGGCCCTCCATGAACTTTTGGCCCAGGGTTGGCGGCCAAGTTCGTCTATGGAAGACCTCCTACATGTGGTCGTGGCGACAGAAGACGTTCCGGTCCTGCAAATGCTCACTGCCGACAGCAAGCCGGTGCTTCTCGCCTTGCTGTCCGCTGAAGGACTGCGCCACAAAAAGGCCGCGAAAATGCTCATTCGGTTGGGTGACAAGGAGACGATTCCGGATCTGATCGCATATTTGAATCGGCAGGGCGACGAGATAGTGACCGAGTGGTTCGCAAATTCTCAAAACGCCGAGCTGTCTGCTGCCGCTCGAAAACACGCCAAGGCCCGCGGCTACATCGTCAGGACGATCTCACCGCCGAAAGTCGTTTGGGGGCGGTGAGGCATCCGCATCTTCGATCGCGATCAGATTGTCCTGCCCGGGCCGTGGGATCACTCTCTCAACGGTCCTTAGCAGCATTGCATGCAAGAAAAGCCGGGCCTCCGAAGGGGTTGAACCGGCCCATGGGGTATGTTACTACAAAGTAAAACCTGATCCTATTTGACAACGAGCATTTACGGTAAGTCGCAGTGGAGCCTGTATGATGCGTGGAGCGATCGTCTGGTGCGCGATTGTCGTCGCCTGCTTGGTGGCGGCGTCAGTGTCTTCGGCGGAAATCGAACAATGGGGTGTTGCCGAGTTGACTTTTCGCGGTCCGGGCCAAGGGAACCCTTACGTAGAGGTACAGCTCAGCGCGACGTTCACCCAGGCTGATCGGGCGATTACGGTCCCAGGTTTTTGGGATGGTGGCGACGTTTATAAGGTCCGTTTCTCGCCGCCGACACAGGGCCAATGGGGATACCGGACCTCCAGTAACCGGCCGGAGCTAGATGGCCGGACCGGCACGCTTACTGTGGGACCGCCGTCAGAGGGCAACCACGGCCCGGTGGAGATATTCGAGACCTTTTACTTCCGCTATGCCGACGGTACCCCTTATCACCAGTTTGGCACAACGTGTTATGCCTGGATTCATCAGCCTGAGGAACTTCAAGAGCAAACCCTAAAGACCCTTTCCTCGGCACCCTTCAATAAGATTCGTTTCTGCATTTTTCCCAAGTCTTATGCGTATAACCAGAATGAGCCCGAGCGGTTTGCCTTCCAAAAAGGTGCCGACGGCACGTTTGATTTCACCAAGCCTGACCCGGAGTTCTGGCGGCACCTGGAGCGACGCATTCTCGACCTGCAACGGTTGGGCATCGAGGCCGACTTGATCCTTTGGCACCCTTACGACCGTTGGGGTTTCTCTGAGATGGGCCGCGAAAACGACGATCGTTATCTCCGCTACTGCATCGCGAGGCTAAGTACCTTTCGAAACGTGTGGTGGTCGCTGGCCAACGAGTACGACTTGATGGCCCCAGGGGCAGCGCGAGGCCACCGCGGGGATAAGACCATGGCCGACTGGGACCGTTTCTTCCAGATTCTCCAGAAGGAAGACCCTCATCAGCGACTACGGAGCATCCATAATTGCCGGGTGTTTTATGATCACACCAAGCCCTGGGTTACCCACGCCAGTTTGCAAAGTTCCGACATGAATGGCGGGGTGCGATTTCGTACGCAATTTGGCAAGCCGGTGATCTACGACGAATGCCGTTACGAAGGTGACATCCCGCAGGGATGGGGGAGACTTACGCCACGGGAAATGACCCAGTGGTTTTGGCTGGGAACACTGAGCGGTTGCTATGTGGGCCACGGGGAAACCTACAAGCATCCGCAGGATATCCTGTGGTGGTCGAAGGGGGGCGTGTTGCACGGCCAAAGCCCGGCCCGCATCGCCTGGCTTAAGCAGTTCCTTACCCAGTGTCCCGCCTTTGACGAACTTCAGCCCATGGGAGATGACCGAGGCCGTTTCTTGTTGGCCAAGCCGGGCGAGTTCTACTTGGTCTATTGTGTTGATCAGCGAAAACAAGTGATCAACCTGGCCGAGGGACATCGTTACAAAGTGGACCTCATCGACCCCTGGGAGATGACCATTACGGCCCTGGGGACAGCCGAACCGGGGGAATTCGCAGTGCTCCCACCCCGTGCTGATGTGGCCTTTCGCTTCGTGGCCTATCAACCTAGCGAGCCCATACGGCCTACTGTGCGGATTGAGGCCTCGGCCACCGAAGGTCCTGCCCCGTTGGAAGTAGAGTTTAGCAGTCCCACCGTAGGCAAGCTGCGTTGGGATTTCGGTGATGGAACGACCGGCGAGGGCCCACAGGTGCGGCATGTTTTTCAATCGCCGGGCGTGTACTGCGTCGCCTTAACTGCCACCACGGCGGAGGGTCAAAGCGCGACGGCCTTTCAGGAAATCCTGGTTGATTACGATCCCAACGTCCCCATTGTTCGTGTGGGTTTTGCAGGTGGAGAGGTACCGACGTTGACGTTTCAGGGCACGGCAAAACGTGGGGCCGACGGGTCGCTCCTTCTCCCTCCGGGCCCTCCGTGGGGGTGGATTGAGGTCGGTGATGACGTTGTCGAGGGACTCCGCGGTTTACGGTCGTTTACGATTCTCGGCTGGGTCAAGCCGGAGAGCCTGCAAGTGGGTAGCGGCGGCAATCGGATTGTCTTCTGTCTGAAGGAGAATCGGTCGGGGATCGACCTGGTTTGCCACGCGGATGGTCGTCTCCGCTTGGCGGTGAACAAATGGCCCGACAGCGTCCAAAACGATAGTTAGCCCGGCAAGTTGCAACTCGGGCGATGGACGTTTTTCGCGGTAACGTATGACGCAACTCAGCCGCGGGATAATGTGCGGTGGTATTTCAGCGAGCCAAGAGAGTCACCTGGCCAGGCCGCAATTGTCCTGGACCGTATCACCTCTTATAACGTTGGACCGGTTGACATGGACATCGGTCCGCTGGCCATCGGCAACTTCAACAAGACGATGCACGGTTACGGTCTGGACCGACAGTTCCGCGGAGAAATTCGTGGTCTGAAAATCTTCGGCAGCCGTGTTAGTGGCCGGGGGGCGCTCCCTTTAGAAGTGATCCGTGAGCATCAACGCTGAAGTGGTCCTCGAGAAATGATGGTTGCACCTGGTGGTGTGGTTCCCAGGATTCGGTAAGCCTTTTCTGGGAGAAGAGCATAAACATGGAGTGCGCGCTTGGGTGGTTATTAGCTGACGCTATTGGCGTTTTGTGCTTCGCGTTGCCCAGGGCGACTGGGTTAGAACCATTGCGCGTTGCCGATAACCAGCGGTTTCTGATGACTGCCGGTGGTAAGCCCTTCTTTTGGCTGGCGGACACGGCATGGCAACTGATCCACGACTTGGATGAGGCCGAAATGCGGCGCTACTTCGCCGACCGCCGGGAAAAGGGTTTTACGGTGATCCAAACCGTGGTGCTCGTAGAGTTGCGGAGCGATAAGCCCAACGCTTTTGGGCATTTTCCTATTGAACCGAGACGACCGGATCGACCGATTGTCGAACCAGGGCC
>JAKPII010000144.1 GCA_029549885.1 Planctomycetota bacterium
TGAAGATTCGGCCGTTGTCCCATTATCTTCCCCCGTAGTCGCCAGCTCGACGATCTCCGGAAGTTCTTCCTCAAATGGCTCCGGGGTGACCGGCGCGCGGCTCTTCTTTTTGCGGCGATGACGCTTGCGGCCTTTCTTCTCTCCGCGTTTACCTTCAGGTTCCCCTAACTCTTTGTCTTGCAAAACCTGCGGCACCTCCGTGACCAGCAAGGTATCGGCAGCCACCGCGTCCCGGGAATCCTTGATGTCGAGGATATCGTGGGTCTGGGGCCAAACCTCTTCCGCCTCCTCGATCACCTCGACGGGGGCAACGACCTGCTCCTCAAGCCATTCACCAGGCGGTGTTACTTCCTCTTGGACAATGGGAGGCTTCTCTTCCGGTGTGGCCAGGGCCACGACGGAGGCCTCCTCCAAGGCCGGGGGAACGATCGTCTGTTCCAGCGGCGTTAACACCGGCCGCGCCTCACCCTCGGCAGTTAATTCGGGCGAAACCTTTTCTCCCGTGGCTTGAGGAGGTACCGAAACCGCGTCCGCAGAAACGCCGCTTGGTTCCACCGATGCACTAACCGGTGTTGGGGAGGCAGCAGACGTTGACAAGCCTAACTGTCCGATGATCTCATCCCAGTTGCCCGCACTTCGCGGCTTTGTCACCCAACTGCGTCGCAGGGGGATGCTGTCCGGCACAACTGGGGTCTTTTCCGGTGCCGTTTGATCACCACTTTGGCCTGCAAGGGCCTTGGGGGATTCCTGCGGTGTCTCAGCCCTCTGCGGCTGGGCAGGCTGTTCCCCTTGAGCAACCTCGGCCTGGCACGATTGCGGCTCCGCTGAAGATTTGATCCCCAACAACTCCGCCAATTTATCCCAGTGGTTCTTTTCCGATTGCGACAAAGGTTCTTCCGTCATATGAAGATAACCAGGCTTGGGACGCCTAACATGCAAAAGACAGTTTCACCGTTTGGTCAAAGGTCAATAGGCCGGTGACACTTTTCAAGTAGCGAAACTCGGCTCAAGGGCCACCGGTCTCCCGCGGCGGTCCAGCAAAGGGGCCGAAGACGCGAAGATCGGTGGACTTTCACAAGCCGCTCATGGCCATTCGCAGGCTGTATCGCCGACGCAATGCACACCACTCCTTGATGACAATTAATATAAGGGATTGGAAGCCCCACGAAAAGCATGGCCGGCACGTCGGCCCTGGTAGGTTGGTCGTGAGAAGCAAAATGGGCAACCACGGAAAGTTGCATCTACCGATGAGAGATCTCATCCTGGAGGGCCACGCGCTATCGTGACCGTGAGGGACCACGGAGGATTCGCGGGCATGACGGCCGACGCGACGGCACGTCCCTCCACGTTTGTCCTGACCCGATCACACAGACAGCTTGCCAGACCAATAGGCCAACCGGTACGATAACATTTTTCCGGCGATCCGCCGTACTCAAGTCACAACTAGACGTCCGGCCGGGTAATTGTGCCTCAACGGATGCACCCAACGGACGCTCGGATCGTCCCTATCGA
>JAKPII010000471.1 GCA_029549885.1 Planctomycetota bacterium
CAATTGGACGTGTACGTTCAACCCTCCCTTTCGCTGGAGGGCCTACCACTAGTGCTGACCGAAGCAATGGCCTGCGGCCTGCCCGTAATCGCGACCGATGTCGGGGCCACGCGGGAGCTGGTGCGCGACGGAGTTGATGGATCAGTGATCCCGCCGGACGATGTGCCAGCCCTCACACGGACCATAGAGACTCTGGCCGCCGATCCAGAGAAACGTTGGCAATTGGGGGCCAATGCCCAGGAGCGGGCGTGGGCGGAGTTCACATCGCGCAAGATGGCTGAAAATGTGCTCAATGTATATTGCGATATTCTCGGCAACCTGGAGCAAGGCCGCTCAGATAGCGCGCCATAACATAGCCTAAAAGCCGGTATGGGGCGGACTTCATAGTGACGCAACCGCGCAATGGGCCGGCCGTCATTTCTAAAAGGCATCGCATGAGTCTCAGGCAAAATCTTTATCAGAGTTTTAATCTGCTCAGGCAGATGCAAACGTCAAAACCTTTTGCACGTGGATATTATCTAGAGTAATGCAATAGTTATTGCACAGGATGTTACGAGATGTTACGAGAAGCGCACGTTTTGGGTTCGGCCACGCATCCCTGTTGCTCGCTGATCGCAAGTCTTCAGTTATCTCTGATCATTATCCAATAAATACCGGGTTTCTCGCCGGTCAGCTAATAATGTTCGTTGACAGCCATCTATCAGTTGCCTAGTATCCTCTCCAAACAGGAAATTATTCCTAACAACTTGTGTTAGCTGTTGGCCGTCTTGCTGATCGAAAATAGCCCAATTGGAGATCTCAGGAGAGGAAATATGAGGGTCGCGTAGGACGCGCTGCGTTCTTAAAAAGCATGAAGAGACCTTCGGTTATGTATCACAAGTGCTAGGCGCATAGAGATTTATTGTGCGGAGAACACAACTGAGTGTTAATACTTATGATGCGCGTCAATGGAAATCTAATAGACATTCGCTATGTTAACGCGCAGAGAATATAAAACAGATAATATGGACCATCGTCATCCTGCAATAAGAGCGATTCACGTACTTCCATCCTTAGGCGCTGGAGGGGCCGATCGAGTCGCGCTCAGCCTAGTGCGAGACCTGCGGGCCCTGGGAATCCAGGCGTGGCTGGTCAACCTCGGTAGCCGGGAAAAAGTGTTGCCGAAAAGTTTCGGAAAAATCGAAATTACAGACTGCCGATTTCAGGTTTCCCGACCTTCTCACAAACGAAATGCCACGTCGTTTTTCAGACTACTCCAGAAGGCGGTTTGGTTACGGCAACAGATTGTGACTCATCAAGTTAACGTGGTTCATAGCCACTTGTGGCCGGCAGCGCGTATGGCATCCGTAGCATGCATCGGATTGCCTATTCTCCATGTTATTCATTGTCATGGTCAAGAGCCGTGGCTTAAGGAATCGCCGAGGAGAAGGGCCTTTGCCCGCCTGCTTTTCCGAAACAGATTTACGGTATATATCGCAGTAGCGGAAGCCGTTCGTGAGTATGTTAGCTCTTCTCTGACTTGGGTGCGACGCGACCGCTTCCGGATTGTATACAATGGTGTGGACATCGAGGAATTCGCCAACTTGGATTATGGAGAACATATCGCAAATGATCAAAAACCAGAATTCGTGATAGGGTCTGCAGGCAGATTTATTCCAAGCAAAGGACACGAGTATCTTTTCCGGGCATTAGCTCATTTGCGCGAGCGCGGCATTAAAGCTCGAGCAATAGTTGTGGGAAATGGCCCTCTTCGGAATAGCTACGAACGGTTATGTTCCGAACTTGGCATTTCTGATTGTGTTTCCATGCCAGGTGTGATGGAGGATATGGGAAGGTTTTATGCAACCCTGGACGCATTTGTATTTCCTTCAACCCATGACGAGGGATTACCGTTGGCAGTACTTGAAGCGATGGCCTGCAGAGTTCCGGTAATTGGAACTGATGTGGCGGGCATAAGGGAATTGATAAGGGATGGCGTTGATGGTTTCGTAATTCCGCCGTGCGATGTGGAGGGAATTGTGAGAAAGCTGGAGCAGCTTTGGACGGACAAAGAACTTCGAAAAAACGTTGCACAATCTGGGCAGACGAGGGTGCTGACGCAGTTTACCTCGAGAGCGGTCGCAGAGCGGGTCTATGACATTTATCGCCAAGAACTTGTGTCCTGTGGCTTCACTGTAGGCTAGTCAGATGATAGGGGCTTACGGTTGGTCTTAGAAAGAGCAAGCATGGCATCGCCAGATGTATCGTTTGTCATTGCTACTAGGAATCGACGTGACGTACTTCTGTCATGTCTCCGTGCGTGCTTAGTGCAAAGAGATATTTCGGCGGAGATCCTAGTTTACGATGATGCATCGGACGAGGATATGCGTCCGTTCTTAGCCGAGGAGTTCGGTGAGCGGATTCGCGTTACACGGCTTCAACAAAATCTGGGGTTAGTAGCGGTAAGGAATTTGGGTTATCGAGAGGCGTGTGGAAGATACATCGTGTCGCTCGATGATGATGTGTTGTTGTTCGATCCACGGTGTGTAGCGCGAGCGGTCGAAATGATGGATAGGGAGAAGGACATAGCTGTGGCGGCGCTGCGTTACTACGAGCGGCCGGGCACACCGGGTACGAGCAAATACGCCAGCAGAGTTGGCGGTGAGGGCACAGTCGAGTGCTCGTCTTTCACAGGAGCGGTTGTGGTATTGAAACGATCTGCAGTGATCGAGGCCGGCTGCTACCCAGAGTGGATTTACCGCCAAGGAGAAGAACGTTTTTTGAGCATTCGACTATTGGACCTTGGCTACCGCATCGTAATGGCTGGTCCTCCGTCGGCGATCCATCTCTATAGTCCCGTACGGAATCGCAGCGCGATGAGCTGGTATGGGATACGAAACGCCTTACTCTTTGATTGGATTTGCGTGCCCCATCCTTATTTTCTGCCGTATCTAGCAAAAGATATCGTCAAACTATTCTTGTACAAAATAACGCTGGCAAACATTCCCAGAAAATGTGCGGCAATAGCCTGGGGGTTAACGTCGATGGTCCAGAAATGGTCCCTCCGGAGACCCGTTTCTAGAGAGGCCTTTCGCAAGTATCTTGCCTTGCCGCGGCACGGACCGATAGCTTTACCGATGGATTGGTCGGCTGAGCCGCTGGTATCCTTGGGGATTATCCAAAGTGTCAGCGATTTGGATTTGTACTTGAAACCAGAGAAAGCTCACATGTCGGCATGTTCGAGCCGTTGATTGTATTAACCGTTTTAGTCTTGGCGACCGCGTGGCTTATAGCGTATGGCCGGTGTCGCGACGCGCTGCATCCTCTTATTTACATTGCGCCACTCATGGCGTTTCAATACGCGGTGCGTCCCTGGCAACTTTATCAACAGGGAGAGCTGCAACGGTTACTTCAGGAATCATGGATGCTCGAATTGAGTGCCTTCGTTCACTTTTTAGGGGTTACTGCGTTTTGCGTCGGGTGCGTCCCACCAAAACGAACGCTGTCCGCACCTGCGCTGTGGCGCACCTTTATGACACCAGCGGCCAAGCGGAACCTCGTGCGACTAGCTGTAGGGCTAGGATGCATCTCCACCTTTTTCTATTACTATTCGATAATAGGTGTTGGGGGCCTTGCGGTTGCTTATGGTCGTCCCAAGGGTGGTGGGTTGCGGCTTGCAAGCGGATATTTCGGAGAGGCTATTGGCTTGTGCGTGCCCGCAGTTGTGCTGCTTTTGATGGCGTGGCGAAAGGATAAGCTTCGGCTGCAGCACTTTGGGCTCATCACCTTCCTTGCGAGTCCTTATTTGCTGACAGGATTTCTGGGCAGCCGGCGCGGCCCAACGTTCATGATACTCGGCGCCATGGTGTTTACCTGGTTCCTAGTGCGCAGATCGCGGACTTCCGTATGGCGTGTTGTTAGCTCTGTCTTTTTGATTAGCTTGGTTGTTGTGTTTCTCTTTACAAATCGACCACGCCTATATTTGGGATCGCCGGAACCCATTGACTGGTCCGCACCATGGCGTTTTCTTACTGGCAAAACTGGGGCTAGTGAAGGTGATGACTACGTGGTGGCTACCGCAAACGTTGTTGTTTATTCACAAACCGGCAAGTATCACTGGGGTCGTCGAATGATCACCACGTTTCTTATTAGACCTATTCCCAAGCAACTCTGGCCCGGGAAATATCAAGACGCCAAAAAACTCATGTATAGTGAGCAAGAATTGGTGACTTCTGAAGACTATCAAGAACTCCTGGGGTGGATTCCATCAACTGGCTCGGCCATCGGCGGTGTAGCGGACCTTTTCACGGAGTTTTCATGGGGTTGCGTCGTTGCGATGTACTTGTACGGATGGTTCTACAGATTCATATGGCAGAAGGCCAGGCTACAGCAGGGAGTATGGATGATTTTGTATATTATCGCCGCGAGCTTGTGTATTTATATTCCCACGCAGAGCATGTCGGCAGTCTTCCATCGGTTCCTATTCCTTTCAGTACCGTTGACTGCATTGTGGTGGACGTTTGTAGGCCCTTTAACCCATCGAATTCCTATTACGGGTCGCCGAGGATTCTCTCGAACGATTCATCTGTCCCATCCGCTGGTTCGGTCGGGAACGCAGTAATGCATTTTGAAAAACCCGAAGCAAGAGTCCTGGTTGCCCAAATTGGTGCCCGACGCAACTATTGTGTTCCGGCCGCGTTTGCACGGGCAGGGATGTTGCACACCTTCTTTACGGATTTTTATGCCGCGCGAGCACAGCTGATAAAGGTGGCAAGTCAACTCCCCATATTGAGCTCCGCAGGGAGCATCATTCGCGCCATTCAGCGTGTTAGCCCCGAATTGGCCACGGCGCGCATTGTACATTTTCCTTGGTTTGCCGCCGGCTATGCCGTATGCAAGTCCTTATCCCGGCACTGGGGCAACATGGCAGATGCATATGTTTGGGGGGGAAGGACTTTCGCTTCTGCGGTTGCGAGACACTGTCCACGGGGAGCAGATGCGGCATATGGCTTTTCCTCGGCAGTGTTAGAATGGTTTGAGGCTTTGCAGGACGAGAACACCGTATGCATCGTGGACCAGGGAACAGCTCCTATGGAGTACGAGAATGCCTTGGTCAAGGAGCAAGAGGACGCATATCCGGAGTGGTGCGTGAGACGGAGAGTTTCGGGCGATTGGAGCCGCTATGTGGAGCGACAGGCCCGAGAGTGGGAACTTGCGGACATTGTGGTTTGTCCCTCATCGTTTTGTAGGAAAGCACTGATTGACGCTGGGGTGCGAGAGGAGCGAATCCGAATCGTGCCGCATGGGTTTTCCCCGGCATTTATCACAACTGA
>JAKPII010000475.1 GCA_029549885.1 Planctomycetota bacterium
TCGAGCCAGCGGTCTTCGTAAACATGTTTCTTCGTGTCCGGCCAGGTGCCGAATTTTTCCCCATCATCACCGAAGACCACCACGGCGTTGGGGTGCTTTTCACCAATCTCCCGAAGGTATTCAATCGTGACGTGTGGTTCGGCAAAGGGAATGGTATAACGAAGGCGTTCACTTCCCGGAAAGACCGCCAACAGGCGACCCTCGTCTTCGGTCAAATAATAGCCGTACAGTTGCTCTTTCCGAAGCCCGGCTGCCTTGAAATGGTAATCATCCAAAACGGTATATTCGATACCGGCAGCCACGATGTCCTTGGTGAAGGATTGCTCCCAAACACGTTCCGGCACCCACATCCCACGGACCTTAGCCCCAAGGCGGTTCTCGAGCCACCGGGTGTAGTGGCGGATTTGTCCGACGCGATCGTGGGAGGGAATCATTGCGAGAATCGGTTCATAAAACGGGCCACCGATGATCTCAATTCGCCCTTGGTTAACCAAGCCGGCAATTTCATCCAGATAGCCGGGATGAACCGAGTCGAGCCATTCGATCAACGGACCGCTGGTGTGAAGAGAAACCCTAATCCCCTCCCAACGTTTCAGGACTTCCAAAAATGGGCGGTAACTGTCTTCGTATGCCTGTTGAAAAACATGATCAAAATTGCCTACAGGTTGGTGATCATGCAACAAAAGAACAAGGCGGACCCTAGGAGTGGAAGACGTCATAGGTTGATTCATCGGTGCTACTCAGATGTTACTCTAGACCCTCAGCGGACAGACAGACCAATGGACGACAACTCTCGAGGGCTATGCCGGAAACGGAGGTGGGGCTGCGGGACAGCCATCGCGGGGATCGAGAGGCTCGGTGAGATCCTCGCTTCTTTTTATCTAGCCCTCTTTAGTTACTGTATCGACAATCACAACGCATATACTCCAGATTACCTAGGCCAGATATTTTGCCAGACCCGTTAACTCGCTTGCCCTTCGCGGAGGGATCTTGCAGCAAATTCGGGAAATACCGAGTTGATATGGACACCACTTCCCCATTCAAAACCGGCAGGTCGCGCGGTGCTGGGCAAGATTTCGATATGCCAATGATAAAATGGAACGTCGTCATGCAGGGGTGCATCATGAAGGATGACATTGTAGCCTACCCCAGGTATGGTCTGTTCGATACGCTGAATGAGGTCTTTCGTGATCTGAATCAGTTCGCCCCATAGCCCTCGCTCCAAGTCTGAAAACCTCGCATTGTGCTGGCGGGGCAGAATCCAGGTCTCGTAGGGAAAGCGGGCAGCAAAAGGACACATCGCGAGAAAGTGCGGTGTAATTTGGACAGTACGGACGGCTTTTGCTATTTCATACTGGACGATCTGGCAATAAATGCAGCTTTGATGGCCCCTAAAGAACTCGCCTGTCCCGGCCAATTCCGCTTCGATTGTCGGGGGAATCACCGGGGTCGCGATGATCTGGCTGTGGGTATGCTCCACAGACGCCCCCGCCAACGGCCCGACGTTTTTGAATACCATGACATACCGAAGGTGCTCCCTGGATTTTAACGCCGCTAAGCGAGACATTAGTACCTCAAGAACGTCGAGCATCTCCTCCCTGGTCAAATCCGAAATACCCTGCACGTGGCGAGGGGTCTCGATAAGGACCTCGTGAACTCCGAGACCGGTCCTCCCCCGATAAATCCCGGATTCAATTGCACAATCCTCACTGTCAACTAGCGCCGGATATTTATTGGGGACGACACGAACTTTCCAAGATGGCTCCTGAGGAGATGCCGAAACATTGGGCTTAATGAGGGTGGCAGGGGGGGTGAGCTCCTCGTTCCCGGGACAGAAAGGGCACGGGCCATGGCGAATCCGCCTCGGCCGCGTGTCGAATTCTTGGGGACGTTCTGCTCGCTGGGGGGATATGATCACCCATTTCCCAGTAATCGGATCTTGCCTTAGCTCGGCGTTTCGCTCAGTTTTTGATGAGAACGAAAACATCTTTGCGTCATGCACCCTGTTGCTATTCACGAGTCAACGGTAGCAATCATGCTCAAAAGGATCAATTGAGTCGCGAGAATCTTTCCATTATCGCGGTCCTCACGCCGACGAAAAGGCCGGTTTCTTGCGGGGCCTGCTTAGAGCCGGTAAACTGGGCAAGCGTGTTTCTTCACCACCCAGCTCAACCCTGAGACTCGCCGCTAAATCGGTAGTCGAACGAGGCAGACAGAATGGGCTCGGGTGGAATCGGTGCGACACCTCTGACAACGCGTGTTGACCCAGATACCGGCAGGCGCTTCGCAATTCAAACAATCAGGTGCGAGGAGGTTTGAACATGAATTCTCGGTCGCCGTTCCCTTTCGTACTTCAAACTGCAATTGTCCTCGCTGCCAGCGTATTGGTGGGTCATCAACTCTTTGGCCAAGAGGAACCAATGGTTCCGCCCCTCCAAATTTATCCCCAGCCGTATAGCCAGGCAGCTTTTGTGTTTGTTCCCATTCCGATGGAACTCGTGAGGTTTCATTTTGGAGGAACACTTTTCCGCCCGTTCCTTTATCCCATTCGAAGCCCCTCCGGCCGTGAACTAACGAGGATGGGGCATCCGCATGATCCGATTAGCCACAGTCACCATAATTCGGTGTGGATGTCGCATGCTGATGTTAATAATTCTGATTTTTGGTCTGATCGAACAGAGGCCCGCATCGTTTGCCGCAACGTTGTTGAATATGGAGAGCAACCCGGGACTCCCGGTCAGGATGGTAGTTTTCCGACAGCGTGGCTTTTGGCGGATATTGAATGGGTTTCGGAAAAGGGTACGCCGCTGCTTAAGGAAGAGCGACGCATCACATTGCAACTTTTCGAAAGTGCGGAAAAATCCTGGCGAAATTCCCACTCAGCCCTCGCCGGCGGATATCTAATCATCATTGACTCGTCATTCCGCCCCGCGACGGAAAGTCCTGTCACTTTTGGACAGACGCCCTTTGGCTTAATCGGTGTCCGCATGACCAAGACCATTGGGGTTCGCGACGGTGGTGGCCGAATACTTAATAGCGAGGGCGGCGTCAATGAAAAAGGGACCTTCCGTCTCCCCGCACGTTGGATGGACTATAGCGGGCCGGTCACGGTCGATCAAAAGGCCGGAATCACGCTTTTCGATCACCCTAACAACCCGGGATTCCCAAATCCCTTTCACGTCCGCGATGACGGTTGGATGGGTATTTGCTTGACGCTCAATGGACCGATCACATTGGAAAAAGAATCAATTCTCAAACTCCGATACGGTCTTTGGTGTCATGATGGGGTTCCCGGCAAAGAAGAGATTGACAACGTATTTGGCATATACAGCCGATTGGCTCTACCCGGCCAACAGCGGCAACAGTGACACAGCGTATCTCCCCGGTTTGGAACCCAAAACTTCGGGAGTTGTCAACGCTCGTGGCTAGTTCTCCGATTGTCCGTCAAGCGACCCCAGCAGAATAGAAGCTATTATCCTTTTTCGATTGGGCACGGATTGTCTCCTATGGATGTTCGCACATTACCAGACTCCGAACGTTCTCCGCACGCTGCTTCCGAACAGTCGCGGGACCGGCGACCGAAACTAATGTTGTTCGGCCTACTCTTCGGCCTCGTGTCAGGCCTTTTAGTGAACATAGCCATCGAGTATGCAGCTCAACATCCAAACGAGACGTTCAGCCAGTGGCTACCGGTAACCGCCATTCAGTGGAGTATCGACAATGTGATCGAACCGGTGGGACGCGTATTCTTGCGCTTGATTCTAAGTGTTGTCTTGCCCCTGGTTTTCTCGGCCCTTGTCTTGGCTGTGGTGGAATTTCGTGACTTGCGTCGCCTTGGCCGTCTTGGCCTCGCTGCTATTGTGATGACGGTCATATTCTCGGCGGCTTCTGTCCTGATCGGTTTAACCCTTGTCACGGTCGCGGCACCGGGCAAGGCGATGTCCGTGGAGAAGCAACAGGCCATTGAGGCTCGTTTTGGGCGACGGGAATTGCCGCGTGAAGACCAAGTAAAACGTGTGCCGGATATCGTGCTTGATCTTATCCCGGAAAATCCTCTTCAAGAGGCTGTGGGAGCCCTGGATGGGTCTTCCAAAGGTAATGGTATGCTCGCGATTATGGTCTTTGCACTCGTCCTTGGGGCAGCAACAATCAAGGCGGAAACGCGGGGTGAGCCCTGGATCAAGGTCCTGGATAGCCTCTATGCTGTTTCCATGATCATCGTCGATTGGGCGATGACATTGGCACCTTTTGGCGTAGCATGCTTGATGTTTGTGGCAGGGGCCCGATTAGGAATTGCCCTTGTGGTACCGTTGTTGGGTTTCCTCCTTGTAGTGGTGGGCGGGCTGCTCCTGCAAATGTTTGTCGTCTATCCCGCCGCACTGTGGATCAGTGGTGTCCGTCCGAGCCAGTTCTTCCGCAATCTAGGGCCCGTCATACCGACGGCCTTTGGTACGGCGTCATCGAGCGTCACGCTACCGACGGCCATCCAGGTGGCGGAGAGAAACCTCCTCATTCCATCCCATATTGCCCGGTTTATTCTCACGGTCGGTGCAACCGGCAACCAAAACGGCACAGCTTTGTACGAGGGAGTGGTCGTCCTCTTTCTCGCTCAAGTGTTTGGTGCAGACTTGACAATATGGCAACAATTGGGCGTCGTTCTGTTTGCCATTTTGGCCGGCATCGGAACCGCAGGCATTCCCGGCGGTTCCATCCCCATGATCATGATAATCCTGGCGAGCATCGGTGTGCCGCCGGAAAGCGTGGCCCTCATCTTGGGACTGGACCGCTTCCTGGACATGTGTCGGACTGTGGTCAACGTCACGGGTGATTTGACCATCGCGCAGTGCGTGGCAGCCTGGAGCGGTCACGTTCCAAAAGGAACGGACGACGGCACAACCTAGCCTCGCCGGGCCCCGCTTGCGACGAAATGGGGCCGGACAACCGTGGTCCAAGGCGTGATAGTCAACTCGAAGAGCTCAATCCCTATCGATCCGCAGTGCGATGTCGTCGTCGAAGACCGGGGAGGTCAGGGTCAACAATCCTCCATCATGCTGCCGGGATTCGTCAAGGACCCATGCCCCGCTCTTGGTGTCAAGCCAGCGAACTCTCCAACGTCCCGTCGGAAGATCCAGTGCAACCTTTGCCGTGACATTCTTGCGAAGGTGTTCCGCCAGATTCTTGGGTTTGTTGGGAAGCGGAACATGAAGATAGATGGCATAGACAGCCCCCTTTTTCGACAAGCAACTTGCGGTTAGGTCCGGTTCCACGCCCTTGATTGTTCCCGAGTCCGGCTTCATCTGCCAAAAAGGCAATGCTTCGACGAACTTCTTCAGAACCGACAACTGCCGTCGAAGAGTGGCACTGCCACCACCAGGAGATTTATAATCAAGAAACGTTCCGTCGGGGTAAGCCGGGGTAAACGAATAATCCAAATTGTTGTAGAGTGCACCTCCGGCCAGGATAAAATCCCATCCTTCGCTCCGGTACAGAATATCATCTTTCCCCCGGAATCCCGTCTCGTTTTCCCCGATGACCACGTTCCAGTGATAGTTGAGCGCAACGGTGTCCGGCGGCACACAATAGTGAAAATTGAGAATCTTAACGGCCGGATGGAGCTTTTCGACTTTGGCACGGCCATTCGCAATATTCATCGAAATCAGATGTCGGACGCCCCACGTTTTTTCTGTTTCGACGATCGTATCAGCAATTTTCCACTGCCACGCCTCGGTCACACCGCCAAAGTATGGTTCATTGCACACCTCATAATAGAGGTTGTCGTACTCCCGCAGCTCGGAAACCACTTTCCGCACAAAGTCCAGTTGCACCTCAGTCAGATCAGCGTGCTTGAGTGTATAAACCTCTTCCCGTGGGCAGGCACCGATGCCGTTCACATTGTTTTTCACGTTCATGGGATTGGCAGCCCAAAGCTCGTCGTTGTAGAAGGGGCAAAACAGGTTGAATTCGACAACGATCCCACGGTCCCGGGCCGCCTGCATGAAGGCGTGTAGTCGCGAAAAGTATTCGGGATTCCATTTTTTCAAGTCAAACCGATTGCCGCCGTCATAATAGCCTGGCTGGTCACTCCTCGCCCAGGGACAGACATACCGAAACGGCTTTGGCGCCAGCGGATTGTCGGTGATTCCAAAGGAAGAGGGAACCTCTCGGTAGGTACCCGAAAAGGTACGGGTATGATTCAACCCGTCTTTTGCCAGGGCATCTAGATACCGAATGAAGTCGAAATCAGCATTGAGGACGGCCCCGTAGTGCTCGCCAGACGTAATGAGGACAGTCGGCCGACCTCGCCAAAGAAAATAGTGCGGATTGTCTGGATGCAAAGCGATCGGCTCGGCACCCTGCGTTAGTCCAAAGGATACACAAGATAGAACAACGATAGAGGCCAGGCAAGCTCTCATAATGGCGGTTCCCTTTATAAGGCCGAAACTAGCACCGTAACTGGCAATTCTGAACTGCCAGTCATCACGAAACATTTGTCGCAAACCCAGCGTATGCTCGATAACCCAAGC
>JAKPII010000489.1 GCA_029549885.1 Planctomycetota bacterium
ATCAAAGCGGCCCTTCATACGGCCACACCAGAGGAAGAAGGCTTTGTGGAGTACGTGGTTGGATTGGTGCAACAAGGACAACTGCCCGCCCAAATTCTCCAGTCCGCCTATCTTTGGGCGCAAAAGAGGCCAAAGTACAAGTTCCAGTATTTCAAACGAGCGATTATCTACTTGGCTGCGCAAAAGGGAATCCGGATTTGATGATCCCCTCGATGGCCTGAATCCTCCCAAGGGGTGTGCCGGGACCGCGGTGGGTTATCCATCCGCAGGGTTATTCGAGGAGCCGCTGCACGCTTTCGATCAAACGATCCATGGCAAACGGCTTGCGGATGTAATCATCCACGCCGAGCATTTCCGCATAGGCTTTGTGACGACTTCCTTCGTTGGCCGTGATCATGATGACCCGCACAGGGACTTTGCGGGTTTGCCGCAGCTTTTCCAGCACAAGGAAACCACTGCGTTTGGGCATCATCATGTCGAGGATCACGAGGTCTGGGTCTTCGGCATCAGCTAGGGCCAGGCCTTGATTACCGTCGCGCGCAATTAAGATTTGATAGCCGAGCGACTCCAGCGCGACGCGAATCGACTCGACGATCTCCACATCGTCATCGACGATGAGGATCCGCTTACGGCGGGTTTCGACGGCCTGTGCGTTTGGCGAATCCAATGCCTGCTTCTCCTCGGAAGCCAACGATGTTGACGAATTCTTTTTTGTGGCCATACGTTTGACCCTCACCTTGGGTGGGCTAAGGCCTATTTTCGGCACCTCAGGGTTACTCACCACCCGGCGGGAACCTCCCCCTAATTGCTCTGACTGTGCCGAAACACCTTTCTTCAGTTACCTGCCCCCGACAGCGTCCGCGAGACATCCCGCGAAGGCGGAACTCTTTCTTCTGATTGCCTGCTACTTATGATGTCGGAAAATCGTCAAAATTGCAACCGACGCATCCCACTTGGGCGTTATTTTGACACATTTCGGGAGGTGATGTGACAGCGAACAAGTCCCGATCGAGCAGGAACGTACCGTCAAATCCCTCCACGGTTACCCCGTCCAATTCACCTTGCTTCCCGCGGCTGGCCAAGGCTCTTACAGGGATGTAGCGGTCGCTCATTCCCAAAAGCCACTGTGAGGATTTCTCACTGGGAGCCCCAGCTAGGTCTTCCCAGAGTACCTGAAGTTGGCGCCCGAAGAGGGAATTGATGTACTGCCTTCTTGTCCTCTCAGCCACCGCGTCGAGTGTGCGTGCCCGGTCTTTTTTCGTCTTTTCGGGGATTTGATCGGGAAACTCGGCGGCTGGTGTTCCCTCGCGAGGACTGAACCGGAAGATGTGAACCTTGGCGAAGCCTACCGTTTCCACGACCCGACATGTTGCCTCGAAATCTTCATCTGTTTCGCCAGGAAAGCCGACCATGACATCTGTTGTCAAGGCCGGAGCAGGAAGTTTCTCGCGGACCAGGGCGCAGCGCTCCATAAAGTAACCCACATCGGCACGCCGTCGCATCCTTTTAAGGACGCGATTGGAACCACTTTGTAAGGGAATGTGCAAATGGGGGCAAATCCGTTCGGGCGACGCCGCCATGAGGTCCAAAAGACTATCCGTGACTTCGTTAACCTCCAGACTGGAAAGCCGGACGCGGAACCCGCTGCGGCTGTCGATAATGGCTTCCACAAGCCCTGCCAAATGCGGTAAGTCGGTATCTTCCGGACCGTGGCCGTACAGTCCCAAATGGATTCCCGTGAGGACGATTTCCCGATAGCCGTTATCCACCAATTGGATAATTTCGTCGAGGATCTCCCGCAGCGGGCGGCTCCACAGCCGTCCCCGTACCCGTGGAATAATGCAGTAACTGCAGGGAAAGACACAACCGTCCTGAATCTTGACGTATGCCCGATGCCGCTTGGCGAAACCCGAGATTCCCGTGGGAATATCGACAAGGCCCCGGCGGGCCAGGAGATCGCCCATCTGGCGTTTATCAGTAAGGACCTCCGACACACCGGGCAGGGACCGGATCTCCTCGGCCGCCTTCGTGGCAAAGCAGCCCATCACGATGATCTCGGCGTGGGGATTCTCGCGGGCAAGGCGGCGGAGGATTTTCCGACATTCGCTGTCTGCCTGGGCCGTGACGGTACAGGTGTTGAAAATACAGAGGTCCGCAGGCTCCCCGTTCTCAGCATCCTGATAGCCGAGTCGCAAAAAGCCTTGGCGAAGGTATTCGGTCTCGTACTGATTGACCTTGCAACCCAGCGTGACCGTCCGGAGCGTCGGCATAAGCGTGGAAGAATTCAGTCTCAAAAGGGAGGGGTTTCAATCGCAAAGTTTATTGTATCAAACAGGAGAAGAGCTGTGGCCGTGCCCGGTCATCAGGGGGTGGGGTTGGCGGATGTTCTCCGGCCGCGGACAGGATATTGGAGTGGCCTCCGATCAGGGGCTTTATTCCCGGTTGGCGGTTCTCAACAAAAAAGCGAGCCTTAGTGAGAGGCTCGCTAAACCAATACTCCCGGTAAATTTGCAACATTTACCCGGCCTGCGAACGAGGGCAGACCTCAGTCGGTAGAGTCAGATCACTAGTCTGACCGATTTGCGATCACTGCTGGGCGGGTTGCTCAGCAGGTTGCTCGGCAGGCTTCTCTTCCGGCTTTTGCTCAGGCTGAGGTGCCGGTTGCTCGGCAGCAGGGGCCGGCTGTTCAGCGGGCTGAGCCGGTTGAGCGGCTGGTTCCTCTGCCGGTTGTTGGGCTGGTTGTTCTGCCGGGGGAGCTGGCATGGTCACCTCGGCTGGCGCTGCGGGAGCCGGCAACTCAGGACCGGCAGCCGGTTGTTCCGCTGGCTGCTCGGCCGGTTGCTCTGCGGGTTGTTCAGCCGGCTGTTCAGCCGGTTGCTCTTCCGCGGGGCCTGCCGGGGCAGTGGTCGAGGGCGCGGGGCCCGTGCCGCCTTCTGGCTTCGTTGCCGGTTTCGGACAGCCTGTCACGTAAACCAACAAGCCGATCCCTAACAGTAATGCAAGTAACCGCTTCATGAGTTAGACCTCCACAACAGATTGAGTTAACCCTCCTCAAACCGGCGGCCACCGACCAACTCGGTCAGTTGAAAACAATCCCGCCGGTTCGTGTATTTCTATGAGCGGGGGTTTGTCCGACTCGCCCTTTTTAAGGTACCCATTCCATGAGGCCGTGTCCATTAGGAGATCGCCATCAATGGCTGTTCTGCGCCTGCAAAGTGGGAACCTGGACCCTACACCAATATAGATCACGCTTCAAAGCCAATTATTCCCCCGCCCATTGTGGGTGATATCAAAATGATTCAGATATCCGCCCGCGCGTTGGCTACCTATTTTCCGCAGGAAGATCTTTTTCGGGCGACTAATGCGCGGAAAGCCAAGACAAGACGTCCGCCAACACCTGGGCACGTTCCGGTTCGCTGAGGACTTCGTGATACAGGCCCTCGTATAACCTGAGGACTTTATCCCTTGCCGGAGCAAGTTGAAAGAATAATTCTGCCCCTCGATAGGACGACAACTTATCCCCCGTACCCTGGAGAAGAAGAAACGGGGCGTCGCACGCCCGGGCGGCTTCCTGCAACCGTTGGGGCAACTCCAGAAGTAGTAGACCAGTCTTTAACGGGAAAGGGCCACGACATACCAGGGGGTCGTTCTTTAAATCTTCCAGGACTTGGGGATCGCGAGACACGGCGTGTCGCCCATATCGCTCCGCCGTTTTCAGCCGGACGATGCGTAACTCTGGCCAGCGATGGACCAGCCAACGGCCAACGATACGCACGAGCATGGGCACCCGAACTGGGGTCATGACCGGTGGGGCACTCAAAATCATCCCTTTTATGTTCGGTCGGCGAGACGTCACCCACAAGATTGTGAGGGCCGCCCCCATACTGTGTCCAAAAAGAAAGTCCGGCACTCGCACTTCCGCCCGCAATTGGGCATGGACTTCGTCTAGATCAACCAGTAATTGCTCCCAGCTTGGAATGAAGGCACGTGGGCCATCGGACCGACCGTGGCCGCGAAGGTCCACCATCTCCAATGCGTAACCGGCTTGGGTCAAATCCGTGGCCAATCGCCCGTATCGGCCACTATGCTCCAGGACACCGTGGAGGCCGAAGATTCGGGCACGAGGGTTTCCCTCCGGTTCCCAAGATCGCCCACGCAACGAAGAACCGTCAGATAGCCGAAACAGTGTATCCCGCTCAATCACGTTGCACGTCCATTCGTTGCCAATTCGTTGGTGACTCGTTAAGCGGTCTGACGCCGCGCGGAGACACGACGAAAACAGTTGAAAAATCGCTTATGCCTCAATTTGTCGGAGGATTCGTTCGGAGCAGGTTTGGGTGGCGAACCAGTAATCGACGCCTTGGGGACCGATGCTTATTTCGGCCTCGGCCGGACGAGAATCGCTCAGGGCCACGACCTTGACGCCGCGGAGCGCCGGGTTTTGGCGAATCATGCGGATGGTATCGGCCGCGCAAGGTCGGTTTTCCTGTAGGTTGATCACAATTAGATCGGGCCGGTTATGCGAGGCAAGATAATCAATCGCACGGCAGCCACTGGCGAAGGAAATTACCGAATAACCCGCCTTTCGCAACACTTGCGACATGGAAGAGCCCTCGCTTTTCGTCGGCTCAATGACAAGGGCAACGCGCTGACCGGAGACCCGAACCGGGGAGGAAGCAGCCACCACCGATCTCGCCCCCAGGCGACGAAGAAGCTCCAGGGCCTTTTGGATTGTTTCGCGAGCCTCAGCCACCTTGCCATTTGCCAAATGGGTGTCCGCAAGATCGCAGGCCAAGGCAAGGCAATCCAAGAGTTTTTCCTGCTGCGACAGACGGGTCGCTGGGGCACTGGCGGCGTCATGCGAATGCTCGAGCGTCTCAGGGAAGGAATCCAAACACGGCACCTGGGGTTTCCTGGCAGTATCCTCGGGTGCTCTGTTTTCTTTGAGAAGTTCCTCCCGAAGAACAGGTACGTTGGCCGGCGCCTCGATCCCTAACCGGACTGTTGAGCCGGCAATCCGCACCACCTGGATAAAAGTTTTGAGAGTAGGCAGGACAATCCGTTCGTTTTCTCGGCGAGTTAGCACCAACATGGTCGTTCCCTCTACGCATCTTGGGGTTGCACCACGAATCCAGTCTCCACCTTCCGCAACCCGGATCGCGCTCACAAATGCGGCAGGCAGTGCGAGCGGCTGCGCGGCTCCGGTTCTCATCCTCTATGCGCAAGCCTTAATTGACGGTCCGTTTTTCCCTTGCTACTTGTCCACGTGGCCTGTGTGGGCCGGGTTCTACACTTGGATCCCGCTTGCCAAATCCTTCACAGACGTTCGAGGCACGATCTTGCAGATGCACATATCCCCCGCAGAACGGCACGGTTCAGGCTTACTGCGAGACTCCTCAGTTGATCCTCGCGAATGGCGAACGCTTTGGATTCAGCCGTTGCCGTCGAATCATCTGGCCGGACCGCCGGGCGTTCCCGTCCTTGGTTCGCCCGCACGCAAGACATCCTTGTCTAGAGAAGAACGCATAATCTGGCGATCGTGGAATGTTTTACCAAATCCAGCAAAACCGGCCAAGATCAATTTTTTGGAGTGGATTCCATGGCAGCCTGGGGGCTACTGCCGCAACGATTTTGCCCATTAGCCTAGGAAGTAAGAGTCCATCCCAAAGAGCCACCTCTCCCTCCGGGAGAGGGTTGGGGTGAGGGCAAGGGACCGTCGGAGTCGATCGAGAAAACCGGCAGCGATTCGAGCCACCCTCACCCCCGACCCCTCTCCCCCCGAACGGGAGAGGGGAGATTTTGGGATACGTTCTAAATAGGGCGTCTTCACGGGGAAGACGCCGTTTTGGGTAAAATTGGAAAGGATGCCCCCCATTAATGGGGTATTCTCGTCACGCGTCATTTGGCAACACCACGGGGAGCGGCTGCCTCCCGAAGGGTTTGGCCTCCCCCAGTGCTAGGGCTCTGGGTGCGGTACACGCCAACTTCAGCGCGACCGTCCCCGTTGAAATCACCGGCGAAGGGGCGATCACCAGGCTGTCCTAAGGTGATGACTTTGTCGGCGGCTGTCAGTTGGCCATTGCCGTCGATATCGAGATAGAATCGGCCATCACGATACACCCCGAGGTCGGTGATTCCGTCGCCATTCCAATCTCCGACGACAGGGAGATCGCCGGCCTGGCCGAAGAAGGCTACCCGATCGCGGCTTCCCCAGCGACCATCGCCATCTTCATCGAGATACCACGTCCCGCCGCGGAAGACGCCAACGGTGGCGATACCATCGCCGTTCCAGTCGCCCACCACGGCGTGGTCGCCCGGTTGACCGTACATGAACACGTGGTCAATGAGGTCAGCCCGGGTGGGTCCGTTTCGCCCTTGCTGGAGGAGGCGTTGATCGTCCGGTGCCTGGTCTGGAGTGGGTGGCAGGTTTCGTGGACGAAAGGCCGTCAGGCGGTTTTGGGCGTCGGGCAAGCCCGGTTCCGCCCGCAGGGCCCGGTCATCACCGGGCCAAGCGGGCCCAAAGATGCCGACGTCCCATTTTCCGTCGCCGTCCCAGTCCCCGGCTACCGGCTGATCCCGGTCCTTGCCAAGCTGAATCCAGAGGTCTTGGTCGTCCCAAATGCCGTTACCATTGAGGTCGATGAAGAACATCCCCCCGTAGAAGATGCCGAGCTGTACGCGACCGATGCCGCTGAAATCTCCCACCACGGGCAAAGCGGCCTCGGTACCTAGATTGCCAAGGGCCGTAGTTTCCCCAGTAATGATGTCAACGATTGTCCATTGGCCGCGATCGAGCGGAATCCCCTCCCACCGCGCCGGATTGAATAGGCTGACCTCTCGGATCAAGACCCGTTGGTATCCGCCGAGATTGTGCCGAGGAACACCACCATTGATCACGCTCAAATGCCAGGTGTAGTCTACCGTTCCGGCACTTCCTCCGAATCGCGGCAGGGCCACCGATTCGGGCATCACCGGGGAAATTTGCAGGTGAATCGGTGGTGTCCCAGGAGGAACCCCAGGCGAGGCCGGCCGTTCCGGTGGCGACCACGGCGGGGGCGGAGTCGGCGGCACATAGGGCGGAACGGAGGTCACAACGACCTCGGCAAAATTGTAATTTGTTCCAACGGCACCCGGTGTCACAGTTACCAGGAGAATCGCATCATTCCGCGGGTCGATGGTCAGGGCGGCAAGGATGGCAGGATCCAACGAGGCATTGGGGTTGACCGCAATCCCTCCCAGCGTGCCCGGTGTGTCCAAGCCGTCCTCGTAGCCTGCCGGATGGATTTCCAAAAGGGTGTAAACGCCGGGCCTCAACCCGCGAAACTCGTAATACCCTCGTTCGTCCGTCCAGGTCACAAGTGGCCGACCATCTTCACCCACGATTGGTTGCCCAACGGCATCCCGCAACTGGATTTCGACTCCGCTAATGGGAATATCATCTGGGGTGAATTGGCCATCACGAACGAGGTATGGATCCGGACGCTCCTGACCCCACACGTAGGTAATGGTGGGACCATCCTGAAAGACGTAACCGCTAATCGTGGCGGGCAGGATCTCCGCAAAGTTGTAATCCGTTGCGTGGACACCGGGAGGAAGCTTGATGTCTTTGATGCGGTCATTGCCGTCGCGTTGACCACCGGCGCTCCCTACGAAATCGGCACCATCTAAGTAGCCTACCGGTTGAACCTCGACGATGGTGTAATAACCGGGGCGCAGGTTCTCAAACCGGTAGCGTCCCTCGGCGTCCGTCACTGTGGTGGCAACCAGTTCACCATTGGCAGCGAACAGTTGGATGGTCACCCCGGCAATCGGGGCATCCTCGGCATCAAGTTGATCGTTGGCGTTAAGGTCGGAAAACACCAAACCGGCGACCGATGCGGGGGGGATTTCTCCAAATAAGTAATCAGTGGCGGCCGTGCCCGACGCGAGGTGAATATCCGTGATCAAATCCGGCGGGGACTTGACGCCGCCGGCCGTGCCTGGTCGATCACAGCCGTCAAAGTAGCCCTCAGGTTGGATTTCATGGAGGGCGTAAGTGCCCGGCGTGAGGTTCTCAAAGACATACCGGCCAGAGGCATCTGTCACGGTTGTCCGGAGGACAGTACCGTCGGGCGACAGCAGCTTAATGGTCACCCCAGGGAGGACCGGCTCGCTTGGGTCATATTGGCAGTTCGTATTTAGGTCCAGATACACCAGGCCGGCAAGCGAGGCTGGTAGAAGCTCGCCGAAGTCATAGTTAACCCCTTGGCTTCCCGCCGGGACTTTGATGTTGACAATCTGATCACCGGGATTGACGGCCGAGCCACCGAGCGAGCCGGCGCGATCGAGACCGTCAAGCCAACCGGCGGGCTGGATTTCTTGCACGCGGTATTTCCCCGGATAGAGATCCACAACGGACCAGCTTCCGTCGGTCTGGGTGATGACGGTGAACTCTTGCTCGGTCAGAAAGTGATCACCTTCGCGGATGACAATCACGGTGACGCCACCGATTCCCGTTTCGCCGGACTCCAGTAGCCCGTTGTTGTTAACGTCGTGATAAACGTGGCCGGAAAGCTCCGCAGGCCGAACCTCGGCAAAATTATTCTCGATGCTCTCCTCACCACCTAAGAGCGAAATTCCCACGATGATATCAGAGGTCAGCACCGAACCCCGGACCTCCGAACCGACACTCCCTGCCTTGGCGCCGACGCTGAGAAAACCTTCGGGCTGACGCTCCACAATGCGGTAGGTACCGGGGAGGAGATCGTCAAAGCGGTAGCTGCCGTCGGCATCCGTGACGGTCGTTCGTCCCGTGAAGATATAGGTCTCGCCTTGCCACTGCCACAATTCGAGGGTAACACCGGCCAAAGGCCTGTCCTCTCCGTTGAGGGTGAGATCGAGGTTAAAATCTTCGAACACCCGGCCGGAGATGGCAACCGGCAAAGGCGTCTGAGTCACTTCCAGAAAGGCCCCGGCCGTGCGGACGGGTTCAGGTTCCGGCAACGGCGGGCTATAGGAATCGTGGGGAAGGACCAGCCCCGAAGCGGATAACTTGTGGTCGTAAGCGTCAATGAAGATGTCTTCACCCTGGGCCGCATAATAGTGCGGAGCCACGAAATAGGCCGTTAAACGTGAGCCTTCAAACTCATTGCCTTCGGCAACCGCGTTAGGACCGAGGAACCCCATTTCGTCCACGTCGATGGTGAAAATGAAGCGGTCGCCCGCCTCAAAGCCTGTGAATTCCAGGACGAGTTCGGTACCGCCGTCTGATACGCTTACCCGAAAATTGTCAATGCCGCTGGCCGAGATCACCGCAAAGGGACCGTAACCAAAGGCCCCCAGCCCGCCGGGTTCGGTGTCAAAAAAGCAGTCCCCGATGGACAAGCCATCTCCCAGCTTATCGGTGTTGATCACCAACCGTGTCAACTGCGTGCCCGGCGCGCCCCCTTGGAACGTCAGCTCAAACGTATCGCCGCTTTCATCGGTGCCGGTGGCATCCTCGTAATAGACCATCCCCAACTGGATGGGTGATACCGAGAGGAGCATCCTTGGTTCCATCTGTTCCAGCCGGCACTTTCGGTAACGCGAGGGATGGCGATCCCGGCGCTTTTGCGACGGCGCTTGTTGAGGGCGTCCCTTCCAACCTTTCACGTATCACCTCCTTGTCAAGGTGGTTTTTATGATGTCCTTTCGGTTTTTGTTTTGTAATGCAGCCGCGCCTCATTGCCGCAGGATATCCTGGGCAGTGGGAAGACGCTCGGAAACAGTTGTCCCGGGTAGCAGCCGCCAAAAGCGGACGGTCGTATCAAAACTTCCGGAACTAAGTAAGGAGCGTTCCGGCGTCCATGTCAGGCAGCTAATTGTGCCCGTATGACCCTCCAATTGGGCCAGTTCCTTGGACGTCACAAGGTCAAAGACGTGGATGATGTTTCGTGTCGTCCCGACTGCAAGCTGTTGACCGTTTTCACAGAAGGTCAAGCTGGTGACGATGCCGTCCGAAAGCGGGAGTCGCCCGATCAACGAAGGGGGATCACAATCGACCTGCCACAGACTGACGACGGGCTCCTCACCTCCAGCGGCGAGGATTCTTCCGTCGGGAGAAAATGCTACCGCGTGCAAACGTCGAGAGGATACGGTAATTTCCATCCGCTGCCGTAAGCTTGGGAGATCCCAAAGCCGTAGCTTACCCGAGCCTCCTGCTGCCACAACAGAAGCCCCATCGCTGGAGAATACCACCTGGCGGACATCCCGATCGGCGTTAAGGTCCGCCACTCGCCGTCCCGTGAGGGTTTCCACGATGAAGACCCGCGGTTCAAAACCACCCACTGCCAGCCAATTTCCCCCTGGATGAAACGCAACCGTACGAAGTGCGGCGGTTGACAGCGGGAGGCGATAAAGCTGGCGGGCTGTTTCCCATTGCCATACGGTGAGCAGTCCACGATCGTCCACGGCTGCCAAATACTTTCCCGTAGGATCGAGCACCAGGCCGTAGATCCACCCCTGGCCATTCAGCACGGCAAGTTGCTGATCGCCGGGCTGCTTGAAAATGCGGATTAGGTGGTCATCGCCAGCAGTGATCAGAATGTCCCGTGCGGCGTCGTAATAGAGTCCAGTGATTACAGGCGGACGCAGATCCCCTCGCTTCGTCACATCCACGACATGGAATGAACTTAGGACGGCCGGGGTCTGCCCAAGCGCGATGCCATCCCAGATCGCCGCGGAGAAAATCACCATCGCCCAAGATAGACCGAGACAGATGCACTTCTTTACCCCGGAAGCTGGATGGGTCTTTATTTCAGACATGATTGTTCCCTCGCCAAAAAGCCGAGCGTAGGCCCATTGGTGTAGGCCTATGGCACGGCGATGACAATGATCGCCCACGTTCTTTTATCGGGTCTTGGCATCAACGGTCTGCGAAACAAGGTCCGCAGGCGGAAATCTCGCGCTGTGTTACGGTTTTGATAACGGGAGAAACGGCGAAAAGTGGCTAATCTTTGTCGGTAGCGGTGACTTTACCGGCACGCCCCGTTTAGAGCCTATCCCGTAATCTCCCCACGCCCGTTCGGCGGGAGAGGGGTCGGGGGTGAGGGTGGCTCGAATCACTGCCGGTTTTCCCGATCGATTCCGACGTTCGCTTGCCCTCACCCCAACCCTCTCCCGGCGGGAGAGGGGGAGTTTTTGGGATAGACTTTTAGCGTGGGAGGGACACGGTCGCCCCAGCACCAATCACTTCCCCCTGGCAGAAGTGGTCTTCTTGAGCTTTGCGGAATAGTTCCGTGAACGGTAGGGACGGGGTCGCCGCCGTCCGATGATTTGGTCGCCGGCGACGGCGACCTTCCCCAGTGTCCCTTTGGCCAAACTGGGCAACCACAGGGGGTTGCCCCTACGATTGATGATCCGATTGAAACCCGTAGGGGCAGGCCCCTGTGCCTGCCCCAGAACCCAAACAACTGCCGGGTCCGCACAAAGTCAAAGCAGCCCGCGCACCCGGCGAAACGCAAATCGCGCGTACCGCGGACAAACAGGGCAACCACAGGGGGTTGCCCCTACGATTGACGCACCCATTCAAACCCCGTAGGGGCAGGCCCCTGTGCCTGCCCAAATTTCCGCTCCCGTGCCTAGCCCATGATTCAACCAGCGCTCGGGTCCGTGCGAAATCCAAGTCCGATGCGATATGCATGGCATCCGCGCCGGGTGGGTGCTGCAACTACCGGGCTGGCCGCGTATATTTCGTGGCCCATCGTAAAAAAACCCCCTCTCCCTTTGGGAGAGGGGGACTTTTTGGGATAGGCTTTGGGTGCAAAACATAGGTGGGCCGCCCGAAGACAAGGATCCTTCACTGCTAACGGGAACCTTCACATAAGTATTGGGAAAAGGAACGTCTTGAGGCCCTTGGCCGCGGCCCGGATCATTGGCCGTGTCCTTTTTGGATCTGCTCAATAATGGTCCGGTTGGCCGGGGGAAAGCAATCGGCACGGAGGGCGTCCCGACGAATCCAGCGAAATGGTTCCCGCGGTGAGGCCGCCGGGGATACAGGGCTGGCGGCGAAAAAACGCAGTTCCAGGATACGGTCCTCGTATCGAGTGGAAACGGTGCCCAAGAGGGCCTCGACGCGAACGGAGAGGCCGGTTTCCTCTAGGGTTTCCCGCCGAGCGGCCTCCTCCCAGGATTCTCCCGGTTGGAGCCGTCCGCCCGGAAATTCGGCAAGCCCGGCAAAGGGGACGCCGTCAGGCCGAATTCCCACCAAGACGTGGTCATCCCGGCACACCACTACAATGGCAACCTGCTCGACTATTTGAGTTTTTGGCTCCGATTCCATCGAAATGCCCACCCTATTCATTTCCTGAATCGCAAGTCCTTCTTCGCCTGCCGCGGCCTTTGGCTTGACATTCCGGGGCTTCGACCAAATCCGCCGAGGGAGAAAACCTCTGCCTGAGCCATCGGCGTCGGCCTTTGAGTGACCGGCCACTGTAAACCACCAACCGTTTTGCTCCCGATGGTCCAGGAGGCAATTCCGGCGCGAAATACCAATCCCAGTAACTGTGTTCCCGGTCATAGCAGGCCCGAAGGATGCTCTGGATATCGTCCTCCTCGGGTAAGGTTTGTGCGTCGCTGATATCAAGCACAATCCAAAGCGTGACATGGGGGTTCTCGTTGAGCACTCGGTCAGCCCAGTAGCGAACGTCCTTGGCTCGGCCTGCAAAATGCCGGGCTTTTATCCACAGCGTGTGGGCGATCTGAATGTCGGGAAGCTCGGTTGGCTCGGGCCGATCGAGATTGATTTCCCAAAAGCTGCCGCGCTCTTTAAGGATCGTGGGACTGAACTCTTCGTCGGAAACGGGCCAGGGGTCGAAGCGCCTACCAAAACTGAATTCCGCCTCTCGCATTAACTGGGCGATTTCCACGATGGAAAGTTTCGATGTCCCCAGGACGTGGTACGGCGGATGCGGCTGGTAATCCAGCCCTAGTTCTTTGCTCCGGCGACGAAGCTCGGTCCCTGGAAGCACTGAAAGACGAAAGATTTGGGGTTCATTAGAAAGGCCCAACGAAAGGAGATAGCGGAATCCCTGCCGAATCGTCTCCGCCGTATCTCCCGGCAGGCCTATAATCAGGTCTGCCCGGACACGAATCCCGGCCTCCAAAAGGGCGCGAACACCCTCTTCAAAGGCCTGATAGTTGACCCGACGATGCATTAGCCCCTGGGCCTCGCGGCTTACGGACTGGAGACCGATCTCCACCTCGGCGAAATTGGCGGCCTTCATGATCCCGGCGTGCTCGGCCCGAATCCCTTCGGCACGCAGTTCCGCGGAGTAAGAGAACCGTCTTTCGGGATTCCCGCGAGCCAGGAGCTTAAGAAATGAAAGAAAATCTCGCCGTTGGTTGAGCGTCGGGTCCAGCAAGAAAACCTCGCTGATCCCCGCTTGGTGGGCAAGGTGGAGGTTGGCTAGGACCAAATCCTCGTCCATGAACCGAAGGCCTTCAAAACTCTTAGGATAGTAGCAAAAAGCACACTGAAAGATGCAGCCGCGGATGGTTTCCAAGAACAGGGTGTCGTGCCATCGCGGGTCAAGGAGGCCATCCAAATAGACCCGCCCAACTTCGTTCAAAGTCGGCAGTTGGGAACGTGCTCCCCCGAACGAATGAGTTGCCCGGTTCCAAAGTCCCGGGATGGGTGGGAGCTCTGTTGGATGTTGAAGCCACCTCGGCTCGGCTGTCAGGGCTTTGAGGAGGTCGGCAAAAGTTGCTTCACCTTCGCCGACCACGGCCCAGTCAATCGCCGGATGCTCAAGTACCCAGGTGTTATCCAGGGTGACCTCGGGACCACCAATAACCACGCGAAGCTCGGGATGCAGTGCCTTTAGCCTCTCGGCCAGCCATAACGACCGCTCAACGTTCCACAGATAACAAGAGAAGCCGACGAGGTTGGGCCCCCGTTGGGATAGCTCCCGCACGAGGGCGGCATCCCCTGCCCGATCGGTGAGATCGGCGGTGAGAATTTCGATCTCGACATCGACCCCTGCCACGCGCTGGGCATATCGCTTGAGATAAGCGGAGGCGAGCGGGACATTGCCGCGAACGATTTCAGGGCCAAGGGGTGGGATAGGAAGTTGAACCAGATTGACTTTGAGCACGTGGGACACCTGCCTTGATTGTAGTGAAAGCCCAGATGCTAGAACGGACCAGTTCACGCTCCTAGTTAGAGCCTATCCCATAATCTCCTCTCGCCCGTTCGGCCGCAGAGGGGTTGGGGGTTAGGGTGGCTCGAATCGCTGCGGGTTTTCTCGATCGATTCCGACAATCGCTTGCCCTCACCCCAACCCTTTCCCAGAGGGAGAGGGGGACTTTTTTGGGATAGGCCTTAGCACCTTGCCAATGGCAGACTTTTGCGATGGGGATCCACCGGCGTTCTTTTAAGTATAGACGGCCGCGAGAAGGTGTGAGGAGATGACTCGCAGAGGGGGCCGGCGGCAGGGGTTTCTGTCATAGGGTTTGTGCGGTTCCCCACAGAAAGATGACGCTTGGGCTTGCCCCGTTTCCTTCCCCGTTGTGTTCCTTGAAATCTGGAAGGACGCGTGGCTCCGCGTCCACTGTGTCCTGAGCTGCCCTGCAAACTGGTGAGGGGTAACCCTGGGGGTTCCCCAGTGATGGTCCCGGCGAACAACCGCCACGATTTGCTCGACTGCGGTAAAACTGTGTCGAGGCCCATTCGGCTTGGTATGGTCTCTCCACGAGTCCACCTGTTAAAATTGGACTGAGAGGAGTCAGTGGACGATTGAAAAGGGAAGGCAAGTTCATCCACACAATCCAGCCAAATTTCGGGTGGTCCCTCACCCATTCCATGCGATGTTGCCACAACGTCGGGAAGCGCCTTTCGGAACATTGGGCGAATGACTAGCTACAGACCTTTTCGGAACTATGACCCGCCAAAACTGTTGCGCATCTGGTCGGAGTGCGCCGGCAAGCCAGGGCTGATTCAGCCATTGACCCTCCCCTACCTTGAACGGAGTGTCCTCAACAAGCCGTACTTCGACCCGAACGGTTTGTTTTTGGCTTTCGAGGACGATCAGCCTGTGGGGTTTGCCCACGCCGGGTTTCTTCCCCAGGCCACCCAGGGAGAACTTGCCCGCGAGCAAGGCATTACCTGCATGTTGATGGTCTCCAAGGCGTGTGATCAGCAGGTGGTTGCCAACGAATTGCTCGACCGCTGCGAAGATTATTTGGCACGCGGTGGTGCGCGGGTCCTTTACGGGGGGTCGCCAAATCCCTGCCATCCCTTTTATCTCGGTCTTTACGGCGGTTTTCGATTGCCGGGGATCATGCAGAATGATACCCTCCTTACGACGCTTTTCGGAGCTCGGGGGTATCAGGTCGTGGGTGGATACCTCCGTTTTCAAGTGAGTCGGGATCAATGTCGCCATCTCCTCGATAGCGATATCATTGGCCGGTTCTCAGGCTTCCCCATTCAGCGAACGACCGATCCTGTGCCCGCCTCTTGGTGCGAGGCCCTTTGCTTTTGTGAATCGGAAGTCATTCAGTACACATTGATCAATCCGGCCAATCAGCAACGAATTGCTCGCGTTCGGTTTTGCCGCCTGGATCCTAATCCTCACCCCAGACCGGCCGTGGGCCTGGCAGAAGTGCGCACCGCCGCCGGTTGGGCTAACACTGGGGCCGATTCGTTCCTCATGGAGGAGTCTTTTTCCTCGCTTTGGGCCGAGGGCATTGGCGTTGTGGAGGCCCAGTGTTGCCAAAGCGACGTGACAATGGTGCAGATGCTTCGAGAGTTTGGTTTTCAGCAGCGCACCAGCGGAGTTGTTTACCGGAAGTCTATTTGACTGATTCTTCGCTTTGCTGCGCATTCGGCTTGTTACACCGCTGGCTTGGTCTTCTTGACGCTGGTAGGATGAACAATCGCATAATCGGTGGGTTCGGGGCGCGTGCGTTTTTGCGCATGTCAGGCTTCCAACACCATGGGCAAGCATCAGGATGACGGATCTCGAGGGATTGCGGGTCTTGCGAGGACCACAATGGAGTCGTTAGAGATCGACACCGTGTATTGTCTTGACTGTATCGAGGGGATGAGGAAGATCCCCGACGGTACGGTTGATCTTGTCTTTGCCGATCCGCCATTCAATATCGGTTACCAGTACGACGTTTACCGCGATGAACTCGATGATGATGAGTATCTGGATTGGTGTCTCCGCTGGACGGGCGAAATTGCGCGCATCTTGAAGCCCGATGGCACCTTCTGGCTGGCCATCGGTGATGAATATGTGGCCGAGCTAAAAACGATGATCCAGCGGGAACACCGGTTCGTCCTCCGCAATTGGGTAATCTGGTATTACACATTTGGCGTGCATTGCAAAAACAAGTTTACGCGGTCGCATGCTCACCTGTTGTACTGGGTTAAGGACCCGAAACGGTTTACCTTTAACGCCGATGAGATTCGTGTCCCTTCTGCCCGCCAGTTGGTCTATGCGGACCGCCGCGCTGATCCCAAAGGCCGCATTCCGGACGACACGTGGATCCTTCGACCGCAGGACTTGCCCGATGGTTTCCGCCCGGAGGAGGACACCTGGTATGTCCCGCGTGTCTGTGGAACATTCCGGGAACGGCAGGGCTTCCACGGCTGCCAAATGCCGGAGCAGATTTTGGGGCGGATTATTCGAGCGTGCAGCCGCAAAGGTGAACTTGTTGTGGACCCGTTCGCGGGAAGTGGGACCACACTGGCTGTTGCCAAGAAGCTGGGGCGTCACTTCCTAGGGTTTGAGCTTTCGCCGGACTATACGGCGAAAATCCGTAAACGCTTGGCCGGCATCCGGGAGGGTGATCCGTTGGAAGGCTCGGCCGAGCCGCTTCAGAGTGCTCCTCCTACGGCCCGCGGTCGCCGACTGGCTATGAAAGAACCCGACGGCCAAGGCCCGAGCCGATTCCTCTTCGAATCGTGAAAGATCCGTCCCAGTTGTCAGCGGATTCAGAGCACGGTATCACAGTACTCGCCGTCAGGACATTCTGTGGGGTGACACTCGCCCTAACGGGTGGTACCGTTATTTCGCTTATGCCGAGGCAACGGGAGTGGTGTGATGTCCGATGTGTTACGACGACGCACGTTTGTACAAAACGCCGGCGCGGCCATGGTCGGGATGGTTGCCTCAGCCACGGGAGGTTCCCACGTCCTCGCCGCAAATGAGAATGCCAAAGATGCAGAAACCTCCCCGGCTTCCGCGACGGGGTTCCAAGTCGGTGTGCCGGAGGTTCGCCTGGAAAGGCTCCGACCGCAGGAAATTCAAGACCGCATGAATGCGTGCGGAACGTTGTTCCTACCGATTGGTACGATCGAATGGCACGGGCTGCACAACGTGGTGGGTTTGGATGCGATCAAGGCACACATGTTGTGCATCAGGGCAGCGCAACGCGGGGGCGGCCTGGTGGCGCCACCACTTTTCGGTGGGGTGGGAGGTCTCAATCAACCTCACACCTTCGTCATGGAACCAGAGGATCAAATCTACTCCGTTTTGCTCCGGCCATGGCTGGAAAAACTTACGATGGAGGCCGCCCGACAAGGATTTAAAGCCGTTATCATTCTGACCGGTCATTACGGCGCGGCACAACAGATCGTGGTGCGAGAGGTCGGCGCGAGAATGACCCGTTGCCTCGGTATCCCGGTGCTGGCTACGCCCGAATACATTCTCGCCCTGGACGAAGGTTACTTGGGTGATCACGCGGCGTGGGGTGAAACCTCGCTCATGATGTATTTAGACCCGCCGACGGTGGACTTATCCCGTTTGGGTGAACCGCCGCATCAAGGAGTCGGTGGCCGGGACCCCAAGCAATTTGCGAACGCGGAAGATGGCCGACGGCTGGCGGAGACCGTTATTCGCCGTCTTGCCCGGCTGAGTCTGGAGATGCCGTCCTGGGATGCAGCAAGTGTGCGTGCCTTCGCCGATGCTGAGGCGGCGCTCGTCCAACGACAACAAGAGTTGGCGGCGCAGACGGGCAAGGTCTGGACGGCTTGGCGGAATATCGGAAAGGGAGTCCTTCACCGTTATGCCGAGTGCCTAATCGAACGGCGATTCGACGAGATCAAGGCCATGGCGGAGAATCTGTGATCCTTTCCGAAAACTATGGGGCGGGAAACCGCTACCAATAGACGGGGCGAAGCGAATAGGATAGAACTCTGAAGCAGTGTCTTCCTTTTTGCCTGAATAAGAATTTGCCTTGCCAGTTTCGAACCTATCCCAAAGTTCCCTCTCCCCCTGTGAGATGGTGGGGTGAGGGCAAGCGACCGTCGGAGTCAATCGAAAAAACCGGCAGTGATTCGAGCCACCCTCACCCCCGGCCTCTCTCCCGCCGAGCGGGAGAGGGGAGGTTGTAGGATAATCTCTTCGTCAACCTTCAACGATTCGGAATCATGTGTTCCCCTTGCTTCCGGGCGGGGGACTGAAACGTCGCGCGTCGAAAAAACCCTTACGGGTTACGGGCGTTGATAGTTCTAACCTTGAAGATGTGAGAGATAGTCACGTCAAATCTGGGCAGCAGCTAACGGTCGCTCTGTGTAAACGTGGTACCCGGTTGCCGACACAGACCGGATAAGGTATCACAGTGTTCAGCCCTACGGGCGTTGTGTGACAATTGGCCGAGGTGTTGCCGGCCGCTTAGTGCTTGCAAAACCTGCCTGATGATCCACCGAGTTCGATG
>JAKPII010000493.1 GCA_029549885.1 Planctomycetota bacterium
CCACGCAAACGAGCGCCAGGACGGGCCCTATCAATAAGGCTTGCGATCGAATGACTGGACGTCTCATCGCGTAATATTCAAATCACAATGCCACGGGGAGCACGCCAACTTGGCCCAAAGGCCGCCTCTGCCAAAAGGCAAAGAGGAGAAACGATCTGACCTGTTGACCAAATCGGCCACGGCCATTCCTTTCTTGTAGTTTAGTTAGAGCCTATCCCATAATCTCCTCTTACCCGTTCGGCGGGAAAGGGGTTGGGGGTCAGGGTGGCTCGAATCGCTGCCGGATTTCTCAATCGATTCCGATGTTCGCTTGCCCTCACCCCAACCCTCTCCCAGAGGGAGAGGGGGACTTTTTGGGATAGACTCTTAACCTGCCGCGGTGAGGGACGACTTGGCCGTTTAACCTGCCAGGATGATCATTTCATTCTTTCCCTGGTATTATCCAACGTGTTGGTGACCTGGCGCATGATGGCGTCTCGTTCCCCCATAGCGGCTATAGGAGATGATCCTGCGGTGGCGAATCAGCCTGGGCCATCGCCCTGGGGGTATCAGGGGTGCCGTGGTTATTTGGTGGGGCAAGGGGCCACTCCTGACCGATCCAACCGCGGCGATAAAAGCTCCAGATCATCACACCGGCTAAAGCCAGCATCAAAGCGAGGGCAAAAGGATATCCCAAATACCAACGCAGTTCCGGCATGTTCCAGGGGGAAACATCGGGATCAAAATTCATACCATAGACCCCGGCAATAAAGCTCAGGGGGATAAACACCGTGGCAATGAGGGTCAACCACTTCATGACTTCGTTCATGCGGTTGCTGATGGCCGACATGCAGTAGTCACGAAGATCGGCACACAATTCACGATACGTTTCCGTCAGATCGATGAGCGTCATGACATGGTCCCAACAGTCCCGCAGATGAATGCGTGTCGTTTCTGTCAAGAGTTGATGATGATTTCGCGTCAGGGACTGAAGAGCGTCACGATGCGGCCAGAGAGTTCGCCGAAGATAAAGCAGCTCTCGACGGAGATCGTGGATACTGTTGAGGAGATGTCGCGGGTCGGACGTGGGGATTTGATCGTCAAGTGACTCCAGGCGTTCCGCCAGTCGATCCAGGACCGGAAAGTAATTGTCAATGGTGAGGTCAATGAGGGAATAGGCAAGATAATCGGACCCGGCATTCCGCAGGGGACCTGCCGGATCGTGTAGCCTCTTACGGACGGGGAGAAACGCGTCGCCCGGCCTTGGTTGAAAGGTCAGCAGAAAATCTTTGCCGAGGAACATGCTAATCTGTTCGGCCTCGATCACGCCGTTGTCCGTCAGATGGGGAAAACGCATGACGATAAAGAGAATGTCCCCATATTCTTCGACCTTTGCCCGCTGGTGCGTGTTAACAACGTCTTCCATGGCCAGGGGATGCAGACCAAAGATTTTGGCCAATTGACTCATCACAGCGGGGTCGCCCAGCCCATCCACGTCACACCACAACGTTCCTTCCTTTTTGAGGATCTGTGGCAGCTGACGCGAGTCGTGGAGCACCCGCTCCTCGTAAGTGTCGGCAGAGTATCGCGTGATCGTAATGGTGGGCGACGGTGCCGTGGGTTCGGGGATGATCGTTCCCGGTGCTGCCCCTGGCGTGGTCCGCCGCTGAATTCGGTAACGACCAATGCGACGTGAGCGCTTGGTATGGTGGGGAGGTTTGCGAGCCGCACCCATGAATGTGTTTCCTCTCGCGTTCCGTTAAAACTCTCGAAAAGCTGCGAGACTTATTAGGTCATGATAACATCTTTTATTTGTCCACGGATTGGCTCATGGTTGTGAACACCGTTTCCGCACTTCGCACTTTCCTTTTGCCGCGCGAAAGACTTAACCCCACAGCAGTGTAAGGGTAACATAGAGACATTCCCGGTCGTTGACAAGAAAGCACCTCGTGCCGAGCTGGTATGCCAATAACCCACACGATGCATTGATTTCGGGAGGAGACGCCATGGATGTTTTTGAAGCGATCAACAAGCGGTACAGCTATCGGGGACCATTTCGGGATGTGCCCGTCCCGCGCGAACATTTGCGGAAGATTGTGGAGGCCGGCATTCGGGCACCGTCTGGCAAAAATGCCCAAACGACAAGTTTCGTGATTGTGGATGATCCCGTATTGATTAGACAGATTGCCGCACTTTTCGAGAATAAGCCGGTTTGCAGCACGGCCAAGGCGATGATCGTGTGTGTCACGGACCCGCGACCGGTGATGGGCGACGTCTCCTTCCACGTGGAAGACTGTGCCGCCGCCGTGGAAAACATCCTGCTTGCCATCACAGCCTTGGGCTATGCCACGGTGTGGATCGATGGGGCGCTCCGTTACAATCGAATTGCCGAACGGATTGGCGAGTTGCTTGGGATTCCATCCGACCGGATTGTTCGCGTCTTATTGCCGGTGGGGGTCCCAGCAGAACCTGGCACTCAACGCGAAAAGTTACCTTTCGAACAACGGGCCTGGTTCAACGGCTGGAAAAAGTCGTAAGTGGTCCTGGAGATACAATCGCGCCCACGATCAGACGGCAGCCCCATGGCGGCCACCATTACGCTGAAGTATTGCGCGATTCCGAAGTTTTCACGAAAACGTGCCCAGTAGCTTTTGGGTCAAGTCTGGCCAATCTGCCGGGTCAAAGCAATAGTGCATCTTCAGGAAGCGGCCACGGAATTGGCTCACCTTCTCGCCGAGTTGTTTTTTGTGAAGCAAAATGTCGGCGATGAAGCTGGCAAGCTCTTGGAAGTCGGCCTCCTTCATGCCAAAGCGGGTCATCTCGGCAACGCCCATCCGCAGGCCAGAACTGGCGGCAAAATTTTCATCACCCGGGAGGGCCTGGTAATTCACGATGATATTATTCTCCTCCAGCAGTTGGGCCGCTTCGATGCCGCGGTGTGACCCCACCCGCAGCAGCACCTGATGCGTTTCGGTAAAGTCCATGGCGGGATCGCCTTCCACTTGGAGATTGCATTCCCGCAGTGCCCGCGCAAAGGCCTTGGCGTTCTTGATCACCTGCGATTGATACTCTTGGCGAAAGACATTCATTTCCATGACGGCCAAAAGCAAGCCGAGGAGCGTTCCGAGGTGGTGATTACTGAGAAATCCCGGAAACGCACGGCGGCGAATGTGGTCCCAAAGCTCGGCAAATGGTGAATCAGAGTTCAGAGCAGACGCGATGATTCCTCGCTGCGTCCCGAAGAACGTCTTATGGGTGGAACCTGTCACAATGTCGGCCCCTTCGGCCAGAGGGTCTTGAAACACGGGGCCAAGAATACCCAAGACATGCGCCGCATCGTACATAATGAGAGGCCGCCGATTTCGCTCGGCCAGAATTTGCCGAATCTCGGCAATCGGTTCCCGACACAGAAACATGCTCTTGCCGAAGATGACCAATTCCGGCGCCCAATCGTCCAGCAGAGCCGCCGTGGCCTCCACGTCAACGCGGTATGGGTTGTCCGCACAAACAGGGAAATGTTTGATCATGAAGCGTCCCGTGGTCGGATCTCTCGCCACGTAGTCTCGCAATGGTCCCATAGCCTGGGCGCTAAGGTGTCCGCCCAAGTTGAGATGGTGATTGAGTACCCCGCGAATTCGTTCAATTTCCCCCAGTTTGTTATCCCGATTGCGAAAGGCCACAACGGCGCTAAATACGGCCATGTTCGCCGTTTGGCCGCTGATGAGGCGCGGCTCGATCTGGTCCGTGCCCAGGTAACGTCCAAACTCATCGATCAGTTGCTGTTCAACCCATTCGATGAAATGGGTTCCCTGATAGTAATAGACCTCGCGGCCGAGCTGGGTTAGATAATTGTGCTCCGCGTATCGGCCCACGGGATCGGTGACCTGGAGCAATCGCACCAGCGGCGAAGGCGTCATCTCCGAAGGGATCAGATTGATGCACCGCTGCTGACGCCACAGATGGTTTTCCAAAGAGCGCTCCAGAAGCGTGCTGACTTGTTCCCGGACACTCGTGGGGGGTGAAACCGAACCGCTCTGCTTTTTAGACATAGACCATGCCTTATCGCACAACAATCGGTCGAAAGTATGGGGGACGATTACTCCAGCCGTGACGCGGCACGATACGCGCCTTGAGCGACCGCCCACGCACGACGACATCGATCTCCGCCTCTTTGGGGACATCAATGTTAATCAGCGCCAGGGCAATCGCCCGTCGCATGACCTGATCACCGGGGTGAGAGTCGTCTCCCTCGAAAACCCAATAAGGAACCATTGTACCACTTGTGACCTGGCCCACAGGCGTTCCTTTCCAGAAAACGTTATCTCCCTGTCGAGCAACGCCGGCATCAAGGATGGCGACGGGCCGAACGATCTGGGGCAAGATGGGGTTTTTTTGAGCATGGCCCTCGCGCCACTGGCGATAGCATTTCACCTGGGCTGCTAGGCTCTTCCGGCCTAGAAAGTCACCCTTTTCCTCAGCCAACGAGACGGCAACGATCGCAGACGGTGCCGCCAAAATGGGGATGGGCTGACCTTGTGGAGTAGTCCCCAGTTCGTGTCCAAACAGCGTCAACCCCGCTTCCAGTCGCAGCGTATCGCGGGCTCCAAGACCGATGGGAGCAAGCCCTAGCGACGCCCCGGCATGGACGAGCGATTCCCATAGCGCGAGGGCTGCCTTTGCGGGGACAAATACTTCAAACCCAATCGGTTCCCCGGTGTAGCCAGTTCGAGATAATTTGACGGGGACACCAGCCAACGTTCCCGATGAAAGGGTGTTACGGCCCTCGTCGGGCAAGGCTCCGTCTTGAAGTAATTGACGCAGGAGCGTTTCACTCTCCGGTCCTTGCACAGCGAACATCGCCACTTCCGCGGTCAGGTCTTCCAACTGCACGGAAAACCCCTGGGCCACCTCGCTGAGATGCTGCCAATCCACCGCACTGTTCGCCGCATTGACGACGAGCCAATACTCGTCGCCAAAGCGAAAGAGGTAGGCATCGTCGATGGCCGAACCATCTTCTTTTGCCAGTATGGTATATTGTGCCCGCCACGGTCCCAGCTTGCTGACATCACTGGTAAGAACGTACTGAAGAAAACGCACCGTGTCAGGCCCTGCGATGCGAAACCGCCCCATGTGGCTGATGTCAAAAAGGCCGCCATAGCGTCGCACCGTTAAATGTTCCTGAAGGATACCTGACTGGTAGTGCAACGGCATTTCCCAGCCGGCAAACGGCGTCATTTTGGCTTTGTTTTCTTTGTGCCAGCCCGCCAAGGGGGTGTGTTTCAAATCGGTCACCTTGATACTTCCTTTTTCCTCGAAACTGTTCCGCGATGTCCGTTCCGAAAACCCTTCCGTCTTACCGCGGTGTCGTTATTTCGACGGCTAAAGTATTTCTTCATCATAATGACTTAGTGACCGACTGTGGTTAGGGATCGGCTGAAAAGCGGGGCAAATTGACAAGGGGTCTTAACCGCTTATTCCGTTGGCATTCGACCACACTTACCAGATTGCCGAGCTGATCAACCACGGCTGCCACCTGCCCGGCGGCCAAATCGCCATCGTACGCTGGCCATTGGCCGTGAACGAGTTGTGCGATATGGTCCTCGGAAAGTTGAATCTGGCGAAGATGCTTTACGGCCACGGCAGGCGGCATAAGATATTCCGACCAATTGTGGGGACCAATCTCATGCGGATCAACCGCCTGGTCGATCACAAAATGCCCGATGGCCAACCGCGTTAGCCGCGACATGACCGCCGCCGTCCCCAACCGCTGAGCCAAATCCCGCCCAATCGACCGGACATACACGCCCGAGCCGCAGTGGATCTCCAATTCCAACTCCGGATACTCGTACCGGAGGAGCTTCAAGCTATGAATCTCCACCGGTCGTGGTTTTGGTTCGCGGGGGGCACCTTTTCGGGCCCATTCGTAGGCTCGTCGGCCTTCGATCTTGACGGCGGAATAGATGGGTGGGCTTTGAAGCACCGTCCCGACGAATTCAGGCAGCGTGGATTCCACTTGTTCACGCGTAACAACGGGGGCATCTTCGAAAACGGTGACCTCCCCGTCGACGTCGTCAGTGGGACTCGATCGCCCCAGCAAGAATGTAGCGCGATACAGCTTGGGCAATTCCTGAATGAAGGGGATCAAACGTGTTGCCAAGCCCGCACAGACGACCAACACGCCTGTAGCAAGAGGATCAAGTGTGCCGGCATGACCCAATCGCACCCGGCGTAAAGATCGCTGCACGAGGTTCACTGCGTCGCGAGATGTGATGCCCGCCGGCTTGTTGAGGCAAAAAACTCCACAAATCGTGCGAGTGTGTCCTTCCATCGTCAAACGGCATTAACCATGCAAGAGTGAAAACAGCCGAGGAAAGTTCGAAAAAACAAGATTCTCCCGAGGGGAATATGCTCGTTCCAAAGTTTCATGATAGGAGATTTTTCCGGAGCGATAATGCCCCCGGCTTGGCGGTTGTGCCCTGGCAAACGACGGCACGTCATTGACGGGAAGAGAATTTTCCTGATAATGGGGCTAAAAATCGTCCGGCACGAAGATGGTCGAAACTCTTCTCGAAAGGAGTGCATCATGGCAAGGCCTCTTAGCAAATTGGCGAAAGACTGGTGGGATTACACGACGCTCGATCCGGAGCTGCTCCAAGATGCGGCAAAGTTGACGGTGCGGCAGGTCGAACGCCTTTCGCGACCTGGCTTCAAGGTTGTTATGTATGACACCTTGGAAGAATTCTATTTGGCAGAAGCGCTTGAGTATATTCACGCCTGGAAGCAGTCCACCGCTGATAACCCCTGCGGCATCTGTGGCCCGATTGGACCGACAGAACAACTGCCACTGGTCGCCCGCTTGGTCAATGAACTTGAGCTTGACGTGCGCGATGGCCACTTCTGGGGTATGGACGAGTGGGTTGATGAACTCACAGGGGAGCCGGTCCCGATGGATCATCCTTTGAGCTTTGCCCGGGCCGATATGGAGCTGTGTTTCAAGCGAATCAATCCCCGGTTGCGGATGCCCAAAGAGCATATCCGCTTTCCGATCGGGGACCTGGAGGCGTATTCGCGAAGTTTCGACGAGATTCGCTGCGTGATCATGCAGGGGGGACAGGGGGATGTCAAACACTGGGCGTTCAACGATCCGCCCAAGCGTCAAGGCCGTTGGAAGGACGCCCCGCCACCGCCTTCAGAATACCGGAAATTGAAGACACGAATCACTGATTTGCATCCTGCCACGATTATGCAAAATGCGCGGACGTCGGGAGGTGGTCAAGTCCATCTCGTGCCCACCAAGGCGGCCACCGTGGGACCGGTGGAAACGTGGAAGGCCGAAAAGGTCTCCATCTGGCACGCGGGGATGCATGACAACCCCTTCGGGATGCGGCTCACGGCCCTGATGATCTCCAAGGGGATTGCCGACTCTGCCGTGCCTATGTCGTTATTGGCTGACCATCCCAATGTCCAGTTCAACTTTTACCGTCCGGCCTTGGCGGAAGTAAAAACCGAGATGCACTGAGGTGCTCGGCTCGCGGATCTATCACGCAAAACATCGGGCTACCCGAGGCGGGAGGTATTTTGCACAAAATGTTGAGGGTCAAGGTGTCGAACGACGATGAGCACAATTTTTTCTGCCACAATTCTAATAGCATTCGGTCTTTGGGCTGCGAATTCTGAGCAGCAAACCGTTATTCGCAACGGTGATTGGGTTGTCACAGACCATGAGACTGTGGCCGATCAGCACATTGTGTTGAACGGCAGTTTGATTCTCGAAAAGGGTGGACAGTTAACGTTGAGGAACTGCCACCTCGAGATCATTGGCGAAAAGTCTCGGGAGCATATCGTTGATTGGCGAGGTGGAAAACTCGTAACCTTGAAGACCGTCCTCGGTGGCACGGATCGTACGGGAACAGCCGTGCACACCGTGTTCCATTTGTACGACGGCATTTGGGAAGCCGAGGATACGACCGTGGAGTTTTCCTACGGCATCAGCTTCTCAGATACTGCCCGGGGAATTCTTCGCGCGAAACGATTGCGGGCAGGGCGGCGACCAGATGCCGTGATTGCCTCAGGCTTGGCCGACATCACGCTGGAGGACAGCGTCTTTCCGGTGGCGCTGGGTATTTATACGCATCAAGGAGGGGATGTTACCCTCGCATTACCGTCGAAACGGCCCCTTGACGCTTCTTTCGACAGCACAAACCTGACTCCGGGCGTGAAATGGAAATTGACTTTGGTGCGAACGGAAGTGCCCCAATGGTTTGTGTTCCTGCGAAATATTGGCCCTAGTAACCCGCCTTGTGTCGTCACTTTGCAAGAGGCCGATGATACGATCATCTCTTTGTTGGGGCACAATCTTGCGGGAGATATTTTTCTTACACCGAACTTGTCGGAACCACTGCGCCTCGGTTCGCTTACATTAAAACGGGGCTCGGCAGAAATCAGAGTGCCCATGTGGGCGCTTTATTTTTCTGGGGACAAAACCGACGTGAACATCCGCGGAAAAACGCATATTTGCGAACTAATGGTGCGCGGAGGAAAGGTCCGCTTTGCCGGCGATGACCCTAGCGAGCTGAGCATTGGGTGCACAACGCTGGAATTGTCTGGAAATGCCTATCTTGAACTGAAGAACGTTCACCTCGGGCGACCACTGAATTGGCGAGGTGAATCGAGCGAAATGGGTGAAATCAATGCAGTGGATAACGCCGTTCTGATGGCCGAGAACGTCACGATGCGGAATCTCCTCCTCCATGCCAAGGATCGTGCCCACATGACGTTTAAGGCCGCGCGAACGTATGGCCGCATCGACACCAGGAAAGAAGGCGGCGTTATCGAGATCGATACTTTGGGGACCGGTGGCCCATGATGTGCCGTTAAGGAGACAACTCCCTAAAAATGAAACGGGCAGGCCACACCACCGCGTGCTGTCCTGCCGACTCAAGTGAAAACTTCAGAATCGTGTTAGAGCCTATCCCATAATCTCCCCTCGCCCGT
>JAKPII010000147.1 GCA_029549885.1 Planctomycetota bacterium
GAACCTTTGGGACGCTCTCGAATGGTGGCCAAAACGGAAAGTGGACACTGACGACCTGCTGCTGCGGCCGAAAGGCCACCCAGCTTTGCCCCAAGACCACTCGATGCCCCTTTTCATCGCGGAATTCGGCGAAGCAGAGGATTGGCTTTCGGACTTGTCGGCTTTGACATCTGGAGTTTATCCGCGAAGACGCGCCTTCTTGCCGAACGGTGGACAAAAGCCATCCGCGGGAAAGTTCCCCGAGGCGAAGGGAATCCGATGGCTTGAATCCAAGGCTCTCTAGAAAGACCGCGCTTGTTAGCCAAATAGGCCTAGTAGCATAGGAGGGGACAAGACCCGATGGACAGCGGCAAGACCTATCACCTCTGTCTGGTAATATGTGATATTCGGGCAATTTGGCGAAATTCGCGACAGTTGCGCCCAGACTGCTTATCAGCAATGCCGTAATAATGAAGCCTGACCAATGCTCTTGGGCTAACAATGCGAGAACGCTCCCGACCGTGAAAACCGCGCCAAAGGCAACCAGGACCAAGGGATGTTGGACCAACCTGTGTGTGATGCGTTGGACGACCACTCCTCTTCCCCTAATCAAGTACGCTAGAACCAAGGGGAGGAAGACAAGCAGAACCACGGCGCGCAAGACAACCGACTCCGCCCTCGTCAAAACGAGGACTGCCACGATAACGGCCACCACCCAGCAGCAGATGCCCAAAACCAACACCAGCCATCGCGTGACAGTAGCGATGGGGTCCCGAGAGTTGGATCTGCTGGGGTAAACACTGACCATGAATGGGCGAAATCCGGCCTAACTTCCTTGGCGTCGGCCAGCGAAAACTTATTCGGTTAAGAGCCTATCTCAAAAGGTCGCCCTCTCCCTCCGGGAGAGGGTTGGGGTGAGGGCAACCGAACATCGGAATCAATTGAGAAAACCGGCAACGATTCGAGCCACCCTCACCCCCGACCCCTCTCCCGCCGAACGGGCGAGGGGAGATCATGGGATAGGCTCTAAGCACGACCCACTGCGTCAAGCAGATCGGAGATGCGATCGGTCTTTTCCCATGTGAATTCAGGGAGATTTCGACCGAAATGACCACCCGATGCCGTCTTCCGATAAATGGGACGTAGCAGATCGAGATACTCGATAATCCCGCCGGGCGTCAACGGGAACACCTCACGAATGGCTTGGCACAAGACTCTCTCTTCGACCTTACCGGTCCCATCGGTGTCCACATAAATGCTGACGGGATCGGCGACGCCGATGGCGTACGCCAGTTGGACCTCACAACGATCGGCCAAGCCCGCCGCCACGATGTTCTTGGCGATGTGTCGGGCCATGTATGCGGCGCTGCGGTCAACCTTTGTTGGGTCTTTCCCGCTGAAGGCCCCGCCGCCATGCTTTGCCCAGCCGCCATAGGTGTCCACGATGATTTTTCGGCCAGTCACACCTGTATCGCCATGCGGCCCACCGGTGACGAACCTCCCCGTGGGGTTGACGTAATACTTGATTTCGCCATTGACCAGGTCGGGCGGAAGGATCGGATTAACCACCTTCTCGATCACAAAATCGCGAATCTCTTTTTGGGTAATATCATCACTATGTTGCGTTGACACCACGACGGTATCCACCCGAACGGGCACCGGGCCATCGAACTCGACGGTCACTTGACTCTTGCTATCCGGGCGAAGCCAACCCACCTCACCCCGCTGTCGAATTTCCGTCAATCGCTGAAGGATTCGATGGGCCAGGGAAATCGGCAAGGGCATCAATTCGGGGGTGTGGTTAATTGCGTACCCGAACATCATTCCCTGATCGCCGGCCCCGATGGGCTTCCCGCGAGCCGTGTCGGCATTCACACCCATGGCGATGTCAGGGCTCTGCCGCCGCAGCGAGACGAGCACAGCGCAGGTCTCATAGTTAAAGCCCATGCTGTCGCTGGTGTATCCGACATCACGAATGACCTGGCGAACCACATCGGGGTAATTGATGGCCGCCTTCGTGGTAATCTCTCCAGCCACAATCGCCATGCCTGTGGCAACCAGGGTCTCGCAGGCTACCCGGCTGGTGGGATCTTCCGCGATGAGAGCATCCAAAATGCCATCCGAAATCTGATCTGCCAACTTGTCCGGATGGCCCATGCTGACTGACTCACTTGTAAACAAGAACCGACCATTAACCACGGAGACTGCCTCCTGAATTAAAACGCCTCAGAAAGAATCTTTTCAACTGAGTCCCAGCGACAGCTTAAACCAATGATTATAGGTTGCTCGCCCATGCCTCAGCAAGGTTAGGCCAAACCGGGGTCTTTTAAGCCTTGCCCAGCAGGCAAGCGGTGAGGCAGTAAACTATTGTCATACAGGGTAGTGCCCCATTTGAACGGCGATTACAGATTCTTCGGCGCTCACGGATGGACACTCTACAATGTAACCACCCCTTTGCTTGATTTTCCGATCCTTTCGAGTCAGAATTTGGTGTATCGTTCGCGATATCTTCGATGTGTTGGCACGGAGGCTTGGGCCAAGCGCAATTCTCTCCGGAGACAAACACCATGAGGACTTCCCAAATGGTTTCGGCAGCAAAGAGCTCAGAGCAAGGGTCGTACACTTTCAGTCGCCGCAACATGCTTTTGGCTTCAGGGGCCGTGGGATTGGGCTTGGTGGCCGGGAAAAGCCCTGCATTCTCTGCCCTTCTAGCGGAAGGGGCTCAAGGGACAGCGCAGTGGCCCGTCACGTGCCGCGATGTCATGCTCAAGAGGACAGGCGAGCCCGATTGCTGGGCTGCCATGGCCGCATACAACGTGGATGGTGTCGAGTCGGACATTACGGACGATCTTCGCTTGCCGTCGTTATACCAAGGGGACCGCGTTTTCAGCGTTGCCGAGCCACAGTCGAGACAGGAACTCAAGGCAGCCCTCGAAGCGGCTAAGAAACGAATCACCGCCTTCTGTATGCATAATCGTTTTGAAGAACGGCCTGAGTTTGAACTCGAATGGTGCAAAAAAGTCGCTGTAGCGGCAAAGGAATTGGGGGTCCCGGCCATTCGCATTGATGTTGTTCCCCGTCGGATGCCGCGAACAGAGTTCCTTCCCTTTGCCGTGAACCTGCTTCGAAAAATTGTGGATGCCACGGAGGACACCGGCGTGAAGTTTGCCGTCGAAAATCACGGCAATACCACCAATGATCCAACGTTTTTGGATGCCCTGTTTGAAGGCGTGGGTTCACCACGGTTGGGCTTAACGTTGGATACGGGCAATTTCTATTGGTTTGGCCATCCCCTCAGTCGCCTTTACGAGATATACGAACGGTTTGCCCATCGTGCATACCACACCCATTGTAAGAGCATTCAATATCCAGCCGACATGAGAGACAAGGAACGTCCTATGGGCTGGGAATACCAAAAGTATCACTGCCCCATCGACCAAGGCGACATCGACTTCGCCAAAGTCATTGGAATCCTGAGGAAGGCCGGTTACAGCAACGACTTGTGTATCGAGAACGAAGGGCTGGGACGACTCAGCGCGGAAGAAGCCGTTCAGACCGTTCGCAAAGAGGCTCAGCTCTTACGGAATCTTCAGTCTGCCATCACTCAAGAAGGGCGTTTTATGCCAGTGGCGCGGGCGTGAGAAGTTGCTCGCCGCCCACAACCTGTTTTTCCTGGCCTTCCCATCTAGCGCGAATTCGCGTTTACGCCGGATGCGTAAACTAGTGATGTGCGCTTTTTCTGGTGGAATGGCTGTTTCCTGTAGAATCGGCAAAATAACAAAAGTTTTCCGGTCCGTCTGTCGATACAGGAAACGCCATGTGGTGTAACCGTTACCAGCAAGACATACCGGCGTTCAGAGGACCTGACGGACAGTGGGTTTGCCTCCGTTGCGGCTCAGGAAGTCGCTCCACGGAAACCGGGGCTACGGAGGCGGAACATTTGATCGCCCAGGTTGGTTCTTCTTCGAGTTTCGAAACGCCCTCCGTCTCGCCGAATGAGAAAACGGAATCGGACACACCACGTTATGATGCCTGGGAATTGGATGAGGAACTTGCCCATCTCAAAAGGCTTCTCAGCATCCATCAGGTTAAACCAGGTGAATTGGTCACCCGATTTGATGCCTATCATGCTTTGGCAAAGCCAGCCCACTTACGGAAATCGCAAGTCCATCACGATTTATTGCGCGCTGAGCGACTCGCTGAAGCCGAACACGGGCCCGCGTGGTGGCTCTTTCTTTGTAGCGTCACGATCTTCGGCTGTGGTGCTATTCTCCTTGGGTGGGGGCTGGCTTTAAACCACGAACGCCTATTGATTTGGGGAATCCCAATCTTTGTCGCAGGACTGCTCGTCCTTATTGCCTCGATCTTGTTGCCCATTTTGGAACGGCGGTCATCGCCTCCATCCCCTCATCTGCCCATGAAACGCGTGGAAACCAAGATGGAGACAGTTCAGGCGGGGCGAAACGTCTGATCCGCGTTTACCACAGTGGAAGATAGCAAACTCGCATTATGGTTCGTCGTTAGTGAAAAGGGCCGCCCAATCGGCAGATACCGGAGACGAGCGGGCAATCTCAAAAAAGTTAGCCGCATCCTCTGCGCGACCACTGCGAAATAGCATAACCCCAAGCAAAAAAGCCAGCATTGGGTCGTGGTTTTTCTTTTCACACTCCGCTGCCAAGTTAGCAAGGTGTTCTCGGAAGTCGAGTTCCCGTTCGTGATACAGACGCTGAACCGAAAATGGCTTCTTCGGCCAGGTGGGGTCAATTCTCAAACCACGGCGGAATGCCTGAAAGGCCAGCTCATATTGTTTCGTAGCGATTAAAGCAAATCCCTGCCGGAAAAGTGATTCCGCCACATCGGGGGCGGCCTTTTCCGCCTCCTTGTATTTGAAATAGGCATCCCGATATTGCCCGGCCGAAAACTGCTGATCTCCAAACGTCAGGAACCGACTGGCCAGTGCCCGTTGCTGTTCGTTGCTTGGTCGGAACTTGATCGGCTCCGCGACGGCGAGCCCCGACGGACCGCGGTTTTCGTTAACATGATCCGCTTGTGCAGTCGCGGTGGAACCCTGGGCGACGCCCGAAGATGACGGTTGGGGCCGTGTGGTCCCGATATAGCGGTTGGTCACGGCCGCGAGATCCCGGAGGAGCGGCGCGGCGGGATCGAAGTAGATCAATCGCGGCTGGTAGTAGTAAACAGGGACGGTCCGAGGATAGCAATAGGCTACGGGGACCCGATAGTAACAGTAACCGGGGGGAACACCAGGATACCCAGTGTCCCAAACAACATCCTGATATGAGATAACGCCACCGCCCACGCCCGAAACGATAACAGTCGTTTGAGAAATATGCACCGAAGGCCCACACGGCCGGAGCTTGTGTCGATCAAAGTAACCTCCAGCACTTCCAGACGACACGCGGTCGTGAGGCGGGTGTACGTAACGCGAGTGCTCGTTTCCCGTGAACGGTCGTCCATCGCGTGATGGGCGAGACGTCGGCTCCATGGAGAACGCGACCCAGCCGATAACGACAAGGCAGACCGCCGCACACCAACACACTGGGTGAAGCGATCTCGATTGATTCGCCGACATTGCCCTCACCTCCTCAACCTGCCAGAGCGAATTAGCAGCATCCCAGCCCTGAGAGACCTTGCCCACGCCCACCTCTAGAATTCTACCAAGTCCGCCTTGACAGACCAACAGCATAATTGCCGCCTTTCAGAGGACGAGGAAAGATTTGTGTCGGCCATAGCCCTCTGAAAAGGGGAACACTTTTTGATCCTTGTTGAAGAGCGCAATCGATTCCAATCGAAAATAGCGTGCCTACCTCGCCCACAAGCTCTCGAACGAAGTGAACGAACGACC
>JAKPII010000150.1 GCA_029549885.1 Planctomycetota bacterium
ACCCAAGTACTCCCACGCAGGGAGATGCCGCGTTGGAGATAAATCAATCGGCCGGCGCTGTCGTAACCCATTCCCGCCGCCAAGATGCGATCGGGATGCTGCTGGTCCAGGGTTACTGGGATAACGGCCCCAATTCGGGAATCCTGGAAGTGCGGCATGGCCGACTCCGCCCAGCCAGCATGAACACAACTGCCGGCGGGCAGGACGTGGATCAACGGGGTTTTGGCCGCCTCAATACCTAGGTTAATTGCCTGGGAGAGACTGACTTCCGGTCCCGCCTGGAGAAAGGTTACTTCCCCCGCCAATCCGTAGGGGTCGGGATACGCCTCGTCGAGCACCACAATGACATTGCAGTCATCTGGTTTGTGTTCCAAGACCGATACAAGCGTTTCTTCCATCCTCGCGAGTGTGCGGACGACGGGGATAATTACCGAAAGTCGCAACACGGGTAAACCCTCGTCAGAAACAAACCCTCAAAGATGCCAACTAGACAGTGTTGCTTTTTGGAGTTCGCGTCAAGATCGTGGCTGTTCTCACGATTTTGGGGGTCCGGCAAGGCGTAGGAGCTCCCTCCTTTGACCTGGCACAATCTGCCCGCGCCATTTTATGTCGGCCATTTAATTCCAGGAGTTTATTAGGATTCCCAATGAACCGCCTGGCCTTCCCTTCCTAACACTCGAGACGCTGAGATGTCCCGAGGGTCTGGCTCCGGGAGCCTTCCCGGCCGACACAGCAGTTTATCTATATAGCCCGCGTAACGCAAATACCCTGCCTTGTTTTTTCTGGTTAAATCATCCCAAATTGGCTCGCGGTGCCAATCCCGATGAGAAGGGATGAGCCGCTCATCGAATGGCCAAGGCAAAAACGGCTGATATCCCAGGGCGGTGATCAGCTTTTGGCTATTCATCGTGACGTTTCCTGCCCGTGGTGGAATGGGCCCCGCCATTCTCCGAGGTATGCCAAATAGCAGATCAGGGTCATACCCACCGACGGCGTTAATGATTTGTCCGATTTGATAGAGACTGAGTCGCGTCGGACCGCCCGCATGGTAGATCCCCGACAGGGGCCTGCGGAGGGCCTCGAAGCAGACGCGGCTGAGACAATCGACGTAGGTGGGAGTGCGGACTTCATCGAGATAGAGGGTCGCTGGTCGGCCTGCCGCAAAGCGGGATTCGATCCAATCGATGGCCCCGGCATGTCCGTTGGGACTACGTCCCATCGGTAAAGAAATCCTCAGGACACACGCGCTGGGATCGGTTTCGAGGAGGATTTGTTCGGCCACAGCCATGGTCTTACCGTAAACCGTGACGGGGTCGGGAGGATCGGTTTCCACGTAGTCTCCGCCTTTTTTGCCGGAGAAGACCAAATCCACAGAAAGACGAACCAGCCGGACCTTTTCACGGCCGGCGGCGGCCAGGATGTTCTTTAATCCCTCGACGTTGATCGTCCAAGCCACACGTGGATCGAGTTCACAAGGCTTAAGGGCGCAATTGCCGACGGCGTCCAGAACCGCCGCAAAACGATACTCGCGGAAAAGCCGCTCCAGGCCGTGGCGATCCTCGATGTTACAGGCCAGAATCCCTTCTCCCCGCACGTGGTGATTGTTGCCCGGACGTAGTCCCCAAACTCGTCCCGGATAACGGGCGACCAACCAGCGAAAGGCATGAAACCCAGCCACCCCGGCCAAGCCCGTTACCAGGATGGGAAGCGGAGGCTCGTGATTAGGCCCCGTGTGCCAAGTGGGCGAAGGGGCTTCCTGGCGGGAAGGTCCTCCCGCACTCGACTGCGTCCATGAGGTGATGGGTTCTGAAACGGAAGCCACGTCAGTTACGAGTTTCCGAAGAAGGAGTTTCGGCAGGTAAAGGACCAAAAGGAAGGGCGGAGGCCTGCGGCGAAGAGCGATCGGCATCCGGCCGTCGAAGTGACCCCATGACAGCATTTTGGCCATTCTGGGCAGCACTCCCCAAGACGCCCCTTTGATAGGCGGCACAGACGATGGTATCGGCGGGGATGTCAGAGGGCAGGCTGTACCGCTTTCGGAAGGCCTCGGCCAATGGGGCCGCGATTTCATTGCGACGCTCCCAAGAAAGCCACTCCCGCCTATGGACGTACAAAAGTAGTGCCCGGACAACGCTGGGGTGAAACTCCAACCGATGTGGAAGAAGCTCCGCCACGGCTGCAATCTCGGGGTGATCGGCCAAAGGAATGGCCTGAAGCGTAGAGACGCGGTCGATAATCACCATCGTTTTGCACGCTAGGTCACCGAGCCTTTGGAATCGGCGATTGAGCATCATCGTAAGAAGCCCCACCCATCCCGTGAAAAATGGTTGCAAGTCTGCCGCGCGGAGCAAGTTTCTCATCAACGCCTGAAAGGGCGTGATGGGTAAGCCCTCCACCGTGACGACACGCAGGCCAAGGGCCCATTTGCCGAACGTCCGGCCATTCCAAACACTTTCCAGAATCCCCCCATAAAGCCAAAAAATACAAAAAATGGAGACGAGAAAAACGAAGTCGATAATTTCCTCCAGCATGGGAAAGTAAAACGTGAGAAATACCAGCGCGAACGAGGTTGCCATGAAGATGACAAATTGACATATGCAGTCGATAAGAAACGCCGGAATCCGATGTGCCGGACCGGCGAGATAATAACGAAAGACAATGTTTTCCGGAGTGATTAGCTCAATGGTGGTATCAAGTTTGTCATTATTAGGGGCTTCCATCATCGGGACTATGGTAGCCTTTTTAAAGATTCTCAGCCAGTAGTTTGCGTCGCCAAATCGATGTTTTCGACGCTGAAATTATTAAAGGGTTAAGGAATCTGTTCGGTCTATCGAGGTCAAAGGCACAGGTCGGGCAAGAGCCCATCCCACAACCTCCCCTCTCCCGTTCGGCGGGAGAGGGGTGGGGGGTGAGGGTGGCTCGAATCGCTGCGAGTTTTCTCGATCGACTCCGACGGTCGCTTGCCCTCACCCCAACCCTCTCCCAGATGGAGAGGGAACATTGCGATAGGCTCTAACCTTACCCGACCTGGATGCTCTCGGATTTCCCGTCACAATGATGTGGCAAGGTCTGCCACTACCAAAACACTATTCCACCTTGGGCTGACCTTCGATGTCCAGGCATATAACCGTAGCCACGGCATCGACCGGTTGTTGCGGCAGATCGGTAATGACCACGCCGCTGGATGTCTTTTCCACCTTTAAAGGTGCTCCCGTTGCGAGAAGATATGCCTTGACCGGCGTGTTGGTCAGGCCAGACAACTCCAAACGATGGTCCTCCGGCCACTGGAAGACGTGGAGATAAAGCCGCGTTGTCTTGCCATCGATGGCCTTTTGGGTGCAGCGGCCCCACGGAAGCTGATTGGGCCAAGGGCTCGCTTGAGTGGCATAGATAGATTCGCCATTGACCTTCATCCATCGGCCCACACCTTGCAATCGTTCCACGGAAGCGGCCGGGATCTCGCCCTCCGCGGTCGGTCCGACATTGAGAAGGTAATTCCCTCCCTTGGACGCGCAGTCAATAAGATTGCGGATCAAGGTCTCTGTGCTTTTCCAATCGTGGTCATCGAACTTGAAGCCCCAGGTGTGATTCATCGTCATGCACGATTCCCAATCGATTCCCGGCAGTCCCCCCGGCGGAATCTGCTGCTCCGGTGTTCCAAAATCGCCGACGTATTCTTGATCATCCCGGTTCAGACCCTCCATCCCCTTGCGGCCTTTGCCCACACGATTGTTGATGATCAACGTGGGTTCAAGCTGACGCAGATAGGCGTAGATTTCCCGGCCATCCTCTTCGGTGTACCAATCGGGCCATTCGCCATCGAACCACAACACTTCCGGGCGGCAGCTCTCGAGGAGTTCCCGCAGTTGGGCCTTCATGTAATCGAGGTATTCGCGTTTTCGGCCATCGCGGATTTTCGTTGGGTTATACGCCCGATCGCTTCCCCGCATTTGCGCCGGGTGATGCCAATCCATGATGGAGTAATAGGTGCAGAAATGCAGGCCTTGCTTGCGACATTCGTCGGCTAAGGGCTTAAGGAGGTCCTTTCCCCACGGCGTGGCATCGACCACGTCGTAATCGGTGACTTTGGAATCGAAGAGGCAGAAGCCATCGTGGTGCTTGGAAGTGATGACAATATATTTCATGCCGGCGTCTTTGGCGATTCTCACCCATTCAGCCGGATCGTACTTGACTGGGTTGAACTGTTTGGTCAACTTCTCGTATTCTTCGACGGGGATGTTAGCGCCGTTCATGATCCATTCGCCCGCCGTGTTGACCGGCTTACCATTCCATCGCCCCCCAGGGATAGCATAGATGCCCCAGTGGATGAACATGCCGAAGCGGGCTTCACGCCACCATTTCATACGGCCATCGCGTTCCTGAGGCAATTCCTTGGGAATAACAACCGCCGACGGCTCTGAGGCATTGATCTCTCGGGAGACTGATAGTGTGGCGATCAAGCACAGGCACAACATCACGCCGAAGATGGGTCTTGTCATAAAAAGCTCTCCTATTGTGGGGTAGAGATGGGCCAGGTCTTCAGATTACATCCCTCGACAACCTCGACGGCCGTCAGAAGGAACTCACGAAGCTTCAGTTTAGGTTCAGCGCCTTGAGGAAAGCAAGTAGTGCGATCTTCTCGGTCCTTGACATTGCTTTTTAAGTGGGTTAGTATTACGATTTCTTAAAACGTAATACCAACCCAAGCCGAGGACGAAAGGGAACAACAATGGATCGGCGACGCGGTTTTACGCTGGTGGAACTCCTAGTTGTGATTGCCATCATTGGATTGTTGATTGCGCTTCTCTTGCCCGCCGTGCAAGCCGCCAGAGAGGCGGCCCGCCGGATGAGTTGTACAAATAACCTTAAACAAATCGGCCTGGCGCTCCATAACTTCCATGATGTTCATAAATCGTTTCCCATCGGCTCGCCGAACAAGGTTTGTCCCGGTTACGAAACCATCCCCGATTGGCAGTACCGCTGGGGCCCGTTGGCGATGCTAACCCCGTACATGGAACAGTTCAATGTCTATCAGTCGCTCAACTTGAATGTTCCCCTATACGGCCACACGGGCGTCTTCAATGGCCCGGGGGTAGGCGTCCATCCCAGCAACCAGCAAGCGGTCAAACAGGAGATCAGTTTCTTCTATTGCCCCAGCGACAAGCGGCAAAAGGTGCAACCCGAGTTCGGCGCGACGAGTTATCTGGCCTGTTGGGGTCGCGGGGCCCCCACCGAAAGCGGAACGGCCATCTTCGATGGAGACGGCCTGTTTATGCAGAATAAGGCCGTTACGTTCGCCGACATCACCGATGGCACAAGCAATACGGCGGCTTTTTCCGAGAGTCTTCTTCCCGACAGTAACATGAGCGAACCCGCCATTCTTACCCAGTGGAACAAGGATGTGGTCATCGTGGGGGCATCCAGCAGGTCGGACCCGTTTTTGACCGTGGAGTGGTGTACGCGATTTGACCAACCTGTCGCTTCGCGTCCCAACCGCGGTGCCCGCTGGGTCGATGGTTTTGTTCTCTACACGGCCTACTATCACTGGTGGGAACCGAACTCACGGATTCCGGATTGTGCCAAATGGTCACCGCTGCGTTCATTATGGCAAATGGCGCGGAGCCACCATCCGGGCGGTGTCAACGTGGCCTTCGCCGATGGGTCGGTTCGCTTCGTCAGTCAAACGGTCGATCTAGAGGCGTGGCGGGCCTTGGGGTCCCGCAACGGCGGTGAAGTACCGGGAAACTTCTGAACCGTACAGCTCTTGAGTTCGTTCTCGATTTGGCCACACGTACAACACTCTTGGGGTTGACTAGGAGGTTCCAAATGATCAGGCTTGGTGGAGTCTTTCGCGCTTTTTTGGTAGTGGGACTGTTGACCTGGGCGGTGGGCGCATCCGCACATCAGATCTGGATTGAGGCCCCTTCCACAGCGGCGGCAAATGTTCCGGTCGCGCTGGAGGTCTGTTTTGGCCATTCGGGCGAAAGATCGACAGGACCGATCTTGGTGGACAATCGGCCGAAGCTGGCGGCCGTGGTCAAAACACCTGATGGTCAAGAAGAGGCCTTATCTCTCGGATTAAATGAGGATGGATACCCCGCCCAGTTCCAGGCCAGACAAGCGGGGTTTTATCACCTTGGAGCTGTACTCGAAACTGGGATCATTGAGCGCGAGCTTCATCAAATCCCGCCGAAGACGAGAATCGTCATGATGGGCAAGGCGATCGTGGCCGTTGGTGAGGCCCGCGAAGGCCTTTCCCTGGCGGTGGGCCATCCCCTGGAGATTTTGCCCGTTACCAATCCTTGCGGTCTTCGTGTGGGAGATAAAATCACCCTGCGGATTGTCTATAAGGGGAAGCCCATCGGCGGACCGGATGTCCTCGTTCGTGTGGGAACTTTGGGACCAAATCCTAAGGATGACCCGCAACTAACTGAGCGGGAATGGGCGATCGAAGGATATCCCGATTCGCGGGGAGAGGTCTCGTTCCCCCTGATTGCGGCGGGCCAGCATGTGGTGTTTCTCCGCTATATGGATGAAACGCCTGGGGAATATGCGGGGACCTTGTCGTTCTCCAGCGATTTCAGTCACTTGCAGCCAGGCGACCGGTACGAGCGGACTCTTTATATGACGACTCTGACTTTCCAGGTTCAACCTTGAGGGGAACGGCCGAACACCCAGGGGAAGCGTGCCATCATCTTGGCAAAAGCAAAAAGTCAGGAGAGGGGCAAGGGGCCACGAAACGCGGCCCACGGTGTGTGGGATTTGTGATTGAAGAAAGAATCAGAAAGAGGGCGGCTTATCCGCCGCGGCGCTGTTCCTTGCGTCGTCGGCGGAGTTCTTTTTCACGGAGCTTTTTCAGTCGGGCCTTCTCTTCGGGACGCAGGCGTTTTCCCGTGCCGACTTTTGGCTTGGAGAGCATCGCTTCCGGATTCGTAGCGGCCTGTCGCATGAGCGTTTGCAGCATTTGCACGCGTCCACGCATCCCTTGACCGGCCAGTTTTCGCATGATGTCGGCAATGGGCTCAAAGACCCGGACAAGCTCTGCCACGTCATGAGGGGCGACACCCGCCCCGGCAGCGATCCGGCGACGCCGACTCAGGTCGATGATCTCCGGCTTGCGGCGTTCCTCGGGCGTCATGGAATCAATGATACCCCGAAGGCGTCGCAAGGAGTGTTCGGCATCAACGTCGTCCATTTCGTTGACCAACTGGCTCATGCCGGGGATGAGTGACATCATCTGGTTGATAGGACCGAGGCGACGCATCTGATCGAGGAGGTTGCGGAAGTCCTCGAGGGTGAATTGCCCTTGCTGCAAGCGCTCTTGTTGGCGCCGCATTTCCTCCTGATCGATCTTTTGCTGCGCCTGTTCAATGAGCGTCATGAGATCGCCCTGGCCCAGAATCCGGCTGGCGATCCGATCCGGGTGAAACTCCTCGAGGGCGTCCGTCCCTTCGCCGGTCCCAATGAACTTGATCGGCACGCCCGTCACGTACTTGACCGAGAGGGCCGCACCACCGCGGGCATCGCCGTCAAGCTTGGTCAAAATGACCCCGTTGAGCTTGAGTGCCTCATGGAACGCCTTGGCGCTGTTGACGGCGTCCTGGCCTGTCATCGCGTCCACCACCAGGAACACCTCGTCGGGCTGAATCTGGCGGTCGATGATGGCCAACTGTTGCATGAGGGCCTCGTCGATGTGAAGACGCCCGGCCGTATCGAGGATCGCCACATCGGCCCCCAGAGCCGACATTTGACGCAGGGCGTTTCGGCAAACCGGGAGGGGATCGGTAGCACCTTTTTCCACATAGACGGGGACTCCGATCTTTTCGCCAAGGACTTGAAGTTGCTCGATGGCGGCGGGTCGCTGAAGGTCGGCGGCCACCAAAAGGGGCTTGCGGCCCTTCATCTGAAGGTATCGGCCCAACTTGGCGGCCGTCGTCGTTTTACCTGAACCCTGAAGCCCGCAGAGCATGATTGTGGCCCCGCTGGGCTTGAGACGCAGTTCGTGATCCACCGGGCCCATCAGGGCGACAAGCTGTTCATAAACAATTGCGAGGAGTTGGTGCGTTGGACGGAGCGACTGAAGGACCCGCGCGCCGAGGGCCTCTTGGGAGACCTTCTCCAGGAAGGCTTTGACCACCGGCAGACTGACGTCTGCCTCGAGGAGGGCCTGCTGGACCATCC
>JAKPII010000153.1 GCA_029549885.1 Planctomycetota bacterium
ATATTACTTCTCCCCTGGCTCACTTGTTTGGTATTACCCGCGGGTCCGACGTAATCATCTACCTGGCAATCCTTGCCGGCCTGGCCGCCTGCCGCTACTTTTATAACCGCTACAGAAGGTTGGAGAATATGATTACGGAACTGGCGCGAGCGATCGCCATAGCAGACGCGCGCTGGCCAACCCAGTCGGGGCAACGCTAGCTTGTTTGACACCAGGGCGGTAAAAGGCACACCGCTCCATGAAGGGCAGTCGGCACTATTCCGCAATACAGAACAAGAACACTTATGGCCGCAAGAAGACGAAGTCAAAAGCAAAAACTAGTAGACTTTATCACGTTCCCCGTGCGGGCGTTGACGCTCTTTCACGAGGATCGATACGGGCTATCATGCCTGGCCACGGAGCGTTTCGACTACGTTGCCCGGAGGGTTCAGGGATACTGCTTGGACATCGGGTGCGGCCCTGGGAATCGGTTCGTTCGCGATTTTCTTGATGGAAATGGGGTCGGCCTAGACGTGTACCCATACGAGGGGCTGACCGACTCGAATATCGTCCCGGATTTCCTTTCCCTCCCATTTCCGGATGCCACTTTTGACACGGTGACCTTCATCGCAAACTTGAATCATGCGCCGCGCTCCCAGCGTGACGCCGAGCTACAAGAGGCATTTCGCGTACTAAAGCTAGGCGAAAATATCATCATTACGATGAGTAACTTCCTGGCCGAGATTTTGGTGCACAAGCTGGTAGCCCTTTATGATCGTGTCTTTGTTACTGCGTTGGACATTGATGGACAGCGCGGCATGAATGTTGAGGAGGATTATTACCTACGGCCGCGCGAGATAAGACAGCGTTTGCGCCGGGCGGGCTTCATTAAGATCTCTCGCGAATTCTTCCTGACGCAATGGTGCCTGAATTCACTGTTTATCGGCTGGAAACCTCATCAATCAGAAAGCCGCGCACTATGAAATGCGTAGTGCGAGGTGCTACGGTCGTTTCCAAGCAGTGCGCCGGCGCACTAAGACTGACACACGACCAAGGGAAGGGCTAAAAGCCATACCGGTGCGGACATTTCTGCAAAGACCGGTCAAAGAAATAATATGCGGGGGCCGAGAATGTTCAAGGAGGTCGTTGCAGATGCCTGATGTTAATCGCCTACTTCACTCACTTTCAAGGACGACTCCTTCGACCGATATCTGTCCTTCGAGACCATCGAGCACGTCCCCGATCCGAAGGCCATGCTACTCGAGGCTCGCCGCGTGCTACGGCCGGGGGGAATGCTACTTCTTTCGACCCCCAACCGGACCCTGACCAACCCTGGTAAAACATTGGACGATCGCCCATTTAATCGGTACCACCTTCGCGAATGGACGGCGGAAGAATTCCAAGAGATGGTCAGAGCCGTTTTCGGGCAGGTTGAGCTGTACGTCCAATCGCCGTTTAGCACGCGCTATGCGCGATGGCTGAACCGGCTAGGACGGGTATGGCCGGCCCTGGGAGTGCGAACGCACCAGGCCACAAAAGTCCTTTTGACCCTGCTAAAAAGATTCCCGTCCTGTGATGTGCAGCCCCCGAAAGCGGACACCGTCGGCGAGGTAAGCCTTGCCGTCGCTTTCCGCACGGCCACTTGACCAGGCGATGGAAGTACGCTGGGAGAGACACCAAAAGCAACTTTTCCTCGGCCGAAATGTTCATGAAGAGAGCGACCACGCATAGCACCAATGCCGCAAAAAGGCCGACCGTCCACGCCACAGCCAAGAACGTGGATGCGATCTGGGCTACCTCGCCCGGCCTCCGCACGGCTTCCCGAACCACGACGGCCGGCATCCCAGCCGTGGCCAACAGCACAATGTAACCTTGCAGGGCAAGTGCCGTAGCAAAAATGCCGAACTGTTCGCGTCCCAAGGCCCGGGTGAGAAGGAGAATCACCCCGACCAGACAGGTTTGGCTGATGATTCGGCCGGCCAACATCCAAGCGAAATTGGCCGCCGCCTGCCGACCCGC
>JAKPII010000509.1 GCA_029549885.1 Planctomycetota bacterium
GATTCCTTCAGGGCCAATGTTGGCCGCAGACGGCGGTAGTTATCATCCCGATAGGGCACCACCGTGTTGAGACCATCATTCCCCCCAGCCATCTGTAGAGCCACCAGAATGGTCTCGTCCCCGCCGAGGTCTCCAGCAACCTCGGTTGTCGCCAGAGAAATTGTTCCAATGGAAGCGACGCCGGCACTTAAGGCTCCGCCGGAAACGGCCAGGAACTTGCGACGGTTCAACATGGGCACTTTCTCCTTTTGGGACGGTCGTGATTGGGTGTGATGCCGCGGCGCGATTCTTCTCCTTTACGATCAAGACAACTGGAACTCCGGCAAGGCGACGAGGAAGAGGAGGGCTTCCCCGGGCCCGCGTTGCAGATGCCGTTCCCACGCCGGACGCAATTCCGGTGGCAGTCCGTCATCCAGAAGGGCATCTAGTAAGAAGTTGGGCCAATCGTCGCCGTAGTCGGCCGACTTTGCCGCCGCCATCAGATCGACACCGCCACCAAAGCGGTCCTCTTTGCGTAAAAGCCCTTCCGCCAGGCTGATCCGTCGCGCCCATTGTGCCGTGTTCATCCAATCCCGCCCCTTAGGCCAGCCCCCGTACGTCGTGGGATGAAGCAAGTCCCAACCCAATTCCGCAACCAAATCGGCCAGCGCAGTGGTGGCACGTCCCTTGAACGGGCGCGCCAGGGCCAGGAAAACCTCGAGCGGACTCTTGATCCGCCGGGCTAGTGTGTTGCCCCGACCGGCCCACGTCGCGATAGCCTCCACCGTTACATCGCCCATCGCACTACCGGCAAGGATCCGCTTGGCAACACTGTCGCGAAAATTCGGAGGGATGTCCCCATCCGAGGCGATGAACCAACGATAAAGGCGGTCGGCCAAGACGGCGGCTGTGTCGGTGTCTTCGGCAAGAAGCTTCGCCACATCCTTCGGCCAGAAATCGCCGGAGGCCCGGCCAATCACCTTGATAGCTGGGTCGTGTTCATACTCATAACGGCGAAGCTCACCACCGCGGACAAACAATCCGGTGAATGAACGGGCCACAGCGGTAACTGTGTCTTGGGTTTGTGTTGGCTCACGACCCATGAGGTACTTGACGATGAACTCGCCCAGTTGGCGGTTCGGCATCGCGCGATAATTCCTTTCCGCGCGAAGATTGGCCAAAAAAGCGGGCTGCTGCAGGACATAGCCCAAGACTTCGCCCCACGGAGCCAAGGCCCGTTCTTCCAGACCCTCACAAAAGGCGTGATAACATGGCAAGTCTTTGATGCGAAGGGCCGAGATCGCAAACAGATCGAGCCAAAAGAGGGTCATCATTTCGCGGAAGGGATGGGGCGATTCGAGCATCTGGCGCAGCCGCCAAGTGCGATAAAGTCCCACGTTTCCTGCCGCCGCGGATTGGGACTTCAGCAGGCGAAGCTCTTGTAACGAGTTGTCGGTGGCCTCACCTTTGAGGATGTACGAGACGACCTCCTCCGGGGAGGTCTTGCTCAGGCGTCGCTTCTGGGCGGGGTCCACGAAGCAGAGGGCCTTGCGAAGACAGCGTGCCACATGGAATGGCCCTGCGGATGTGGGCTGAGTGATCGTTTGGTCCATGGTCATGGGCATAATCCCTTCTTGCGGCAGGGACGGCGGTCCGAGATCAATATTGCCTTAACCTCCCGCTTTGGCCTTTTTGCCAGACGGCTAGTGGCAGCCAAATAGCGCGTGATTACGGCACCGCGTTTATTGTCCGGGCGAAGTCCACTCGAGGCCGATGTCGATCTGCGATTGACCACCTGTTAGGCTTTCCTTGATGTCTAGGCGATTAAACATCTGAAGAATTTGGATCAACTGCGTGATCTCGGCCTGGGCTTCTTGTCTTCCATGCCCTTTTTCGGCCATATTCTGGGTGACGAGGGCCTCGAGATTGAGCTGCAAAAGGCGGGCGATCTGGTCTCCCACAACCCGAATCTGGCCGGTGACGGTCTTCACCGCAGTCGCCCCTTCTTCCTTTGCCAGGGCATCGAGGATGTCCTTGGCCAGCGGTTCCGCGCTGGCGAGGATCAGGTCGCGTCCTCGGCAGGCCAAGACAGGACTGAAATTAAAGCGGATGTCCAACCGCGAGCGGTCCGGCTCATTGGCCGCAGAGAAATAGGCCAGCGTGTATTTCACGCCGTGGTATTCCGGGCGATCGAGAATCAAACCGGGTTTGGCGTCCTGTCCGCGCACAAAGTTGATCAGTCCAAGCGCTTTTTGGAAACCCTCCTCCACTACTGGGGCGAACTTCTCGGGATTCTTCATGCGGAAGACCAAAGCCACCGCGGGAAGCTGGACAGTCGGTGTTCCTACCTCCGGGGCAAATTGTTGGGCGGCCACGACCAGGCGGATGTGGGGTTCCAGCTCTGCCAACACTTCCTCGGTGAAATTGCGGCCGGTAAAGAAGATCCCCATCATGTTTTCAAAGAAGATCAACCCTGACGTCCGTTCCGGGAAGAGTTCATTTTTCTGGGCGTAGAAATCGCGGAGATTGCGGTACCAGCTCATGCTGGCCAGGAGGTTGGGCACCTCAAGCGGCGGCAAGATTCCGTCATCGGGTGGGGCCACCGCGAAGGAGAGCGCGCTGGGCCACTCGCTAATCTCACCCAGCCGGAGGGTCCCACTGAGCCGGTTCTGTTCGATATCGATGCCGAGTGCCATCCAGGGGGCCTTTTCCAAGGCCGCCACGGCCCCTCCAAGGAGAAGGACAGGAATCGGTTCCTTGCTTTGGGCGAGGCCCGATTTCAGCTCCGGCAACTGTCGGAGCACATCCAAATCGAGAAAGAGACTCACGTTTCTCTGTTTGACGACCTGCATGGCCGCCATGAATCTTGGGTTACTCTTAAGCGTCTCCGGCGGCTGATCGAGTGCCAGATCCACCACGTCCTTGATCACCTCCGCCTTATTGGACAGGATGAGTCGGTTTCCTATGATGGCATGAAACTCATCACCGCCAAAAGTCCAGCCCGTGACCCCGCGATAGTCGGCCGATCGGACGCGATCGGGGTGATTCTTGTTTGCCGCATCGAGCTTGGCCAGCCCCAGGATGAACTCATGAACCTGGCGGAGGACCTCGCCATCCTCGGCCTCAATGACGAGGATGACCTTGTTTTTGGGCAAGACGGCCAGAACAATCCCGCCCGCCGTCATCTTTTTGAGAAGGTCATAACGATTGGACTTGGTCTGCAATTCGATGAGGCCGATGAGGGTCTCAGCCTGTTGCATGCCGGGATTCTTGAGGGCCTGTTGGAAGGCAGGGTTTGCCCGCAGACTTTGCCGAATGGGTGATTTTTCCCATTCTTCGACCAACTTTCCTGGCTCCCGTACCACCAGGGCAATGACGGCATCCTTGGGCACCAGGCCGGCCAATTCGCTTACATCTGAGGCCAAGCCGGCATTTCCCACGAGACTGACAAGGATCACAGTGACAAGACTGAAGCCGCCGGCAAATATGGAACGCATGATGGGGTACCTCCAACAAGTGTTCGGACAGTTCTTCCCGCCACGGCCGGACCTTCTTTCTCGTAAGGCCTGGCCCAAAAGGTGATTCATAGTGTAATACAGCGGGCGGCGGAAAAATGTCGCACCGATTTTACAGATCACGGAAATAGAAGCACACATAAGACAGGCCGAGGAACACGACAATCGGCACAGCGTAACTCAAAACCACCCGCCAGGGTTTGATGTCCTGATATTCCAGGTCATGCTCGAAGAAGGCTGGTTCCTTCGCGGGGCGCCGCGGTCGCCCGGTGAGGCTTTGCAAGAACTGATCGGCCTGCTGCTGGAGGACGATCAAGTCTCTCGGTCGGATTTCGGTGACTTCTTCCGCGGTTTGCCAGGTCTTTCGCATCAATGTCGGCAGGGCCTGATTGAGGCTGATCGGGGA
>JAKPII010000511.1 GCA_029549885.1 Planctomycetota bacterium
CCTTGGTCCTGGTTGCCTTTGGCGCGGTTTTCACGGTCGGGAGCGTTCTCGCATTGTTAGCCCAAGAGCATTGGTCAGGCTTCATTATTACGGCATTGCTGATAAGCAGTCTGGGTGCAATCCTGGCAAATTTCCCCAAATTGCCCGAATATCACATATTACCAGACAGAGGTGATAGGTCTTGCCGCTATCCATCGGGTCTTGTCCCCTCGTATGCTACTAGACCTATTTGGCCAACAAGCGCAGTCTTTCTAGAGAGCCTTGGATTCAAGCCATCGGATTCCCCTCGCCTTGGGGCACTTCCCCGTGGATGTCTTTTGTCAACCGTTCGGCAGGAACGCACATCTTCGCGAAGGTCCAGATACCGAAGCCGACAAGTCCGAAAGCCAATACTCCGCATCGCCGAATTTTGCGATGAAAAGGGGCATCGAGTGGTCTTGGGGCAAAGCTGGGTGGCCTTTCGGCCGCAGCAGCAGGTCGTCAGTGTCCACTTTCCGTTTTGGCCACCATTCGAGAGCGTCCCAAAGGTTCGGGTTTGGCACGGTGCCAAGACAAGGGTCCAGTTCGGTAAGATTTATCCCTTTGGGATGCGATTGGACGTTCGGTTGCCTTCTCCGCCACTGTACAGAACAGGTATTCCCGTGCGTTTTTGTGCAAAAGAGAACGCCTAACCCGGTTGGGTTTATGGGCTATTTTGGCCCGGAATCTCAAAACTCCTCGCGTGAATCAGCTTTTCCGCGGAAAATTGTTTACCTTGTCGTTAACCCAATTCTTGGGTAGTATCACGGTTTTAGACCGAAAAACCGTCGTCATATGGGCATGGGCAAGCGTGTCCGGTGACAGAACGACCTGGGTAGTATTTCATAGCACGTTCGCGGATGGCAGGTGCCGCATAACAAGCACAGCATGGACGGTTGGCCTGAAGTCGTCATAACCGGTGTTGGTATTGTCAGTCCTATTGGCATCGGCTGTGAGGCCTTCTGGGAGTCTCTTTGCGCGGGGCGATCAGGCATCACCAAAATTGAGGCCCTTCGAGAGCAAGCTTGGGCATCCAGCATTGGCGGGGTTGTTACCAATTTTGATGCTAAAGACCGCGTCCGTCCCCGAAAAGCCCTCAAGGTTATGAGTCGCGACATCCAAATGGGATTCGTCGCGGCGGATCTGGCGGTCGAGATGTCGGGGATCAAGTCGAGTGGTGTGGAGCCCGAGCGACTGGGCATTGTTTTTGGCGCCGATCTCATCCCGTGCGAATTGGACGAGATTCAAAACGCGATTCGCCGCTGTATCGTGGATGGGCACTTTGACTTCTCCCTGTGGGGCCAGTACGCGATGTCCGATCTTTATCCTCTATGGCTCCTAAAATATTTGCCCAATATGCCGGCGTGTCATATTGGCATTGCCCACGATGCGCGGGGGCCAAACAATACACTCACGCTCGCCGAGGTCTCGGGCCTGGCCTCGCTGATCGAAGCGGTGCGGGTCATCCAGCGGGGTGAAGCCGATGTCATGATTGCGGGCGGGACTGGGTCGAGGATCAATCCTTCCATTTGGGTCCGCGAAGGGGCCTACGAGTTGTCAAAACGAGTTGATGATCCGCAGCATGCCTGCCGTCCGTTCGATGCAGCTCGCGACGGCATGATCCACGGCGAAGGGGCTGGTGCAGTGGTCCTCGAACGCCGTGACCATGCCGTAGCCCGAGGGGCCAGGATCCTGGCGCAAGTTCTCGGCTACGCCTGTACGTTTGAGCCGCGACGGCTTCATCACCCTGTCCAGGGTACGGCCATCCGGCAGGCAATTCGGTTATCGTTAAGAATGGCTGATTTGGCGCCTCGTGACGTGGGACACGTCAATGCCCACGGAGTTAGCACCGTGGACGACGACAGGGCCGAGGCCAAGGCGATCCACAGCGAACTCGGTGATGTCCCTGTGACGGCATTAAAGAGCTTCTTTGGAAATTTGGCCGCCGGAACAGGCATCGTGGAAATGGCGGGCAGTCTTTTGGCCTTTGCGGGAAAGAAGATACCCTTCACCCTGAACTACGAAACGCCTGATCCAGAGTGTCCGATTGACGTCGTGGCTAAGGCACCCAGACCGTTGAAAATCCCCACGGCCGTGATCCTCAATCACTCACGGATCGGACAGGCAGTCTCGTTAGTGCTCGCCGCCGGCTGATCCTGAAAAACTGATTGGCCTGCGATTTTGATCCAGAACCCGAAAAAGACTCAGCCAAGCAAGTGAGGAGAGTGAAAAACTATGTCCCGACCGGTTGTTGGCATCCTTATGGGTAGCGACAGTGACTGGCAGTATATCAAGCCAGCGGCGAGTGCTTTGCACGAATTTGGGGTTCCCTTTGAAGTTCACGTGATGAGCGCGCATCGCACGCCACACCAAGTTGCGGAGTACGCAGCCCAGGCAGAAACTCGCGGTCTGAAGGTCATTCTGGCGGCTGCGGGGGGAGCTGCCCATCTGGCCGGTGTTGTCGCGGCTCATACGACCTTGCCGGTCATTGGGATCCCCGTGCCCACGGGCTTGGCGGGGGGATTGGACTCGCTGTTGTCCATGGTCCAGATGCCGGGCGACATCCCGGTGGCAACCGTTGGAGTAGGTGGCGGTGGCGCACGCAACGCCGGCCTTCTGGCGATTTCAATCTTGGCTCTCAGTGACGAGACATTGGCCCAACGGCTTAAGACCTTCAGGCAGCGGCTCAGCGAAAAAGTCAAGTCGCGGGATAGCCAGTTGCAAACGAAACTTGCAGAAGAGTTTGGTGGTAGCGGGGAAACCGTTGGTTAGGTTCTCTTCGCAGAGTTCGACCGCCCTGAGCCGTCAATTAGGTGCTTCACCTCAATATATTACCATTTTGGTCAGAAGATCTTGGCAATGAACGAATCGAAACCGTTTTCCACACTCGAGTGGATTGGCGATATCGATGGGTATCTGAAGATTCTCGATCAGACACAGTTACCCGGCAAGTTGGTGTACATCGACTGTCAGGACGAACACCAGGTCTGGCATGCGATCAAGTCTCTGCAAGTTCGGGGGGCCCCGGCCATTGGGATCGCCGCGGCTTATGGGGTATGTCTCGGATTGAAAGCTTTGGCCTCCCCCACTGAGGACAGCCTTTTCGACCGATTAGAGGCCGTCACAGCTTACCTTGCGTCTTCCCGACCAACCGCGGTCAATTTGTTCTGGGCTTTAGAGCGCATGAAGCGCCATGCCGCGGCCTGCCGAGGAATCATGTCGCATCAGCAGATACGCCAAGCCCTTCTTGAAGAGGCTAGGGCCATTCACGAGGAAGACCGGGCGATTTGCCGCGGTATCGGCGATTGGGGGAGCACACTTCTGTCGGACGGAATGGGGATTTTGACCCACTGCAACGCCGGTGCGCTGGCCACATCCGAACTGGGGACGGCCTTGGCCGCCATCTATACGGCCGTTGCCTCGGGAAAAAGGTTGTCGGTGTTCGCGGCTGAAACTCGTCCGCTGTGGCAGGGTGCACGGCTGACAACCTGGGAACTGAGCATGCATGGCATTCCCGTGACGCTTATTTGCGATAACATGGCGGCTCAGGTCATGCGGGAGGGAAAAGTCCAAGCGGTCATTGTTGGAGCCGACCGAATCGCTGCCAATGGTGATACCGCCAACAAGATTGGAACCTATGGTCTGGCGGTGTTGGCCAAGGCCCATCGGATTCCCTTTTACGTGGCCGCCCCAAGTTCCACGTTTGACCTCAGCTTGCCTCACGGCGGTTTGATCCCCATTGAACAACGAGCAGCGGAAGAAGTGACTTGCCCTTTTGGCCTACCAATAGCTCCAAAGGGCGTTGCTGCTTATAATCCCGCCTTTGACGTGACGCCCGCAGAGTTAATCACGGCAATCATTTACGAACGAGGAATTATTTCACCGGTCAACGAGGGGACGGTTCGGGCGGCGATTGAGCCCCTTCATCGCCGCAAAGAGGCGATCTCAAGCGGCGAGAAACCTAATCCTCACCGGTGAGGATCACGGCTTCGCCGGTGATGCTTGCCTAACAGGAGATAGAATCGCGGTCTCTGTATTCCGCCCCGAGTCTTCCGAAAGTCGGGCCAATCGTTCGGCCTGTGCTTCACTTAGAGAATTAAAAGAAAACCGCCACCGCCAGTTATTATCCGGTGTTCCCGGAATATTCATCCGCGCCTCCGAACCTAAGCCAAGGACGTCCTGAAGGGGGACAATGGCAATCTGAGAACGAGATTCGAACGCCAGTCGGATCATGTCCCAACTAATGGTTTCCGCCTTGGCTGCACAGTACCGTCGAAGTCGCTCGTGCAACTGGGGATGCGGCAAGATTTCGTGAACAAACCAACCAAGGCTTGTATCATTGTCATGTGTACCGGAGTACATCACGGTATCCACAGCCACATGGTCAGGCAAGAAAGCATCGACTTGGGATGCCCCAAAGGCGAATTGGAGCACGGCCATGCCCGGGAAACCAAATTTGCGTCGCAAGGCAATTACGTCTGGGGTAATATGGCCGAGGTCCTCCGCCACAATAGGGAGGATTTTCCGACCGTCAGGCAACTGTCGCCACGGCCCCTCCCATGTCGTGGTAAGCCGGGTAAAGAGGTCCTCACCCGGTGCGGTCACCCAGTGTCCCCGCTCGGCCGTTTCGTGCGAAGCGGGAACCGACCAAAAGGCGGCAAACCCACGAAAATGATCGACCCGGGCAAGGTCAACCAGGCGGAACACAGCGCGAAACCGATCGATCCACCACCGGTAGCCCTCACTTTGAATCACCTCCCATCGGTAAACGGGATTTCCCCAAAGTTGGCCCGTGGCATTGAAGTAATCCGGCGGTACCCCGGCAACCGCTATCGGTCGGTAATGTTCGTCAAGAAAAAAATACTGGGGATTGGCCCAGACGTCGGCGCTGTGATAGGAGACATAGATTGGGATATCTCCAAAAATCCGGACGTCCCGCTCGAGCGCAAACCGGTGTAATTGTTCCCACTGACGGCCGAAAACAAACTGGGCAAAACAATGAAAGCGATACTCTTTCCCCAACTCGCCAGGAAGATCCGTACCTAGAGCATCGAACCCGCCACGTCGAAGCCGATCGATACCTAGGTTGAGCACGTGTCGCGGCCAACGCGGCCAATCGTTGTTTCCGAGAAGGTCCACCAATGCTTGATAGATCGCGTACGTCTTGAGCCACCAAGACTGTTGCTCGCAGAAAAGCTCAAATTCTTCCCGGAGTACATCGAATGCGTTTCTGACGCGGCCGGCCTCAAATCTTTCGAAGGCTTGTTTCAAGAATGCCATCTTCTTGCGAAACACTGCTCGATAATCGACCGGCGCATCATCCGTTGTGTGATCAAATTGTTGTTTTAGTTCTCCGCTATCGAGGAGTCCGTCTTCGGCAAGGAGTTCCAGCGAGATTAACAGTTCGTTCCCAGCAAACGCTGAGGGAGAACTATATGGTGACCCCCAATCGTCCACGGGTCCCAGGGGAAGGACCTGCCAATATCGCTGTTTTGCCAGAGCAAGCCACTCGACAAAGCGATATGCAGAAGAACCAAGATCACCAATCCCCATTGGGCTGGGAAGTGAGCTCGGATGAAGTAAGATTCCGCTTTCACGCATTTGAAGAAATCAACACCGTAAATGGAATGCAATCGCAATGGCGCTTCAACACACCCACGCATCCCCACGAACTTGACAGGAGGGATGGACCAGAAGAAATCAACCCTTATAGCGGTTTTCCTGGATTTCGTCCATAACTCATTCTATGGGATGCGGGACCGAGACACAGGGGGCTTTGAACCACATACGAGCCCCTAATTTGGGCATCAGCTTGCAGGATGACAACAATAGGGAATTTAGGAAAGGTATAACAGGAAGGAGCGGGAGTCAGATCACGGATTTTAACCGGCTTTGTCGGCTCCATGATCGAGAGTCGAGAAGCTGAGACTTTCAGGCAAAACGTCCTCTAAGGAGCGGAGGCCCCAACGGACTACCCTAAAAATGGAAAGTATACTATCATGATAGAAAAGATCATGTTTGCCTCGATTTAGAAATACACCGTCGTCACTTTGGTGATTTACGGCTCGCCGGAGCCTGTCTCTAGATGTCAAATGGGGCCGCCGTCGTGCGGTCCAAACCGAAATAAGACAGGACGCTGAAAGCTGACGGGTAACAAGCCCCTGTGAAAGGATTTTGCTTCCGTCCTATGCTTTTGTATCCTGAGACGAATAAAACCACTGGGGAACGTCTATGGGCACTGATGCCGTTATTGCATTAGTTGTCGTCGGTTTAGTTTTCGTCTTGCTGGCAACGAATCGCTTGCCGGCAGATATTATCCTCATGGGGGGGCTGGCGGCACTGATTCTCACGGGTGTCTTACCAAGCCGTCAGGCCCTTCAAGGTTTCGGGAACGAAGGCCTCGTGACAATTGCCGTGCTCTTTGTGGTGGCGGCGGGCCTTACGGAAACAGGGGCTGTGAATTGGCTGACAGACTACCTGTTTGGCCGAGTAAAGTCAGTCACCCTAGCGATTCTCAGGCTCATGGTACCCACGGCCGCGATGAGCGCGTTTGTGAACAATACCCCCGTCGTGGCCATGCTCATTCCGGCAGTAAACGATTGGGCTCGCCAGAACAGAGTTCCCGCATCGAAGCTCATGCTGCCCCTCAGTTATGCGGCTATTCTTGGCGGTACATGCACCTTGATTGGCACCAGTACGAATCTGATCGTCAACGGACTGCTCATCCAGGCCCATGACCAACAACTCGCCGCAGGAGGGCATGTTCTGCCACGGGGGTTAGGGATGTTTGATCCCACATGGGTTGGATTGCCGGCGACCCTTTTTGGAATCGCCTTGGTTGTTTTGGCTCATCGTTGGTTACTGCCTGCTAGGGCTGTGGCTGCTCCGGTCCGACAGGATCCGCGAGAGTACACCACCGAGATGCTTGTCGAGCCGGCAAGTCCTCTTGTGGGGAAAACGATCGAGGAGGCAGGACTTCGTCATTTGCCCGGCCTGTATCTGGCGGAAATCAATCGTGATGGTCAGGTGCTGCCGGCGGTTTCGCCCCAGGAGCGGCTTCGGGCCAATGATCGTCTTATCTTTGTGGGAATTGTCGAATCCGTGAGGGATTTGCAACGCATCCGCGGGCTTGTCCCCGCAACAAATCAAGTTTTTAAGCTGGACGCCCCGCGCTCTGATCGTTGTCTTATCGAGGCCGTGATTAGTGATCGCTGCCCGATTGTGGGAAAGACAATTCGCGACGGTCGTTTTCGATCACGTTACAACGCCGTTGTTATTGGTGTAGCACGTGAGGGAGAACGCCTAAAAGGAAAGATCGGTGATATTGTCCTGCGACGCGGAGATACCGTCCTTCTAGAAGCCCCTCCGTCCTTTGTGGAAACCCATCGGCATAGCCGGGATTTTTATCTCATCAGCCCCATTGAGCACTCGAAACCGCCCCGATATGAAAAAGCGGGGACGGCCCTGGCCATCCTTATCGCCATGGTGCTTGTGGTCAGCCTTAGTGAGTCTCTGGGCGATTTAACCCTCATGTTAGGTTCGCTCAAAATTGGCCTGGGACGCATCACGATGTTAAAGGGTGCCCTACTGGCCGCGGGGGCCATGCTTGCCTTCCGCTGCTGCACCCTGAGCGAGGTCCGCCGAGCCATCGATTGGCAGGTCCTAGTGGCAATTGGTGCCTCCATCGGGATAGGAACCTCACTAGATGTTACAGGTGCCGCCCAGTTAGTGGCCGGTTACGTCGTGGACTCTGTGCAACACAATCCATGGTTGGCACTACTCGTCATCCACGCCATGACGTCCTTGCTGACCGAGCTCGTGACCAATAATGCGGCGGCTGCCTTAATGTTTCCTTTCGTTTTGGCAACAGCCCAACAGTTGGACGTTAACCCCATGCCTTTTATCATTTCGATCATCACGGCGGCCTCAGCATCATTTGCCACACCCCTGGGTTATCAAACCAACTTGATGGTCTATGGACCCGGAGGCTATCGTTTTACCGATTACCTGCGGATCGGTGTCCCCTTAAACATTCTTGTGACCCTGGTCACAGTTACGATTGCGCCGCTCGTGTGGCCATTCTAGCTAGACCGCTACCAGTTCCGGTGACCTGACTTGGTGGGGCGTGTTGTCACGCGACCACGCCCCTTGCTAACACCCGCAGCCACAATTTGCAGCCGACTTCCTTTGTTGTGGAGTCAATGGCGCGAAGGTCATGTCCAATCTTGGCAAATCTCAGCCATTGGCCAAAGAGTGTCAAACACGAGTGTCGCCGCGACTTCGTGGTGACACCGTCGGAGTACATCAATCGCACCATCGTAACAGCAAAGGCCCGTGTGAAATGCCGTTTTTTCCATTCGCTGTTAGTTCTTCTCCTGATGATCAACCCGTGGTCGGATGGCCAGAGGCAAAGCCTTATAATGATTAACGTTTCGGAGTATGGAGTGCCTTCGGTCCATGAAACCCATAACGACCATCTCAGGTCTGTCCTATCGCTCGTTGGTGGCGTATCTTCCTAGCCATCTGGCGGTGTTACTTGCTGCGGCCACAACCACGGCGGTTTTGACCGGGGCACTGATCCTCGGTGATTCCCTCCGCTTTAGTCTGCGTCAACGCGCGATCGATCGCCTCGGTGAAATTGATTGGGTCTTGCGTGTCCCTCATTTATTCCGGTGGTCGTGGGCGGACGAGGTCACCGAGATTGAGGAATTCCGTCGCTGTTTTTCTCATACGGCTATCGTCTTGCATATTCAGACCGTGTTGGAAAAACCCGGCGACGCGCCGCGTGTGGTGAATCGGGTGCAACTTTTCGGATGCGATGCTCGATTTTGGGCGATGGGGTCTGGACAACCTCAACACATTCCCAGGGCGCGAGAAATCGTCCTTAATCAAACATTGGCCAATCGCCTGAAGGCCAAGGTCGGCGATCGTTTGACATTGAGGATTCCTCAACTCCAAGGAATCCCCTCGGAAAGTGCCCTGGGCAGGCGGCACGACCTTGTGCGCCCTTTTGCGGTCACCGTGGCTGATATCGTGCCCGATGTAAGTCTTGGTGCCTTCAGCCTGAACTTGTCTCAAGAGATTCCTTGCAATGCCTACGTCAACTTGGGGTGGTTGGCCTCCGCCACAGGCCAACCTGGCAAGGCCAACCTCCTTCTTCTGAAGACCGCTAACAATTCAAGCCATTCTTCGGAAGAGGCAGAACGTGTGTTAGGGAACCTTTTACTACCACCGGAAGACTACGGGGTGCGGATCGAACGCACGGCCAAGGGGTACGTAAATATCACCACCGACCGACTTATTTTCCAGCCGAGCATTGAAGAGCACATTGTTAAACGCCTGCAAGGTGTCTCATTTGAGCGGGTAACGGTTTTTTTGGCAGAAACGGTCCGCGCCGGGGCAAAGGAGGCTTGGTACGTCACGATGGCTGCCATGCCTTTGGCGAAGGAGCCGCCACTTGGGCCGTTTCTTTCAACCGAGGGTCGTGTCGTTTCTCAACCCGCTGTTGACCAATGCGTCGTGAACGAGTGGCTCGCGTCGCGATTAAACCTTCGGCCCGGTGATTCCCTTGAGGTAACGTGGTTCACTCCTGAAACTCAACGCGGTCAAGTCGAACGCGGTAAGGCAATTCTGAAGGTGGCCGATATTGTCTCTCTCCGAGGGGCCGCAGATGATCCGGCTTTGGTGCCGGAGGTTCAAGGTTTGACCGATCGCGAGTCGATTGCCGACTGGGACCCTCCTTTCCCATTTGATGCGTCGCGGGTTACGAAGGAAGATGAGCAATACTGGGAACAATATCGGGCAACACCTAAGATCTTTGTGTCACCCGAGTTCGCTTTGAAGCATTGGAAAAGCCGCTTTGGCACTACAACGTCCATTCGTGTGGTACCTTCGGCAGCGATAGATGTGCCACAACTCATCCAAAAATTGACGCTCCCACTCTCGGCAATTGGCTGGACACCCCAACCGATCCGGTCGCAGGCACTTGAGGCGGCCAAAGGAACGACACCCTTTGAGTGGCTTTTTCTCGGTTTCAGCTTTTTTGTCATCATAGCCGCCTTGCTCTTAACGGGCCTTATTTTTGCCCTCACGCTCGAGAGAAGGCGCGTGCAGATCGGTATTGTTCGGGCAACAGGTTGGTCCCCTCGGCATGTTCTGAAGTGGCTTAATACGGAGGCCCTTTTTCTAAGCATCCTTGCCGGGGCAGTCGGAATCATTGGCGGTGTTGCCTATGCCCAACTTATGCTTTGGGCGTTACACACCGTTTGGCTTCCTGCCATTGGGACACGCTTTTTAACCCTCTTTTTCCGTCCGGAATCCTTGATCACCGGTTTCACTTTTGGCGTGCTCAGCGGTCTTTTCGCCACGCTTTTGGTCATCATACGCTTATCACGGAGGCCACCCAGTGTGCTCCTGACCGGTCAGACGACGGACCCACACTCGCGTCGTGCCCACAATCGCCTTCGATTATGGAGTCTGCGTGGCGTCACGGTTTGCCTCTTCCTGCTTGCAGCACTATTGGGCATTTGGGGAACGACCCAGGGAGAACAGAATCAGGCCGGTATCTTCTTTCTTAGCGGTGGCCTCATATTACTGGCGTTTTGGCTCACCCTAAAGCTCGTCCTCTATCACATGGACCGGTCGCGAAGAAGAATCCCTAGCCTAGCCGGATTGGCAATACGCAATCTTTCTCGAAATAGGGCCCGTACAGAATTAACCGTACTTCTGATGGCAGCAGCCGTGTTTATCATCATTGCAATCAGCGCCTTTTACGTTGATCCTGCAGAGCTCGTACCCCATTTCAACAGCGGAAATGGTGGGTTTACCCTAATCGGCGAGACGGACTTACCCGTGTTCGATGATCTCAATGATCCGACGGTTCGTGATAACCTTGGGCTATGGCCTAAAGAATTGCAAATGCTAAACAGTGCGAGGGTTTTCCCCTTTCGGGTCAAATCTGGGGATGACGCCAGTTGCCTCAATTTGTACCGCCCGCAACAGCCCATCATCCTCGGCGTCAGTACGACATTCATCGAACGGGGTGGTTTTACGTTTACCGACTATCTTCGAGATGAGAACTTGGGCAATCCCTGGGAGCTCTTGAAAAAACCTCCACGACTTCTGGCGGACAGCCGTATCGTGATCCCGACAATCCTCGACGATGCCACGGCAAAATACTCCTTGCATCTTTGGGGAGGGGTGGGCGATCGTTTGGAAATCCAGACGGAGGATGGCAAGCGGGTGGTCTATGAAATCGTGGGGCTACTGCACAACAGCATCTTTCAGGGAAGGTTACTCATTTCCGAGGAGGCATTCCTCCAAGTGCTGCCCGATACCCCGGGTTATCGGTTTTTTCTCGTAGAGTACCTACCCCCGCCCGACAAGGACGGAAAAAGCGACCGCGAAACCTGGCAGTCACTGGCTTCAATCTTTGAGCGGATTCTTGCTGAGCAGGGGGCCAGCTTTACGACGACTCAAAATCGTTTGGCCGCCTTGTTAGCCGTCCAGAATACCTATCTCTCCACGTTCCAAACGCTTGGGGGGTTTGGCGTGCTCCTTGGGACGGTCGGCTTGGGTGCGGTCGTCTTTCGGGGATTGTGGGAACGACGCCGCGAAATCGGTCTCCTTCGGGCCGTTGGTTTCCGGTCGCGGCAAATCGTATATCTTGTGATGTCAGAAAACCTTGGACTGTTGATCACGGGGCTCGTTATTGGTGCCGGTGCGGCGCTCGTGGCGATCTCGCCGCAGTTGGCCACGGGACGTGCAACCATCCCTTACAAATCACTCCTTCAAATGTTAATGGCGATGATGGCGATTGGCACACTGACGGCGTGGATAGCTACCCATTGGTTGCTCCGCCAGAACCTGATCGCCAGTCTGCGACGCGAGTGAACCTTTGGTGACACAATTCCGGGATCTTCTCTGCCCTCGTCTGAGACGATTCTCCTCAGGCAAGGCCTTTGTTTCGACCAGCCGCGACGGGCAACGAATCTATCCGCGCCCTAGAAGTGCGCCTCAACCAAAAGGAGAAACCCTCACTGGATCCGCTCGAGGGCACGTCGAATGTTGTCCTCGTGCCTCATACCCAGGGGAATCCTGGATCGCTCAGAACCACGCGGGATTGAAAACCGGGCGAAAGTGGCTTATAAAATCCGCCAGCACGGTGATCTTAGGAAAAGCTCGGTAACGATCGGGTTGTCTTCTGCCTGCGGAGGTCATGGTCATGCGGAGTATTCAGCGATTTCTTTTGGTCATGGTGGTCGGGATTCCCGGCGTGGCGATGGCCCTCGATTGGCGTGTGTTGCCGCCCGGAGAGGTCCCCGCCGATGCCCGCCAGGAAAAACTGAAGACGCTCGACGACTATTTCCCGTTTACCCCACCTTCCGATCTCAAATCCTGGGAGATTCGGCGCGAACGTGTTCAGCGGCAAATCCTGGTGGCTGCAGGGCTTTGGCCGATGCCGGAACGACCTCCCATCCAGGCGGTCATCCATGGTGCTGTTGATCGCGGCGATTACACCGTGGAGAAGGTTTATTTCGAGAGCTATCCAGGGTTTTACGTCACCGGGAATCTTTACCGCCCAAAGAAGGGCCAGGGACCTTTCCCGGGTGTTCTTTGCCCGCACGGTCACTGGAAAAACGGTCGCTTTTATGACGCGGGATTGGAACAAGTCCGCTGGGATATCGTGAACGGGGCGGAACGCTTTGAAGTCGGTGGTCGATCTCCACTTCAAGCGAGGTGCGTTCAGTTAGCACGGATGGGGTGCGTCGTATTCCATTACGACATGGTTGGCTACGCCGACAGCCGACAACTGCCCCATCGCCCCGGCGTCCGGCAAGCCATGAACACGACGGAGCGCTGGGGCTATTTTAGCCCGGCAGCGGAGTTGCACCTGCAAAACATGTTGGGACTGCAAACGTTCAACTCCATTCGGGCTTTGGATTTTCTCCTGAGCTTGCCAGACGTGGACGCAAAACGGATCGGAGTGACGGGGGCCAGTGGCGGAGGCACGCAAACCTTCTTGCTGTGTGCTGTTGACCCCCGTCCCACCGTCTCGTTCCCCGCGGTGATGGTCTCTACGGCCATGCAAGGCGGCTGCACGTGCGAAAACGCTTCCTATCTGCGGATTGATACCGGCAATATCGAGTTTGCAGCCCTCTTTGCCCCAAAACCCCTCGGGATGACGGCCGCGGACGACTGGACTAGGGAAATCGCAACCAAAGGGTTACCCGAACTTAAGCAGCTTTACACGTTGTACGGCGTTCCCAACAATGTGATGGCCAAGCCCCTTCTCCACTTTCCGCACAACTACAACTATGTTTCGCGCGAAGTCATGTACCACTGGATGAATAAGCACCTGTCGCTGGGCCTTAAGGAGCCTATCATCGAGGAAGACTACCATCCCCTTAGCCAGGAAGAGATGACAGTCTGGGACGCAGCGCACCCAGCGCCACCTGGCGGAGAGGAGTTTGAGCGAGAGTTTCTGGCACGTCTCACCGAGGCAACTCGGCGACAGATGGAATCGCTCATTCCTGATTCTCCCGAGGCCTGGCAAAAGTATGCCAACGTGATAGGAGGGGCTTACGA
>JAKPII010000512.1 GCA_029549885.1 Planctomycetota bacterium
GTCTGCTTGCGCTGATTATGCGGGATGTCATGACGATCGGGATAAGCCGATTGACGAAGACGACCATGGTGTCTTTTTTCGCAACAGTGCGGTGCGGAGTGTTGAGATTCCCGATGGAACGGCCCATACGATTTTCGTGGGAGAAAAGCCCTGGTATGGTCGGGAATGGGGATGGATGAGTGGAACCCGCGCGACCTTGCGGACGACGGCCATCCCCATCCCCCAGATGCTCGAACTCATCGAGCGTCAACGCATTGACGGGGGCCCGCCGATGGAGAGTGCTCAAGACTTGATACGGATGATTCGACCCGATGTGTGGTTAACAAATGTGCCATTTGGCGATGATGTTGAAGCGGCGTTTTCCCAAGCGTCGAAGGTGCCGGAATTGCCTGAGGACCCAAAGGTGGTTGAAGAACTTCAAAAATTTGGGGAAATTCCTGAAGGTCGGCCCATCATTGGCGGATTTGGCTCTGAACATCCTGGTGTGACCAATTTTCTGTTTGGCGATATGTCGGTGCGTCCCGTGTGGCACCAGGTCGATCCGAAGGTCCTGCGTGGCCTCGGCAATCGTTTGGATGGCGAAGGGATACCTGAATCCTTGCAAAACAACTAAACCATGAGTTCTTAAGGCAAAGGACAAATCCTATGTCAACGATCGGCCAACGAATGGGAATAACGGCTGCGCGGCGAGCCTTCACGCTGGTGGAACTCTTGGTGGTCATTGCGATCATCGGCATCTTGATGGCGGTCATGTTACCAGCCATTCAGGCCTCGCGCGAAACAGCACGCCGGGGACAGTGTGGGAACAATTTGAGGCTCATCGGCCAAGCGCTCACGCGATATTACGGCAGCTATGAGTGCTTTCCAGCCGGCGTGGAAAGCGAACAAGGCCCCATCGTCAATGAACCGCGGGGACGACACGTCGGCTGGATCTGTCCCTTGTTGCCGTACTTGGATGCCGACGTCTATTACCGCAAATTGGATTTGTCCGAGAGTGTGTATGCTGCCAAGAACGAAGAGGTGCGGAAAACGGCGTTACCGGCCGTGCGGTGTCCCTCTTTCGGTAGGACCTCGATGTCTTTGGAGTGGGCCGAGTCGAACTATGCTGCATGCTATCACGACGAAGAGGCACCCATCGATACGGCCAGAAACGGTGCCTTTGTCCTGAACCGCTGGTTTACCCAAGATGACATCACCGACGGCCTGGCATTTACCTTGTTCGTCAGTGAGAAGGGTGCGGAGACTGGCGAACTCGGTTGGGCCTCGGGAACAAGGGCCACATTGAGGAATACCGGCACACCGCCGGCGAACTGGTTGCGGCTTCGTGCGCAACTCGATCAATCAACGAAGGATCAAGACGAAAAGACACAACCGGAAACAACACCGCAAAGTGAGACGGTGAGCAAGGTCGGCGGTTTTTCGTCAGCTCATCCCGGCGTGGTACAGGCCCTGATGGGGAATGGAACCGTCCGGCCCGTGGTTTGGACGATTGATCAAACGGTTTGGAAGCAGATGGCCCATCGGTGCGATGGTTCGCTGCCGGGGGGTTAGTTTCCCCATGAATGTCACGTCTTGAAAGATTTGGTGGACTCAGCCGATGCTGCCCGATTCTGAGAACCCTTTTGCCCCGCCGCAGGCGACAAGCACGGTCTCGCCGCTTGGCGACCAATTGACCTGGAGCCTAGGCATTCGGGAAATTGTGGTTGCGGTGGTCGTCCTCTTGGTCCTTGGCGGAGGTGTGGCAACATCATATGCCTTGATTGAAAACTCTGTTATCCCGATCGAAAAGGGGATGTTGGCAGAAGCGGAAAGAGATTTGGGCGGAATGATGGTTGCCTCTTTGCTGACGGCGATCTTTGTGCTGGGCATCGTGCTTTGGAACGAGGGGATCCTCTTCTCGGCGGGGGGCCTTATTGCGCTTTTGCTTGGCACCGTGATTTGGGGGGTGGCCACCACGGTCCTGTTCACGCCGCTCGGTGCGATCGTTATTTGGGTCACGGTGCTGCTGGCAGTGATCCTCGGAGCTGTGCTCCTCAGAAGGTAACTCCGGCAGAATGTGTTAGAACATGTCTTCTACGTGCCGGATGGCTTAGGAATAAACCGACAAAAAGGTAATGATGCGTGCCAATCCTCGATGAGTGGGCAACCGCAGCTATGTCTCTTTCTGTTCTATGAAGTTGGGTCAAACCATGTACCTGCCCGATGGCATGGCGGGAGGGGACATCTTTTTCGCTCTTGCCGATTAATCGGGCAATTTGCCATTTCGGGGGAATACCGAAGACTCCTGTGTTTTCTGAGTCAAGATTTGCTCAATCCTCTGGGGTGTTCTAGGCTTTTATAGGAATCCTTTACGCACAAGGGACTTTCCCCCGTCGGGAATCATCTTCGGGGGAGTCGGGGATTATCTATCTGTTTTTTCCAACGAAAGATCGGAGGCGATATGTCGCGGTCGCAGGCATTTTCGCTCGACAAGTTACTAGCCAACGCACAACTACCCGCGCTGCCGCAAAGCGCGATCCATTTACTACAGGTTTCCCAGGACCCAGAAGCCGGACCAGCCGAATATG
>JAKPII010000154.1 GCA_029549885.1 Planctomycetota bacterium
GCACTGCCCTTTACCCTCTCAGTTCACCGGGAGGGCAACGGCACAAGTTGGGTCAAATCGGCATTGGTGGCCAGCTTCCAGGTGCGGCCTTGATCAGAAGAGACGAGCAATGCCCGCCGTGTTCCCGGGTGATCATTCCGATAAAACCAATACGTGGACCAGCAATCATACGACACAAACAATCGCCCAAGGCGGTCAATCGTTAATCGATGGTAAAAAACGCTATATTCCGAAAATGGCGGAATGACAAGAACTTGTGGCGGGTCCCATCCTTTTTCGGGCGGCTTCTGCTGATGCGAAAGGGTCGCGAAGGTACTTAAAGGATGAGGCGGCTCCTGAGACTTCCAAAGGCGAAACACCGCATGGAGCGTATCATTTGGCCCACACACAAGGCCAATGTACGTTTGTCGCAAACCCTCACCGAGGCTTTGTGGTTCCGTCCACCCCTTGCTTGAATCATTAGGAACGAGCGACCTCGCATATGGGAACGGTGCCCCGTGCGTCCCTCCCAGTGTGTGCAAATACCCCCGGCTATCCATGGTGATGCTCGGCGTATTATGAACATCGTTCGCTGGTGGACCGTACCCGACAAATGCCGGCTGGCTAAGAGCGGCCTTCTCGCGGTCATACGTCACAACATACGTGGGAGCACCGGGCACTTTTTCCGCAGGATCGGTCGCCTCCGACCAAATGACGTGGACGCGGCCTTCGCGGGATACCACGCAGGAGGGACTTCCGGAGTGGGCCGAATGACCAAGGACTTTCTCCGAAATCGTCACTGGTTGGCTAAATACCACGTCTTCCCCATGGTACTCGGCCAGGATCAACTCCAGCCGATAGAGGCGCCGCCAAAAGACCTTCGGGTCCGCGAATAAGAACGTGTAGCGAAGGATAGGTGGAGGACCATCCAATGTGTTGTGTCCGGTGAAAACCTCCACATCGAATGTTCGCCCGTCACCTTCACTACGGGGCAACTCATAGGCCGTGAACGTCCTAGCCCCATCGCGGGAGACCAACAAGCATGGACGACCGTCAACCTGGGCCACCAGATACACCCGATTGAGCCGATCGAAAGCAATTTTCGGCGTCAGAGCGCTCGCAGAACGCACAGCCCTTTTCCCATCGGCCCAGCGAACGATGGCAGATAGATTGCGGTTTTCCCACCGCTGGCCATCCCATACGTGCAGAACGCCGCCCGAACTGACATAAGGCCGGTTCTCCATATCGAAATAAACCTGGCTGGCCACGGGATAATCGGGCAAATAACCGAGTTGTTCGTTTTCGTGCTCATATGGTCGAAGGATCAAGGGCAGCGTCAAAGGAGATTCGGCGGGGGCCTTGCCGGAAATAACCGTAAGGCGGCCATAGGTCGTGATGCCCGATCCATCCTGGGGACTTACTCGGATGAAGCATTCCCGAGTTTCTCCCGCGGGCCCGGCCTGGTAGCGCAATGTAACTTCCCTCGTTTCACCCGCCTTCAGTTCCAGGGACTGGGGACCGTCAATCTCTACGGGCCAGGGTTCTCCCGCAAACTCCACAAGAACAGCGAAGGTTCGAGCCGTTGCCGCACTGTTTCGCACTTGGAAGGTGATTCTCCCTTCCCTTTGCGGTTCGCTGTACACCCATCGACGATAAGGAAAAATCAGCCAACGATTGGGAAGCCACTCGAACCAGCTCGTTGGATCGGGCGTCCAGACTGTCAAATCGCGGTAACGGTCACCTGGTTCCCATTGTGTCACACCATCAATGTGCAAAACCCCCTGTTGCTTGGGGAAATGAATCCGCCAAGGCACAGCGTCCCGCGAAACCTTCGCCGGAAAGCGGTGCGTGGCCTGCCCCGTGGCCGTCACAGGTATTTTGGCCAGGAGTTTTCCCGCGGCATCAAATACCTCGAGCGCCGTCACCCCTGAAGGTAGCCCACTCACATCCAGACTGAATTCGCCAGAGCGAGGAAGAAACACCACATCTCCAGACTTACT
>JAKPII010000002.1 GCA_029549885.1 Planctomycetota bacterium
ACCCCGACGTCCCAGACGATGCCTTGCCCGACGGCGAGACAACAAATCACGCCATCGAAGTGTTGCAGCAGATCAAGGACAAGCGGTTTTTCTTAGCAGTGGGTTACCTTAAACCCCATCTGCCCTTTGTGCCCCCCAAACGGTATTACGACCTCTATCGGAAATCGGAAATCCCCTTGGCACCGAATCCCTTTCCGCCCAAAGATTGCCCCCAGATTGCCTTGACAGACTGGGGTGAATTACGGGCATATACGGGAATCCCGGCAAAAGGTCCTCTCTCCGAGGAAATGGCTCGCGACCTGGTCCACGGTTATTACGCGGCCACAAGTTACGTCGATGCCCAAATCGGTAAGCTCCTCGCCGAGGTGGAACGGCTCGGCCTCAAAGACGAGACCATCGTCGTGCTCTGGGGCGATCACGGCTGGCACCTGGGTGACCACGGCTTGTGGTGCAAACACACGAACTTCGAAAACGCCACGCGGTCGCTGCTCATCTTCCGCGTGCCTGGCCAGAAAACCGCCGGGCAAAAGACCGATGCCCTGGTGGAATTCGTTGATATTTATCCCACCTTGTGCGAATTATGCAACTTACCCATTCCCGAAGGATTGGAGGGGACAAGTTTGGTTCCTCTTTTCGAGGACCCGAATCGGCCCTGGAAAAAGGCGGCCTTCAGTCAATATCCCCGCTCGGGCGTAATGGGCTACTCCATGCGAACGGATCGCTACCGTTACACCGAATGGCGTCCCCGAAAAGGTGGCGAGCCGGTGGGCGTGGAGTTGTACGACCACGCCGAGGACCCTCAGGAAAACATTAATCTCGCCAACCGTCCCGAGTATCAGAACCTGATCAACGAGCTGAAAAAGCAGTTGGAAGCTGGTTGGCAAGGTGCTCTCCCGCCAAAACCGGCGGAATGAACAGCAAAAACCCGGGCAGGGGCCTCAGCTTAGGGCCAAGTCGTAACCGACCACGAAGATCGCCGCGTCAATCAAAGCGTGGCTGATCCACGGTCCGTAAAGGGATCGTGACCGGTGATACATGGCACACCAGATGACCCCGCCAAAAAAGACGGCAAGCGAAAAGAGGATCTGACCGGCGCTCAGCCAGCCGAAGTAGCGTCCGAGAATGACGACGTGATGGCCCATGAAAGCCGCCGAAGCGATGATGGCTGCCCAAAGCGGTCCGATTGGGTCCCGCAGCCTGCCAAAGACAAACCAGCGCCAGTAGTATTCCTCCAGGGCGGAATGCAGCAGGGAAATCATCCCGGCGAATGCCACATACCGAGCCGGTGTCACAAGCCCAAAGCCCATCACTTTTTGCTGAATGGCCGGTGCCGCAAAAGCGAGGATGCCCGCCGGTTTAAGAAAAACGAAGTAAATCCCTAACATTCCGGCCAGGACGAGCAACCCGAAGGCAATCCCGTCTCGGATGTCATGCGCCCGCGGAGGGCTCCATCGTAATCGCCCTCCTTCAACAAAAAAGAACCAGATCGCCGGCAAGGTCATCACAACTTTGCCGGCGACGTAGGCGCTTTGCTGAACCAGCGATGGGGCGGATTCTAGCAGGACAAAATACCCTAGCGCTGCGGCGGTCGGGACCGTCATCAGCACCACAAGCAGGACCGCCAGGGCATAACCAGGCAAGCCATCGCGGCGCACGGGCCAAGCTCATCCCATGGCAGGAACACGGCTTTCTTGTATTCTCACCACAGGGGTGACAAGTGGGTATTTGGGCTGCGGCGGTGCCGTGTGATACTCAATCGGTCCCACGGCTAGATCGTAGAACCACTCCCGCGCATTCCAGATCGATTTGGCCACCCCGATCATCCCCTGAATCTGAGTGAAAATCCGCTCCTTCCAGAGGGGATCGAGCCTCGGCAAGGCACGCAGCAGATTCAAGGGGTTATAAAATGCCAGGTAGCCTGCAAGGACGTTCAACTGCCGTCGCAAGGGGCTAGGATGTGCCGTGGCAATCGCCCGGTTGCCGTCGTAGTGATAATCTTCCACCGGTTTGCCGGCCACCTTCTTCAACACGATCCCGTCTTCAAACGGCTTTTCAAAGCCCTTGCTTCCCACAGAAGGCGTCAACAAAGTGATCTGGCAGGTGATTGCACCCACTTTACGGAGAAAGCCCACCTGATTGATGAGACCCCGCAGGCTACCCCAACTCCACAATGGTTGGTTGTCGTGGTGCATCATCATCGGCATGGGGGCGATGCCATGCTTGATGAGTTCGCGGAACACGACCCTGGTCTTATCGGCCGATTGTCCTTTCTTCACGAGATCGGCCGTCAGGTCCTCGATGCCAAACCAGATGCTCCGCAACCCAGCCTCCCGTCCCAACGGAATCAGGTCAATGTTCTTGTGGACATCGAATTCTGTTCCCTCGGTGGCGAAGATGATCGCATCACGGAACGGCTTGTTGTTGACGGTGGCCTTCGCCATGGCCGAAAAGACTTCCTCGACCGTCTGGCGATTGTTGAAGAAGTTGTCATCCGTCCCGAAGAAATAGCGAATCCCCGTCCGCGAATGAATGCCCGCAAACTCCTCCACGATCCGTTCGGGGCTCCGATAACGGAACGACTCCTGATTGTATGCCGGAATGGGACAATAGGGACAACGGAACTTGCAGCCGTGCGTGGTCACGACGGCCAACACTTTGGCGTATTTTCCCAGTTGATCCACGGGGATCGGTTCGGGCGACAGCGTTGTTCGCTTGTGCGGCGGTTCAAAGAGCGACAAGGCATCGAAGGGCAGCGGGAACTCATCCAAATCTTGGACCAGTCGTTGGACGCCTGTATCGACGAGGTACTCTGGATGCCCACGCGGCGGGTCGGGCCGGAAGACCAATCCCGGGATGTCGTTGAAAACGCCTTGCTCGCGTGCCCGCTCAAAAGCAGCCCGGATGTGCTCGCCCGGGAGCTTGTAGTCCAAAAGTCGGTCGAGGAATTCCATCAAGACGTACTCTTCCCCGGTGCAGACCACGTCTGCCCCTACGGAGCCGTCTTCGGATAGACCGAAGAAATCCCACGGCTCGTAAATGGCCTTGGCACCCCCAGCGATAATCAAAGGTCGTTCGTCTCCGAGTGTCCAAGCGTCGCGGATGAGCTCATACGCCCGCGCGCTGTGAATTTGCATGCTGGAAATCAGCAGCAGTTGCGGGACTTGGCCGTCGATGCGGGCCTGGCTGGGACGGACGTTAGGCGTCCACTGCTGCATGACAACCCGTAATTTGTGGAATCCCGCCGCATACATGGCAGAAGCCAACGCCCGCGGCGCGCCAGGGATCATCCAATTCTGAACCATCACGAACGGCCCGAGGCTCGTCCGGTGATCAAAGGCGTAAACAATGAGCGCAGGAATGTCCTGAGAAGCGGCTTTTTGTCGAACACTTTGTTCTAACTCTCGATATTTTCCAGGGACGGTGAATCGATCGTCCTTAGGTCTCTTGGGCAATTCCACAGCAATAACCTCCAAATCGCAGCCACACGCAAAGTTTCAAATCAGACCATTCAGGAATGGCCCACCGCTCCGCACGGGCAGGGTGGCTCAATCCCATTGCGGATGCGTTGACCCAAATTATACGCTCTACCCGGCCAATTACTAGCCTTAGAAGGTACAAAAAAAGCACATCGACCCAAAGGTCCGGACGTCATTTCCCCCAAAATGGTTATAGGGCTTCCTTCCGTCACTTGGCAGAGAAAGTAACTTTGTTGCCTTTGTTGCCTACCGTTGTCGGCTTTGCCACACTCGCCCCTTAAGCCGATCAACTGCCTAATAAAGACGGTCGGCCAGGTGATTATAGATATTCTCGGATGGCGAAAATCGAAAATGCAGAACCAAAGCCTAGTTCACACTTTTTAAGCGAGAAATTATGGCCTCAGAGTCTATCCCAAAAAGTCCCCCTCTCCCTCCGGGAGAGGGTTGGGGTGAGGGCAGGGAGGGACGCGGTCCCCCGCCTCCGTCATTTAGAGCCTATCCCAAAGTTCCCTCCCTTCGGGAGGGGGTTAAGGTGAGGGGAAGCGACCGAGGAAGTCGATCGAGAAAACCGACCTCGATTCGCGCCACCGTCCCCCCCCGGCCCCTCTCCCGCCGAACGGGCGAGGGGAGATTATGGGATAGGTTCCCATCAGAGATACTGCTACCAGCTTGAGCCTCCTACGACGGCTCAAGAACTTCCGGGGAATTCCCGACCGACTCGATAGTCGCCTGCAACCTATCGGGAGAGATGATGAAGATCCCTCCCACTTCTGGGTGGTTCCGGCAGTACGATTCGGCTTTCTCGGGTCCCAGCAGAAAGAAGGCCGTGCCCAGGGCGTCGGCTTCCTGGGCTGTCGGGGCAAAGACCGTGACGCTCAAGGCGTTCTCCGCGGGGTAACCAGTCCGCGGATCAATGATGTGTCCGTATCGTTTCCCTTTGTGATAGAAAAACTGACGGACTGTTCCCGACGTCCCCAGTGCCCGGTCACAGATACACACCCGACCCACTTGAGCACCTTTTTTCAGGGGATGGGCCAAACCGATGGGCCAGCCCGGTGAGGCTTGACCGGTGGCCGCATCAATCTCCCACGAACGCCCCCTAGCCAAGACACTGCTTAAGCCGCCGTGGAGGACAAAATCTGCAATACCGTTGGAGAGGAGCCGTTCGGCCATGCGATCGAGGGCATAACCTTTACCGACGCTTCCCAAGTTTAACCCCACGCCCGACTGAAGAAATCGGATTGTGTGGTCTCGCTCGTTGAGCTGAACGTTGTGCCAACCACAGGCCTGACGGGCTTGAGCAATTTCCGATTCGGAAGGAAGCCTCCCTTCGCGGCGGGCAAATCCCCAGGTCTGCCACAAGGCGGCTGCCGTAACATCGAAGGCACCTTCTGTTTCCTCCCATAACGCTCGACACCAAACGAGTAAATCCCACAAGGCGTCGGGGACCGGCACTTCCACCGTTGCCGCCAAGGCGTTGATTCGACCTAAATCGCCGGCCGGCCGAAAGAAAGACATCATATTCTCAAGCGGTTCCAATAAATCGAGGGCCTCCAGGGCGGCCTCGACAGCATGCTCATACTGCCCCAGATTAAGGACCACTTGAAACTCGCTACCCATCGCCGGCCGAGATAGCCTCAAATGATACCCACCCTGAGGCCGGTCCTTCGATACGGTGGGCCGATGGCTCTGAGACGATTCCGCCGAGGGCAGCGACGGTGAATCATCGAGGATCTCACCACGAACGAAATGTTCCAAAAAATTGCGGCGGTTTCTTTTGGCAGCCATGAATCAAATGCAATATAAGAAGGTCAGATGTGTCCACTGCGCGCAAGCGAGACGACAGCTTTAATTCGCCTCAGCCGAGTTGCGGCTCTTCCGCAGGCTTAATATCAATTGTACCTCGCCGATGGGCGTTCCCGTTCGCTGGGCGATTTCCTCAGGGGAGTAACCGTAGTCGGCCAGGGTATAGATTTCCTCCACGGACCGCCGTGGATGGCCCTTGTCGGGCAACTCACCAGTGCTAGGCGATGAGGAAACGCTTGCGGGGGCCTCGGCGGTTATTCCGTCCTGCAAATTCGCCTGGGTAACCTGAGGTTGAGGGATGTGGGGGTTGACGTTACCTGCCGTTTGGTCTTTCTCCGCGGTGCCGGCCGGGGGGTTAATTTCTATGGCGGGATGAGCCGAGGCCGGCAACATCCCGGCGGCCTGTGTCTTGCGGATGGACTCGGCGGTGCGGAGGGCCGACTCCAGCCGGGCGGCCGCACGATCTGCCTCTTGGATGAGTTGTTCAAGGAGTCCGAGCTTACTGTTGATTCGCCCTTCAAGCTCTCTGGTTAGCTCGTGCATCCGAACCTCCCACTGCTCCAAGGAGCTAGATAAGGCCCGACCCAGCGAGCTGCTACGCAGGCGTTCTTCTGGGTTGTCAAATTCGGACTCCTGGTCACGAGGGGCAGGCCGTCGTCGATAAGCGCGGGAAAGGGAAAACCAGATGAGAATGATCGCCGCCAGTACGAGCCAAACAGATGGGTTGGTCCAACCATTGGCGAGCAATACGTAGGTCATGGAGTTTTCTCCTTGGGCGGAGTTTCGGCCGTCTGCCCGTGGTTCGCACTATTTTCACGGAAGGCCCCTTCCGCAGCTTCGTAGACGACACGCAGCGGGAGGTTCTTTTCCGCCGCAAGTTTCCGACAGGCCTCAAACTCCGGCGAAAAACGGGCTTCGCCGTCCGGCAAAAAGCTGACCTTGCCCTGGACCGGGCCATAGGGTGTTTGCACGACGTGAGGTCGCCGGGCCAAAATGTGGCGATCGACCGGCCAAAAGCGGATGCCCAAGGTCGTCGTTTCCCGGAAAAGGACCTGTTCCACCTGCGGGATGAGATGACCAGGGCAGAGGATTGTCAATTGCACGGCCGGACGGTTCTTCTTCATCTGAATGGGCGTGACGAAAACATCTAGCACATCGAGCTTCCAAAGCTGTTCCACAACGTAGCCGATCACCTCGCCAGAGGCATCGTCCCAATTGGTCTGGACCATCCACACGCGGTCCGTCTCAACTCCTGGCATCGCTCCTTGTGGTACTAAGGATTTACCCACAAAAAGCCGCAAAACGTTGGCCCGACCAGGAATATCCCGCGAACCGGCTCCGTAACCGATCTGCTCGATCTGCATCGCGGGAAGGGGACCAAACCGCTTGGCAAAGGTCGTAAGGATCGCTGCCCCGGTCGGCGTCGTCATTTCCATCATGACATCGCAAGGAAGAAGCGGCACACCGCGGAGTAATTCGGCAGTCGCCGGGGCGGGCACGGCCACCTCACCATGGGCAATCTTCACCGTCCCAGCACCGGTCGGCACCGGCGAGGCGTAAACCTCCTGGATGCCCAGCAGGTCGAGCCCGACCACGCTACCGACCACATCAACAATCGAATCGGCAGCACCGACTTCGTGAAAATGGACCTTTTCGATGGGAATGCCATGCACACGGGCCTCGGCTTCTGCCAAGCGGACAAAAACCTTTTCCGCCCATTCCTTTTGGCGAGGCGTCAAATCGGCACGTTCCACCATCTCCAAGATGTGATGGAGATGCCGATGGTGGTGCTCCTCGGGGGCCTCGACCACAACCTGCGTCGCGCGAAAGCCCCCTTTTCGCACGGTCTGGGCATTAACGCGGCAATTGGGAATGCCCAACGTGGATACGACGTGCTGAAGGTCCTCCAGCTTGAGCCCGGCATCCACCAAGGCCCCCAACACCATATCCCCACTGATGCCGCTAAAACAATCGAAATAGGCGATAGTCATAGAAGGATGCTTTCTCGTCGTGGGTCAGCTCAGGCAACAAAAACAATCACGATGGTAATCGCGTCAAAAGTCGCGGTGCAGTCAAGAGTTTCTGACGTTTTTGGACTCCGATCCGTCTCCGCTGATTCTAAACATCCCTGCCGTTGTCGCAAGTGCAGTGCGCCATACCGCCCCGATGTACTGGACTTCACCCAGCGTTGATCTTGACATGGCACGGAAAATAAGGACTCCCTTCCCTTGAAGCTGGGGAGATTTCGGGAAAAGAGGTGCAACAATGGCAAGGAATGGACATGGTTAAACTCTCCGTCGTACATAATGCTTCTCTGCATTCCTTCTACGAGCTCTTTAGCCTTCCTAGCTGCCAGAATCCTTGTCGTTTCCTATGCGTTTCGACGACCTCTTTGCAAACCACGATGCAAGAATGGGTCACGGCGTGGTTGTCCCTCGGTTTGCTGCTTCTTCGTTTTCGAGGTCTAGCGGCCACGGGCTTCGCCGACTCTCAGACTAAGACGAGGATTGTTTATCGGATCAAACCTACCCCGGTAATCGTCGGCAACGAGTTCTTTCTTTCTGCGAAGTTCCCGAATGACCTTATTGAGATGTGTAGGCAGCCAGACTTGCTCGCGAACCTCGGCGATTAGCTCTTTCCAACGTCTCGGGCCCGCTGACAGCCTACAACGCAGCCATTCTGCCAGCGGCCCCAAGTCTGGCTCGGGAGTGATCAGGAATTGTTGTGCCGGATCATCCGTCTTTCTCACGTAAAATCCACCGTCTGGACACACTTTCCACATGCACGCCTTCATAAGGTCGCGTCCTGCGTCATGGTTTGTAAGATGCATGAGCAGATAACGCGTGACATCGTTATCGCCCAACATGCGAATATGTGTTACCCATTTTGCGCCAATCTTTTCACGCAGCAGATTGATAGCTTGATTGGCACGCTCATCAAAGTCATCTGATGACACACGATCCTTCCATTCGCTTCCATCAAAAATTGAATCTAGGGTGTCCGCCATCCCACTCCTCTTGGTCCTGAGCCTCTCTTGCCGGATAGCCATGTCGAGTTCACGCCAAATGATGTTGACAAAGAGCTCGACTCGCGGGAATTCCATCAACTCGCGAAGGACACGGCCCGGAATTTTGAAGCCATAAGGATCTACGAAGACAAATGCGGGAGCCATTTCCTGTCCAGCGTGCCGCAGGGACGTCACGACGTCATGCAAAACCTTGAAACAGTCCTTGCAGGACGTGTTGACCACTATTTTGGCCGGAAGGTTGCCGAGCTGTTTGATTTCGCTCCGCAGTTCACAGAAATTCGTTTCGTCACGCTCGATGAAAAAGAACACGACTTTGCATCGTTCCAAGAGGCGAGGGCGATCCTTGTGTTGAAGCAGAGTCTGGAGGGCCACAAGCGGCGAACCAAGCTGCCCTTGCAGATGCCGCCCGCGCCCTGCGTGAGTGTCGACATACACTACACGACTATGCGAGTAGCCTAACTTCGGGAACCACCCATTGAGATACTCCCGAATTAATTGGTGCTTCGTGTGTTGAAGGTTTGAATACTCTAACCAATAGGAAGGACATGGATCCATTGTCGACATCATCTTGGCCCCTTGCCCACAGACACAACTGGTACAGAGGACACACGCCTGGGATACTGACGCCAGTGCCGTCCGTCAAGCAAGGTCCCTGTCTCGGGTCGCCTGCCCGCACTCTGCTTAAAGAAGAATGCGACTTCTTGGGCCAACGCACGGTCTCTCAGCTCGCGCACCCATGCAAGTTTCATGGGACGATAACGGGCGCCAGATTCACCTCCCACGATCAGCCAGTGAATGCCCTCCAGGTCAAGATCGGTCAAAGGTCCCAGGAGTGGCTCCGCGGATATGAAGCGAATAACGGCGGGAATCTTTCTGAGCACGTCCGCACGCCAAACGTACTCGTTTAGTTCGATACTGGTACCCAGCCATACGTTTGCATAACCTTCGCCCCAGTCGTCGGGAAGATGATCTGCAATTCTTTCTGGACGCTTCGTGAGTATCTGGAATATCAAGTTCGGGCACCGTCGAATTATCTGCCATGCTTCGCCACGCCACTCGTCAGCAGCCTCATGAAACCAATCGGACCAAGAACACGTGAACACGAATTCCCATTTTCCCTGATAGGCCGCCTGTCGTTGCCAGCGCAGAGGATCATTCCACGTTCTCGTGCGAACGACTGTGTGCGGCTCATTGCCATAGCGCAATTGTGCTGCGAACATGTAGCAATTTTTACAGCCGGGGCTGATCTTGGTGCAACCCCGCCATGGATTCCACGTGCGTTTAGTCCACGAAATCGTCGTGTTGGCACCCATGGTTCACCGTCCGTCTAAATCGAAGT
>JAKPII010000029.1 GCA_029549885.1 Planctomycetota bacterium
AAAGGCGTGGTGTCGTAGGAATAGACGACCCTTACACCGGGCGGGAAATAGTGACTCAATTCGGCAAGGCGTTTCTTCACGCGATCGGCCGTATCCAGGGCATTGGCCCCCGGTTCCAATCGGACGGCCAAGCCGGCCGATGGCATTCCATTAAACTGAATATTGCTAGCGTAGGAGTCCGTACCCAATTCCACCCGCGCCACATCGCGGATCCGCACGATACCACCATCGGGCTGGACGACAATGGGAATGTTGGCGAACTCATCCGGCGTTTGGAGGTGGTTCTGAACCACGATGCTGACATTGAGCCTTTGGCCCGGAACGGCGGGGGCGCCCCCGAACTGTCCCGCGGAGACTTCGACATTGTAGGCGCGGACGGCCCGAATGACGTCTTCCACAGTCAACTGGTAGGCGGTCAATTTCTCCGGATTGATCCAAATCCGCATGGCATACTGGCTGCCGAAGACCTCCACCTCGCCCACACCCGGCACGCGGGCCAAGACCTTTTCCAAATTGGATTGGGCATAATCGCGGAGGTCGATGTTTCCGAGCCGCCCGTCCTCGCTGATAAGATTGGCAATCAAAAGGTAGTTGCGGGTTGCCTTGCGGACCGTAATTCCCATCCGCTGGACCATCTCCGGCAAACTGGCCATCGCCAGTTGGAGTTTGTTTTGAACTTTAGCCCAGGCCAGATCGGGATCGGTCCCCGGGGCAAACGTCAGCTCAATGTTGCAAGAACCTGCCGAGTCGCTCGTGGCGGAAAAATAGATCATGTCATCGAGGCCGGTCAGTTTCTGCTCGATAATCTGCGTCACGCTGTTTTCCACAGTCTCGGCAGAGCCGCCTGGATAAAACGCCGTAATTCGGATGGTAGGCGGAGCGATATCCGGATACTGCGAAATCGGGAGGTTGTAGATCGCCAACCCACCCAGGACCATGATCATGATGGCGATCACCCAGGCGAAGACCGGTCGATCGAGAAAAAATCGGGAAATCACGGTTACCTCCCGTTGGCTAACTCAGACCCTCGTGATGATTCCTGGGATGCCGCAGCGGATGGTTCGACCCAAGGCACAACATTGACGACCATATCCGGCTTGAGCCTCTGCATCCCTTCCATCACGATTCGCTCCCCCGCCTTTAATCCCTCTAGTACCAACCAGCGATGACCAAAGGCACGATCGGTGACGATCGAACGGACATGAACCTTGTTCTGATCATCCACCACCCACACGAAAGGCTCCCCTCGCGAGTCCCGTTGAACAGCTTGTTGGGGCACGAGAATCGCATCCTGCTGCTCGCCTAGCTCAATGCTGGCGCGGACAAACATCCCCGGGAGTAATTCCCCCTCGGGATTGGGAACGATCACCCGCACGATCACGGACTCGGTGCCCGGATCGACACTGACATCGCGAAATTTCAGTGTTGCCTCATGGGGATAGATGGTGCCATCCTCGAGGATGATCTTGACCTTATCGGTACCCTCGGCCTTCAGTCGCCCCTGCTGCAATGCCCGACGGAGACGATACAGTTGGCTGGTCGATTGCGGGATATCAACGTAAATGGGGTCAAATTGCTGAATCGTGGCAAGAGGTGTCGATTGATAGGCCGTCACAATGGCCCCCTCTGTGACTCGGGATCGTCCAATCCGTCCGGAGATCGGTGCCTTGACCTGGGTGTAGTCGAGATTGATCTTGGCCGCCTCCAGCGCAGCCTCGGCCTGCTGGACGGCAGCCTCCGCTGCGGCCAGGGCCTTCCGATCGGTTTCGACGCGGGCTTTGGCCGCAAGCAACGCGGCCTCGGCCACCTCGGCATTTGTCACGGCTTGATCACGCTCCATGGCCGTGGTCGCTAGCTGTTCGTACATCCGTTCGTAGCGCTCACGATTCGTGCGAGCAAGGTGAAAAAGGGCCTCTTGTTCTTTTTGCGCTGCCATGCTGGCCTCAAGGGCGGCCCGGGCCTTTTCCACGGCTTGTTGGGCCGTTTTCAGATTGGCCAACGCAACGTCGTAAGCCGCCTGATAAGGCGCCGGATCAATTTGATACAACACATCTCCCGCCTTGACTTCCGAGCCTTCCTCAAAAAAGCGTTTCAAAATCACCCCGTTGACCTGCGGGCGAATCTCCGACACCAAATAGGAGGCCGTTCGACCGGGTAACTCCGTCGTGATGCGGACCTTGGTCGTCTCCACGGTGTAAACGGCAACTTCCGGAGGTCCTGGGGGCGGCGCTGCGGATGGCGCCGTCTCACAGCCCGTGATCAAGAGAATATCCAAAACAATTCCGATGATGGCTACAAATCTTGGCAGGATGTTCATGAAGACACTCCACGCCGCGGCGAATCACTCGATCTCCCGGAAGCGATTCATCATCCGCCCGTCAATAAACCAACGAACGTCCTACCCAACATCGTGTTCATCCTAAGAAACCCCCGAAGCGATCTCGTGT
>JAKPII010000037.1 GCA_029549885.1 Planctomycetota bacterium
CCTGGAGCCCAGTTGGGTCTTCTATTTGGGCCGTCCCATCACCTTTATTCCAGCATCCAACACCCAGGAGCTTGTTGACTTTCTGGGGAAAGGCGATTCCGCTTGCGTTTTGACCACTCGGGACCGGTATGAGCGAATCCGTTCAACTATCCCAGCCGATGTGGCTGTTGTGGCCGAAATCCCCTATTTTCTGCGGGATAAACAACTAGTGCTCTTGGGCGGGAAAGAGGTCTTGGCCCGTTGGAAACCAACTCGGTCAGAAACCCCGTTTGGACAATCCCCACGCGTTGCCGAGGGAAACAACGGTACGCTTCGGAGATAGCTGCAATCTCTTTCCGGGGCCATCAGAGGACGGCATCCGGCGAAAAACGGTAAGAACAACAGGACGGGAAATCCTTGTTGCTTCTATCTCTATTAAGAGCCTGTCCCAAATAGTCCCCCCTCTCCCTCTGCGAGAGGGTTGGGGTGAGGGCAAGCGAACGTGAGAATCGATTGAGAAAACCGGCAGCAATTCGAGCCACCCTCACCCCCGACCCCTCTCCCGCGGAACGGTAGAGAGGAGGTTCTGGGATAGACTTTAACACTCCTCATGTTAGCAGCATGAATGATTGATCTTACGAGCCATAAGGCGGTGATGAAGGGGCCGGAAGACGGTTGGCCGTTTGGTTAACCTGAGCCGAGCGTGTGCCGATTGAGAATCCCAGCCAGCCGTGTTCGAGCGTCAATTCGGTGACTGTCAAATCGGCAAGGTGAGGATTCTTTTCGAGGAACCCCGGCGAGACCTGCCAGGGGCGTTCTTTGGAAAACGTTTTGCTAAAAACGCCTCGCAAGGCAATTTGTGATCGCATATCCATCGGGCCGACGAGCTGAATAACCCCGTCGCGGACGAATTGGATACGGTCGTGACTGATTTCCGGTTTATAAATGGCGCGAACCTGGAAGTTCTCCCAGCGGTTGGGCGAACTGACCAGCCGCGCGATCGATAGAAGCACATTGAGGCGACCGTCGCGGAACTCGACACGAACGGCATCCTTAGCCGCAAAGGTGATTTGGGCGTGCGCGTGGGGATTGTCCTCGGGCGAATCAAGGTCGGGCAGTCGCAGTTTCTCGCGGAGTTTGGTTTGCAACTCGGCAATGGAGAAGGTTTGCCCTTCCAAATGAAGCTGGGCGAGGAAGTTGTTCACAGTGGACTCGTGAATTTGGCAACTCGCCAAGGAATGTGAAAGGGCAAAAGGTCGCAGTGTGTGACCGCCTGGTTGCATCGCCGAGCCAAGGTGAATTCGCAGGATTATGCGGTCGTTGGTCGTTTCGGCAGCCACCCATTTCGGCGACATGTTCAGACTATAAAGCGGCCCCAAGACATCGCGGGCCAATCGCTCGTTGAGCTCTTCAAACCGGCTTTCGGTCTCGTTTTCGATCTCCCGTAAGGCCTGGGCAGCCAGCTTCCACCTGGCTTCTTCGTTGGCTTCTAGGCGGCGGCGGGCGACCTGATCGCGGGCGATTTCCTGCGTGAGAAAGCCCAACACGGGAACCGAATCTAGCGTGGTCGAGACATTCCGCAGGCGGACATTGTTCTGAACGTCGATCACGGCCGGTTCCGCACGTAACCCTCGCGGCGTGATTTCAATCGCCTTTTCGGCCACATAACGTCCAAAACCGTCATTCCATACCGTGGCCGGCCCTGCCTGAGCATACGTCAGCGAGGTCACCTCTCCCCGGACGATGAGGGCCAGTCTTGCCCGTTGGCGATCGGGGATCAGGCGGAAGGCCACAGTGGTTTCTGCAAGGCTGGAACCATACACCGGTCGATTGAGGATAGTCTCGGACACAGGCCGATATTCCCGCGGACGCTGAGGGAGCAAACGATTGAGCAAATCCGCCGTGATAACGATGCGGAGGTTGGCATTTCGATAGAGATAGTTCAAACATTGCCCAATCCAGCGAGATGGTTCCTCGGACGACCGTGATAGCCGGTAATAGTGACTGAGGACCGCTTCGCCATCGGACACAAGACCGCGCGTTTCAAAGGCCTCGACGACCCGAAGCAGTTCGGCCCCCGTCAAACTTTGCCCTTGCCAGAAGCGGAGTTCGTTGAGGTAGTCCTCCAGGGCAGGTTCCTGGAGCAACGCATGTTGTTCGGGGGTCAGTTCCTGGCGACCAATTCGGGCAAGTGAATCCCGCGCAACCTGATTAAGCTGACTCTCCCATTTCGAGCAATCGGAGGGATTCGCCCTAGCAGCTCGCGCGATCTCGCTGACGGCCTCCACGTTGAGGAACTCTCGCCAGGCCTGAGCGGTACTTCCTTCGCCCAACCGAGCATTTAAGGCCGCGATCTTTTGAGAAAGTCGTTGCCAATCCGCATCGTGAATCCTGGCCAGTTCAACGTTCAGGCCGCCTGCCAGGTGGAGGGACTTCCACAGGGCGAGACGGCGGATCAGGGCGTACCTTACTTGCCTAAATTGCGCCGCAAGTTGGGAATCCTCACCCAAGCTCATTTGCAGATCGGACGATCGGTCGATACATCGTTGTAATTCGTCGAGGACCAGGGCAACCTCGAGAGAATCCTGCTCGAAGGCCGTTCCCAATCTTTCAACCTGATTGCGGACGGTTGTCACCCACGGGCGAAGTGCCTCCACGTTGGCAAGCGAGTCCAACAACACTAAAAGGGACTCGGGAACCGTCCAGGCATTTCCTTTTGCGACCGCGTCGTGAGCTTGCGCGTCGGTTGCGTCGGCAACCGTTTGCGGTGCTTCGGCCTCATGGCACGGCTCGTGTGACTCGGCAGCGAATTCTGCCATCTCTTGGGCGTAATTTCCGGACAACTCGGAGACTAAATCCCCTGTAGGCTCCCGCATTCCCAGCGGAGCTTCGGACTGATCACCGTTCTTGCCAATTGGTTGCTGCACATCCAGTTGAGAAAAACCCTCTCGGGATTGGGAAAAGCCGTCTGGTTGGAACGAGGTGACCGAGGAGGAACTGCCGCCGAGCGCTGACTCCGCCGCCGGTTGTGTGTGATCTTTCTGAATGGGTGAAAGCGGTGAGCGCTCCGTAGTGCTTTCATGGGGTTTTGTGGTATGCGGAGTACGTTGCGCAGCACTAGCCAGCGCGAGCTCTGGTTTCTGTTTGGGCCGAGGTGGGTCTGGACGCTCGACAATCCGCCAAGCCCGGGGCGATGTGGCACTGAGGATGAAAAGAATCACGAGAATAATCAAGAACGGCCAGGTTGGCTCATGCCGCTGGTGATTCGTCATGGGTCCTTTCCTTCGATCCGTGTCCGAAAGGCTCCTTGCGAGAAGGGCGATCGGAACTCAACCGGCAAAGAATCCGTCTCCGAGGTCCACCAAACCGGGCCAAAGGCCCGTGGTGTGGCTGAGTCTCCCAGATTTCCCCCCTAAATGGTTTTCGCCTGTTGAAGCGAATAACTCAAAAACGCTTTGCGTAATCCTCCTGAGCACAAAATTCCTATTAGTTTGCCTATTTTGACGCTCGACAAATGCAGAGACTCTCCCGTGTCTAAATCGGCTTGAAAGGCTGCCCGCCTCCAGCAGCCTGACCGGAATCCGGTCACTCGGGAGCTATCGCCCAAAGATGCCCCACATAGCGCAAAGATTGCCTAGAGTTATGACGCCAATCGGCCGACATATTCAACACGTTTTGGATAGCAACAGAGGTTTGTGGAAGTCCATCGCAAGGAGGGAACTCTTGGCCGGGTTGGGTCGATTCCGTTTGTGGTATCTTCTCCATCTTGCTCGACCGTCACATCTTCGCCTCTTGTATCGACAGGTTCATGCTCATCCGCCCCGCTCACTCATGGAATTTGGTGTTGAGGTACGGCGGACGCTGACGTTGCTTCAGATCATTTGTCAAATGTCGGGGGGAAGAATTCCCCGATAC
>JAKPII010000043.1 GCA_029549885.1 Planctomycetota bacterium
GACGTGACCTATCAGCCGGCTGCTCGGCGGCGGATTGGATTTGTCTTTCAGCATTATGCCCTTTTTCGGCACATGACCGTTTTCGACAATGTTGCCTTTGGACTGCGGATGCAGCGCCGGCGGCTTGGGCTGACAAAGCAAGAAATTACCGATCGCGTGATAAGTCTGCTCCGTCTTGTTCAACTGGAACACTTCCGCGACCGTTATCCGCATCAGCTTTCCGGGGGGCAAAGGCAGCGGGTGGCATTGGCGCGGGCGCTAGCCGTTCAACCCCAGGTCTTGCTCCTCGACGAGCCGTTCGGGGCACTTGATGCCAAGGTTCGGCGGCAGCTTCGGACATGGTTGCGTAAGCTTCACGATGAGATTGGTGTGACCAGCATCTTCGTCACGCATGACCAGGATGAGGCCCTGGAATTAGCCGACCGCGTTGTGGTCATGAATGAAGGACGCATCGAGCAGATCGGGACGCCCGACGAGGTTTATAACCATCCCAACACGCCGTTTGTGACCGAGTTCATTGGGTCGGTCAATCGTTTTCGGGGTTATCGCCAGGGGGGACACATCCGCTTTGGAACCACCGTGGTCGCGGAACAGGGACACGAAGCCGTCGTTTTCGTTCGCCCGCACGAATTCACTTTGAGCCGGTTCGCCTGTGGCGAAGGCTTTTGGTCGCGGATTGTGCGGAGCCAAATGGTGGGGGCACAGGTGCGAGTTTGGTTGGAGGCAGAATCTGGCGAGGCTTTTGTGGCCGAAATCGACCGCAATCAATGGGACGAACTGGAGGCGGGTCCCGGTGAGCAGGTGTTCGTTTCACCTCGTGAAATCCGCTGCTTTGACGTACAAGCAGCATCTCGGGTGGCGCGATCAAATCGGAAAGTGTCCGCTTGAGGTGGCGGCTTCGCCTTTCCGAAAGTCGGCGTCTGCCCTGTCACGCGGAAGATGGGTGTGCCTTCGCGAAAGCTTTTGTGGCGAGAACTGGCAAACGCAGATTCGTTTCGGTATGCTGAAGGTGGTGAACTCTAGCCAGCTGCTGTCCTAAATTGGGGAAACGAAGTTATGGCCGCCTTCTCAAGTGTCTCGTTGCGTTGCCGTCGTCCAACTGTGGTTTGGCGACGGGTGCTGGAACGCCAGAATGGCATTCGGTTATGTCGGTTTGTTGTCGCGTCAGTGGTGTTGGTGGGGACCTTCTTGTGCGGGCCAAGGGTGCTTGCCCAGTTCTTTCCGCCGGTAGTCCCACCTCAACCGCAGGAACGTGGGCGTATGGGCCAGTTTCCACCTCAGATGGGACGTCCAGGGAGCGTTCCCGGCCGAAATCAGCCACGGGGGCAGGGCGAACAACTCCCTAGAATCGAGGCTTCCGGAACGGTTGAGGTTCTGACGCCGGCAGGCCTGCAGATCGTTTCGCCTTCTGGCCAAAAATGGCAGCTTGTTTTGGAACGTGAGTGCCAGGTTGAACTGACGGGGAAGGCATTGCCCGATGTCCTTCGACCGGGCACGGTGGTGAGTTTTACCGCCGATAT
>JAKPII010000053.1 GCA_029549885.1 Planctomycetota bacterium
TCGGTTTTATTCCACGGGAAGTTTAGGTCAAGCCCCGGACTTGACCGGTTATGGCTCCAAGAGGTGGTTGGCGGAGTTTATTGCCGATCCCAAGGCTAGGAAATTTTATCGCCAGACCAACGACGGGATGCCCTCCTACCATGCCTTCCCGGATCATCCCGAAAAGAATCTTTTGACACCAGACGAGATCAAGATTCTTGCGGAGTATTTGGCACCCGTCGAGTGAAAATGCCCCCCAAATTGTGTGGGGGTTCCGTAGGAAAGAAATCTACGTTCGGTGAATTCTCTTTTGCCGACGGATTTATCTCAGGGGGGCGAGGTACAACGGGCGGATGCAGCGTACCCGGCTGAACGATCCGGGTAGCTACGCTCTTTTGCTGACACCGGGCGATTGCTCTGCTTTACGTTGGCAGTCGGCGCAGATACCCATGATGATCATGCGGTGCGACGTGGGGGTAAAGTGGTACTCCCGAGCGACGGCTTCCCGGATCTTGATAAGAGCGTCGGTGTGGAACTCAAACAGTTGATGACACGATTGGCAATAGAGATGGTCATGTTCGGGGTAGCCGTATTGATGCTCGTAAACGTACCGTTCACGCAAGATCATGCGACGCAAAAGTCCAGCCTCAACCAGTTCGCCCAGTGTCCGGTAAATGGTGGGACGGCTGACTTCGCGAGCAGCGAGCCGGTCACGAAGATGGTTGATCAGGTCCTCAGCGTCGAAGTGATCGTGGTGGCTGAACACTTCATTGACGATGATTTGACGCTGAGACGTCATCCGTTTTCCCTGCGCGCGTAAATATTCCGCAAAACGGAGGAGAGGCGGTTCAGGAATCTCGATTGGGCCAACTTGATACTGCTTCGACACGCCTAACCGATCTCATCGAGAAGACGTTCAAGAGCCACTTGCAGTTTTTCTTCTGTTTCATACGTGCCGGCAGCGATTTCGGCGCGAATCCGCGCGACCAGGTCGGCGCGAATATCAGGGAGGTCGTGCACCTTGTCCAGAAGCTGCCCCACCGGGGATAGATGCAACTCATCCCGAATGGGAGCACGCTGGCTCGGCGATGAGGTCTGTCCCAATCGAGACAGATGCGGCCCATTCAGGGGTTGAGCACCATGAATATGGCTGGGTCCATGGACTTGCATTCCCGGTCTCCTCTCTCGTCGCGTAACCTCAGTTGTTTCGCAACACCGATTGCCGATGACCTCACGGCGCCGCCCGAGAACATATCCGGCGGACGTCTTGCTCCATACTTTCTCTACAAAACTATACTCCAGCCTTGGGATTTATGCCAGAGCGAATACCGAGACTTGGGCTTGATTATCTTTGCCATTTGCGCCAGTTGCCCATTTTATGGCGCAATATCAGAGCATTTTGGCTAGATCACAATCCGTTGAGATGAGCCTGTCCCTGGCCGCCACACTTCGCCCTCCACATAAACATCTTTCGGCTGAGTACGCACACTATGCTCGCAAAACTCTCCAAGAGACCTGTCGTAGGAAAGATACCAAAGGGACACAAACGACGAAGGCAACGAAATGCACGCCCTGTTCCATTTTCAAAGGTTGCGCCACTGAGCCTGGGATTTCGTCTTCGCAACAATTTCTTAACGTGCCCCTCGGAGCACGGTAAGGGAAAGGGCTTGCCGCGAATTGGTAGTATGAGCGCTTGGACTCTCACGGCCGCTCCGAAACCTGCCTAAACCACTCGGGTTTATTTCTTAGATACCTAATGGCTGCGGGCCCCAGCCAGCTTTTTTGCACATGACCCTAACACCACCAGCCCGTGGTGTGGCGCCCGGCGGGATTGTTCCCACTGGGCGTTTATTTTATTGAAATGCTTATCTATCAAGTAGTATCTTGCTGTTTTGTGAGATTCTTGGTCGCTTGGAGATCTTCTTGGCGGCGAGGTCAGTTCTTGGGGAAACTTGCGGCTTGTTGGCTTCTCCGGGTTTGCAGCGAACCAGAATCTCGCCCGGCACGTCCAAGAGTTAGAAGGCCAGAAACCAGGTTATCTGGGACTGGCGAACCACAGGGACCGGCTGGGGAATAGGTTTTTCCTTCGAGTGTCAACAGTTTGTGGGGCGATCCACAAATCAGAGGGTTCTAGAAAATCGTTTTCACATTCCTTTCCTTTGGCGTCCCTCGTGGATAGGATGGAAACAAGTGAGACGAGAATCGGGGCCTTAATTTTGGGGTGAACTAATGAACGGTGCGAAATTCGATTGCAGCAGAAAAAGTCGGGAATCGCACGAAAACAACGTCGTGCCGATCCGCGTGTCGGCCGAGGCTTTTCGGAAGTTTCAAGAGTCAATGAAGGAATACTGGGAACAGGTTATCGCCCAACATGGGTCACCGCGTCGCTTGCGGATTGGGCAGCGAATTCGCCGCCGTTCGCGGAAGGCCCCAAAAGCTAAGCGATAAGCGTTTATCCGGCTGTATGCCTTTTTGTGCACTTATCCTATTTTCTCTAAATTGCCCAAAGCCTTAGAGGGATTCTATCAAGCTCTTGAGCCATTCGGAGTTTTCATCCATTGGAAGTGAATCCCAAGCCCGCAACTGTCCTTCGGCCGGTGCAGCATGATAGACCCTTCGAATAAGGGAGAGCCCTTCGCTATTCTCCCCAGCTAGCCACAACTTCGCCGGTGCCGCAATTGACAGCAATCCGGGGAGATCGAGGTATTTGGCCGCCCCGGGGAAAAAGTCGGGATGGTCGAAGGCGTTGATCGATTGAAACCGGAACCCACCGGTATCTACCACCGTTAGATCAACGGCACCCTTGGCTTGGGCTAGGGCACCCGCCACCCAATGAGCGGCACCCTGGGGGCCAATCATAATGAGTTTTCCCTCGGGAACCAATTGCGAGCGGGCAAACCGGATGACTTTGAGCAAGTCGTGAACCCGCTGGGCATACAGGGGCGGATTGTACCCAAACGTGTAGCCCGCGTAGTCATCCCGCACGAGACGTTGCCGCTCGACATTCTTGCCGTCCGGGGTAGTTTCGCCTTGGCCAAAAAGGTCCGCTGTGACCACAACAAGTTTTTGCTCTAACATCTTTCGGATGACGGGAATAGGCTTGCCATCCTCGGCAAGGATGCCTTGCTTGCCGTTGGGACTGACCCAGATCACGACCGTCGGTCGGGGCGATGCAGGAACTAGGACCAAGACTGGCACAGTTTCCTTTCTTGACGGTTGATGGATCAAAAGGTACCGGGCGGTAACACTATCCTCCTGCGTTTCCCGCCGGACGTCCACGCTCAGGTCTTCGTTCTCTGGCAACCCGCGGCCGATCATTACGTCGTAAGCCCCTCCTATCACGTTGGCATACTTTTGCCAGGCCTCGGGAGAATCAGGAATGAGCGATTCCATCTGTCGCCGAGTTGCCTCGGTGAGACGTGCCAGAAACTCTCGCTCAAACTCCTCTCCGCCAGGTGGCGCT